>CALFEP010000094.1 GCA_937950125.1 uncultured Bacteroidota bacterium
TGCTGTCCTTTTCGATGTTGGTGTAATTGGTTAAATCCACACCAACGCCCACATACAGGTTATCGACGACCTGAACCAACCCATAATTGACAAATTTCAACCGGGTAAGTGTTATTTTTTCTGCGCTATCAATGGATACATCGTTTCCGATTCCTAAAATGTATTCGGGTTGCTGTTTGTAATTGATGTAGCCCATCACAAGGTATTTGTCTTTGTTCCATGCCAGTTCTGTTGAAACGGAAATATTTACCTGCCCTTCTGTAGAAAAGGTAGCTACTTCGGAAATTTTTGAGGCAGAAGAAATCGTATCGTTTTTATTCAGATCGATCAGGTTGAATTTGGCTAATCCGAAAATGTATCCTGCTTCACTCGTGTATGAAAAAATGGGAACAGGTATCACTTTAAAAAGTGCCTCCATTTTTTTGTTGGTGGCGTCAAATTTCGATAAGGTATCCTTCTCAGCCTTTGTTGAATCGGCAAGAGCGAATAGTTTACTTGTTAAAGTACAGAAAATCAGAACAAAAAAAATAAACTTCTGCATAGTTATTATTCTTTTTAATGGACAAACCTTTTTATCCGATGCAAAATAAATGAAACCTTGATTATGAGCGTACGCAATTGAACCATTTTATAATCAGGAATCTATCGAATTGTTTTTCAGGAAATCGGAAGGTCATTTCATGTCAAATCTTAACAGCGTCCCGGTCCCGTCACCACCCTCATTGCAAATAAAAAGTGATCCTTCGGGTGAAAATGCAATCCCTTCGGGCTGCGGAAAGAATTTTTTATCCAAACCTGTTTTGTAAACTACTTCCCCGTTTCGGTTTAAAACAATCAGTTTGTTTCCTACTGAGGCAAGTACATAAATTTCGTTGGTGATGGGGTGAATGGCAACTGCTGAGGGCTTGAATTTGATTTCACCCGATTTCTTTTTCGATTTGGAAGGGTATTTTTCAGGAATGTCCAGGGTGGAAATTTTGATGAGATAGGCAGGTTTTTCCGATAAAGTCTTGGTATCCAGGTCGAAACTGTAAATAGCCCTGAAACCCGGCTGGTCGTCTTTTTCCTTAATCCCATTCATCTCTTTTAGTGCAATAAAAAGCGAATTTGTGGTTTTGTCGTAGCAAAGCCCCTCGCAATCGTTTTTTAACGACAAGGGGGTAAAATATTTTTTTACCGTCAGGTTTTCTTTGGATGTAAAATTTTCGACCTCCACCAGCAGACCATCGCTTCGCAAGGCAAACATGGAGTTGCCAACCAGGGCAATATCTTCGAAATCACCTTCGTCGAAAAACTTGATCTCTCTGGTAATTTTTTTCTCCCGAATATCGTAAAAATACAATCTGCCCTTTTCGTCCTGGATGCCGATAATGGTGTTTTTATCGAAATAAACAATTCCTGAAATTTCCGTCAATTCGCGGGGCAACATAAATTTTTGTGCCGAATAGGTCAGGTTGTAAGGAAAGCGATATTTGGTGGTTGCAACATTCTGGGCAGTTGTTTTTTGATTGGTGCTGAGCACCAGAAGCAATATCGATACTGAAATCAGCAGGATCAGTTTCTTTTTCAAACAACAAGGTTCAGCAATTGCATTTGGTTTCTGATTGGTTTTTTCAGGTTGTGGGTTTTTCATTTTAAATATCTCCATCATCTTTAAGTTTACGAATCAAATCGTGCAAAATTATGCCATGGTCGAAAGCCAGCACTGGTAGATGTTCAATACCAAACCACCGGGCTTCGGCGGCATCGTCGCCACCTTTAGCCGTTGTATTTTCAGCATTGGTAAATCCATAAAAAATCACACCAACAGTTCTTCCACGCGGGTCGCGCCCGGGGTCGCCGTAAGCCCTGAATTGTTTCAGGTGAATTCCTGAAAGGCAGGTTTCTTCAAAAAGTTCACGCCGGGCCGATTCAATCAGTGTTTCATTCATCTCGATAAATCCACCTGGTAATGCCCAGCTACCCTGAAAAGGCGGTTGCCCGCGACGGATAAGCAGAACTTTCCATCCATCGGCAAACCGGCAAAAGACCACTGAATCGACGGTAACTGCAGGACGGGGATATTCGTAAGTGTAGGCCATGTTTAAAATTTTTAAAATAGAAATTTTGAATATTGATTCAGTTTTCGGTGCATTTATTTGTCGTCATTACCTTCAATCACAATAACAAATTCACCTTTTATTAAATGTGTCGAAAAGTAATCGATAACATCAGAAACAGCACCACGCACAGTTTCCTCAAAAACTTTTGTTAATTCACGTGAGACAGAAACTTTGCGCGATTCTCCGAAATTTTCGCTGATCTGTTCAAGGGTTTTGAGCAACCGGTGCGGCGACTCATACAAAATGACGGAATAAGGCATTTTACTTAAAAACTCAAGTTTTGTTTTTCGCCCCTTTTTGTGAGGTAAAAATCCTTCAAAAACAAACCGGTCGGAGGGCAAACCCGAAATGACAAGTGCCGGAACAAAAGCGGTTGCTCCTGGCAAACATTCTACTTCAACGTGGTTGTTGATACAGACACGGACGAGCAAAAATCCCGGATCTGAAATTGCCGGTGTTCCCGCATCGCTCACCAGGGCAGCAGTTTCGCCACCTTGGAGGCGCCCAACGATCTTTTCGGTTATTTTATGCTCATTCACCTGGTGGTAGGCAATCAGCGGCTTCTGAATTTCGTAATGCCTTAGCAAATTGCCGCTGGTGCGTGTATCTTCGGCTAAAATAAAATCCACCTCCTTTAATACTTTCACCGCTCTGATGGTGATGTCATCGAGATTACCTACCGGCGTGGGAACAATAAATAGCTTCGACATGTACGATGTTTATTAAAATTGAGTTAATCCTGATTGATGCGTTAAAGATAATATTTTTGCCAACTTTTGAAATTACCACAAAGAAATTACAAGAATGAACATGTTTAAACATAAAATTACTGTTTATCTGCCCATCCTGTTTGCCGTTGTTTTGTCGGCAGGTATTTTGATTGGTGTAAAACTTACACCTCATTCAAATGCCGGGGAAAACATTTTTCCAATCAATTTGTCGGGGTACGACAAAATTGGTGATATTGTCAATTATATCAGGCAGGATTATGTGGATACTGTGAACATAGAAAACATAAAGGAAAATGCCATCAACCAAATTCTGAGCGAGCTTGATCCACACTCACAATACATTCCTGCCCGTGAGTTTGATGAGGTGAATGAACAGCTGGAAGGCAATTTTGAAGGAATTGGCGTTCAGTTCCGGATCGAAAAAGATACGGTAATGGTCATTTCGCCGGTTGCGGGAGGGCCTTCCGAAAAAGTTGGAATAAAGGCCGGAGACCGGATTGTGATCGTTGATGGCGACACCATTGCCGGCAAAGGAATTACCAACAGCGAGGTGATGAAAAGACTGAAAGGCCCACGTGGTACTAAAGTAAATGTAGGTATTTTCAGATTAAAACAGAAAGAACTGCTGGATTTTACCATCACCCGCAACATTATTCCTACCTACAGCCTCGATATCGCATACATGGTTGATGATGTGGTGGGTTACATAAAACTCAACAAATTTTCGGCAACTACACACAAAGAAATGTCCAACGCTTTGGATGATCTGCTATCGCAGGGGATGAAGAAACTGATTCTTGATCTGAGGAACAACACAGGCGGATATTTGCAGGCGGCCATCGAAATATCAGACGAATTTTTGCCCGATAAAAAGTTAATTGTTTACACCGAAGGGAAAAGCCGCCCGCGGAGTTATGCTTACGCAACCAGCCGGGGCAAGTTTGAAACGGGTGAACTGGTGGTTTTAATTGATGAAGGATCAGCCTCAGCCAGCGAAATTGTGGCTGGCGCTGTTCAGGATAACGACAGGGGTACCATTATCGGACGCCGTTCGTTCGGAAAAGGCCTGGTGCAGGAGCAACTCGGGCTTTACGATGGCTCGGCGCTGCGACTTACCGTAGCACGTTATTACACACCAACCGGTCGGTGCATTCAAAAACCCTACACCAAAGGCGCCGAGGAATATTATAAGGAGTTTCACGACAGGTTTGTTAACGGCGAAATACTTAATTCTGACAGCATACATTTTAATGACTCATTGAAATATGTTACCCCCGGTGGCAAAATTGTGTATGGTGGCGGTGGCATTATGCCCGACATATTCATTCCTGCCGAATCGGGCGAAAATTGGGTTTATTACAACCGCCTTATTAACAAAGGTGTGTTTTATGATTTTACCTTTGAATACACCGATTCAAGGCGTGATGAGCTGAGCCGCTACAAAAACTACAAAGACTTCCTGAATGGGTTCAATATCAGCGAATCAGTGTTTGCTTCTTTCATTTCGTTTGCCGAAAAAAATGGAGTTACCGGAGATGAAAATGGCATTAAAGCACGCAAACAGGATATTGAAAATTTGCTGAAAGCCCTTATTGGCCGCAACATTCTCGACGATAAAGGATTTTATCCGGTGTACCATCAGCGTGATGTTACATTTCAGAAAGCCTGGAAATTGCTGAAAGGTGAGAAAATAGCCTGAAATAGGTTATTTTGCAGCCAACAGATTATTCATTATTTAATCGAGACAGGCCATCAAATATTCTTGGTTTTCGTTTTTCATCATAAAGAAACGAAACACTTTTCCTGAACCTTGGATCTTTGGCAACCTGGTATCTTTCCTTAAATTCATCAATTGTCAAAGCATCTGCAATGGTGTAAGGGCCAATGGCAGTTCGTACCAGCGACGAAAGGTAGGCGCCACTGCCCAAGGCTTCGCCAAAATCGTTGGCCAGGGCCCTGATGTAGGTTCCCTTGCTACACCTGATTCTGAATGGAATTTCAGGTAAGACGCAACTTTCGAGCGTAAACTCGGTAATAGTGACTTTTCTGGTTTTTATTTCAAAATCCTTGTTCTTCCGGGCAAATTCGTAAGCTTTTTTCCCTTGAATTTTAACTGCTGAAAACTTTGGTGGCAATTGTTCTATTTCGCCGGTAAACTTTTTGGCTGTTTCTTGCAACAGTAAGTCATCGATATGATTTGTCGGAAAATCTTTGTCGGGCAAGGTTTCGGTATCAAACGAAAGGGTTGTTTTCCCAATGTAAAAAGTTCCGGAGTATTCTTTTTCAAGTTCCTGAAATTGATTTATTTCCTTGGTTTTTTTGCCTGTACAAATAATCATCAGGCCTGATGCGCGGGGGTCTAATGTACCGGCATGGCCGATCTTCACTTTTTTTATTCCGTAATTGAATTTTATGAAAACCTGAATGCTTCTTACAACATCGTAGGAGGTCCAATCGATGTTTTTATGAATCAGGATTACTTCGCCGGCATCGAAATCGGGATTGTGTTCTGAAGAATTTTTTGTGATCATTTTCAGAAAATCAGAGAATTACAAAACATTGAAACTGGAAAACTGTAGATAAAAAGCGTCAATTATTCTTTTTCAGATGATTATGACTGTAGCAAGTAGCTACATCGCAATATTACTGTTCCGTATTTTCCGGTTTTTTCATGATGGCATAAATTCCAATCATGTAACCTGCTATCAGTAAAATTGGTGAAAGCGTGAGCCGCTGAAAATTGAACATGCCATAATTAAACACGTTTGGATCGGTTGATCCGCCTCCAATCATCAGCAGGTAACCAACAAACAGACAGGCAATTCCAATGAGCAACCATTTATAATTGCTTTTGCCGAAGGCAAAATCCTGGTTTTCATTTTTCGGTTGAGGAGTTTCAGGTGCAACGGCTTTTTTCGCAATTTTTTCTTTTTTCACTGCCATAGTCAACGATTTTTGCTTTGGGCGGTAAAATTATTAATATAATTCTTCTGAATTGATTTTTAAATATTTTTTAACTGCAAAATAGTTGGAAAAGCCGGTAATGAAAATTCCGAAAAGCAGCACTGAACCTGACAAAAGAACAAGCGACCGGAAATCTGTCAATAAATTAAGACCGGGAAGTTTTTGCTTTACCAAAAATGCAGAAGCAAATAGCAAACCTAAAGCCAGAATACTGCTGATGATGCCCTGCCAATAGCCACTGACAATAAAAGGCCGGCGGATAAACCTTTGCGTTGCCCCAACCAGCAACATGCTTTTTATCAACAGTCGCTTTGAGTAAACCGCCAGCCTGATGGTGTTGTAAATGAGCAACACTGATATAATCAGAAGCAATCCGCTGAAGCTTAGAATTCCCGTAGTAATTTTCGAAATATTGGCATTAATGAGTTCAACCATCGGTTTTTGATAGTACACCTCTTTAATAATTTTTTCGTGACTCAGGGTGCGTTCAAACTTTTTGTAGCCCTCTTCGTTGCAATATTCCCAAACCAGATAAACTTCGATTACCGGAAGTAGCGGGTTGTACCCGATGAACCCGACAAAATCTTCCCCAAGTTCCGAAGTCAGTTCTTTGGCAGCTTCATCCCGGCTTGTGTAAACTGCTCTTTTTACAAAGGTGTTCATTTCGATTCTCGATTTTAGCTCCATGATTTCAAATTCGTCCACATCGCTTTTAATGACAATCGAAATACCAATATTTTCCCTTACATAATCGGTAAGTCGCTGGGTATGAAGTAATAAAAAAATTAAAAGCCCAAGCATGAAGAGAACCAAAGTAATGCTGAATGTAGTGGTATGGTAGGCTACCCGATATCTTTTCCGGTTGTAATTTTCCTCAAACTTAATCATTTTCCCCTCTTTTCGGGGGCTAAATTAGTTTATTTCTGAAAATCCGGGTGATTACAGCAAAAATTTGAATCGTGATGGTACTATTATTCAGCCGGGCAAACCGGAATTTTTAATTCCGCTGACCCTAACCCGTCAATAACCAATTAATTACAGTGATGCAAGAATAACATTTTCAAAAGCAGGTTTCTGCATGCAACCTTTAACCATTATTACACCTTAAAATGTTGATTCCTGAGGATGTAATAACTAAAATTTGGTTAAAACCATGCAAGGTATTACCTGTTTATTATCGTCATATTGATACATTTGCAGCGTTCTTCACTTAAATAAATACTAAACTTTTAAATTTTAAACTATGATGAGAAAAGTATTTTTACCAACCTTGATGTTTTTGATAACCTTTATTGCTTTTTTTCTGTTTTCCTCATTTTCAGATAAAAGCAAAGAAAAACATCGTGACAACACCCCCGGGCTTGTTACTTTTACCGTAAAAACAGTGACTGAAAACGGTACTTACTCACCAAAGAACATCCTGGCCATCTGGGTTGAAAAAAACGGTGTATTTGTAAAAACAAGAAAAGCCATGGCCAATGCCCGAAAGCAATATTTATACACCTGGAAGGCGGCTTCAAACTACAATGTGATCGATGCAATCACCGGGCCGACACTAACTTCACATCAAACCCATACTGTAGAATGGGATTGCACCGACCTGGAGGGGAATGTGGTACCTGACGGCGAATACACCATGCGCATCGAATACACCGATAAACACGCCCAGGGGCCATTGTACAGCATTAACTTTATGAAAGGAACTGAACCCGTTACAATTACACCCCAAAACCAGCCATATTTTATCAATATGCAGCTTACGTACGAACCTGATGTTGTAGCCATTGCCGAATTTGGCGCCAGTGAAACCGAAGCCTGTGTTGATCAAAACATTGTTTTTACTGATAATTCAACCGGTGCAACCTCCTGGAGCTGGAATTTCGGGTCGGGTGCAGTACCTGCTACTGCCAATACCCAAGGGCCACATAATGTTCACTATACTACACCGGGTGCAAAAACAGTAGCCCTTACAATCAATGGAAGTGTTACGGTTACCAAAACCAATTACATCACCATTTATTCGAATCCTATGGCTGGTTTTTCAAGTGCTGTGAATGATCTTACCGCCACTTTTACCAACAATTCTCAAAATGCTTCAAGCTATTTGTGGAACTTTGGTGACGGAAATACCAGCACCGAAACCAATCCGGTACACACATACGCTAACTATGGAACCTACCAGGTAAGCCTTACCGCAACAAGCCAGATGTGTGGCGATGATGTTCATACCGAAACAATTGAACTTACCCAGACAGCAGTTGCCGAGTTTGGTGCAGACATCACTCAGGCTTGCCCCCAACAAAACATTGTTTTTTCTGATAATTCAACAGCTGCAACCTCCTGGGAGTGGAGTTTTGGCGATGGTGCCGTACCTCAAACAGCCACTACACAAGGACCGCACACGGTTTATTATTCATCACCGGGCGCAAAAACGGTTTCATTAACCATCAATGGCAACGTAACGGTTACCAAAACCGATTACATAACCATTTTCCCGGAACCAGTTTCAGCATTTACCTATGTAATCGAAAGTAGAACAGTATCCTTTACCAATAATTCACAAAATGCGGTTTCCTATTCCTGGGACTTTGGAGATGGTACTTCGGGTACCGAAACCAATCCGGTTCATGTTTATGGCGAAGATGGTGAGTATGAAGTCAACCTTACCGCTAACAGCGAGATGTGTGGCAGTGATGTGTACTCGGCTTTCATAGTAATAAACACCGTCGGCATGGATGAAACCGAAAATGAATTGGTCGAAGTGTACCCAAATCCTTCATCGGGAATATTTAATTTTTCTGTAAAGCAGCAGTTGAATGACGTGAGGATCAAATTGTTTGATGTTCGGGGCAGGGTGGTCAAGGTACTGGAGGCTACAACTGTTAATGCAGGTTATCTCATTTCTACCGAAAATTCAATGCCCGGACCGGGATTATACTTCGTTGAGTTTTCAAGCGACAAAACTATCTTCAGGAAAAAGTTATTGGTTCAATAATCCTGAATCGAAAAGCCGGAATTGACAAAAACCAGTTCCGGTTTTTTTTTCACCTTTGCATCATGTCCACTCGTAAAGTAAATAAGCATTCCAGCCTGTTATATCTTTTGTTGCTGCTGGTTGTACCGGCGATTCAGGCACAGGAGTTTCCGTCATTTGTATCCATAAGGAGCGGATTATCAGTTCCTTTCGGTAAATATGCCTCCAAAGATCTGGAAAAGGGATGTTTTACCCAACCGGGTATTAACATTTCACTCGGAGGCGCCTGGTTTTTCAAACCAAAACTTGGGATTGAAGCCAATGCATCAGTAAATTATCATTCTGTGGATGTAGCCTCACTGGGCAGAGCACGCATCGATTCCGATCCGTTTTTAGTAGATGTTACCATTCGCTCCAACCCCTACATGATTGTAACCACTATGGCTGGGCCTGCTGCTCAGGTAGCACTTGGCGGGCGATTTTCGGTAAAAGGGAAGTTGCTGTTTGGCTTACTTTACGGAAAAACGCCTTATCAGCTCTACAAACCCGAATATTTTGGTGTAGATGCCCCCTGGGCAGAAATTACCTCGGCACAAAACTGGAAGTTTTCATGGCAGGGCGGACTCAGCCTTGCCTGGTATTTATCTTGTGTGGGATTTGTGCTCGATACTGAAATAATTCACGATCAGCTCGAATTCACGTTTAATACCAGTGGCGGCGGAGTAAGAACCGATTACAAAACCATTTCAATAATCAACACTACCCTGGGTATTCATATTCTCCTGAATTAAAGAAATAGGTTTTAAGTATTTACTAATCAATGAGATCGGACTATAATTTGTTGTTTTACCTCTAAAACATGTCTGCCTGTCATCATTCCTTTGGCAGGTGGGTCATCAGGTGGGCTACAACTCAAACAAAGCATTGATTATTGGTAAAACACATTTTAAAGGTGTGTGTTTTTGTTGTGAAAATCGGGTTTTCAACATAATTGAAACCATTCTAAAAGGCTCCGAATTGCTGATTTTTAGCTTTTTTTACCCTTGACCCTAATGGAAGTTAAGCTAAAAATCAACAGGTTTCATAAGTTTCCTTTAGGCAATTTTGGGGTTAACTACCTTTTTTAGACTGGGCTCATTAATTTATTAAGGTGTAATTAACCAATCTGACTGATTTTTTTCAGGGCTTCTGGTTTGGTAATCTCAACAAAATCGCCATTCATCACAATTAGTCCATCTTCCTTAAATTCTTTGATGATCCTGATGAAACTTTCCTTCGACAAACTGGTCATATCGGCTAAGTCCTGTCTCGAGAGTGAGATTTTAAACTGTTTCGACTGATAAATTTCATTGCTCAGATACAGGAGTGCATCAGCAACACGACCAGGCATTTGTTTTTGCGTGAGATCGACAAAACGCCCAAATGTGAATATGGAGTTGAGGCTGATGTTTTCGATAAATTTTTCGGCAAAATCAGGATTCAGGCGGATAGCTCTCCTGAAATTCTCGAGCCGGATAAAACAGATAGAAGAAGGTTCGATAGCTGTTGCAGAGTAATAATGACGTTGATCGACAAATATTCCCGGACCTCCAAACATTTGGGGTGGTTTAATAATCCGCAAAAGAAGATTCCGGTCTTTCTGGCCTTCGAGGTTCAACTTTACGAGGCCTGAATTTAACATAAGAAAGTGTGAGGATGCCGAACCTTGCTTAAAAATCATTTCACCGGGTTTGAAAAATACCTCAAACCTGTCCTGGTTGATCATTTGAAGTTCATCAGGATTCAACAAACTGAAAAGTGGCGACCTGAAATTGCAGTTTTGGCAGTTTTCACAATTTGCCGACTTTTTAAATTCAATCATAGAGTGGTTTAAAAGATAGTTTTAATGCGATGACAAAATTATTCATAAAATCAATACGATAGCAGTTTCTGTTAAGTGAAATCAACTTATTGTTGATAATTGTCAATAATTTTAATGGAAAATATTTTTCTATTCTTGTATTATTCCTACGTATTTAACTGGTTGCATGTTAATAACAGGGCTACTTTTGGAAAAAATTTCAAAACAATAAATTGTTTAACCAAAACGATAAAATCACATGAAAAGACTTCAACTTTTAAGTTTATTAACGATCGTTGCTTTTTTAGCGATGATGATTGTAAGTTGTACAAAAGAAGGCCCTGCCGGTCCCGCAGGAAAAGATGGTGTTGATGGCCAGGATGGTATCAACGGAACCGACGGAACTGCAGGTTGCATTCAATGTCACGACAACACACAGAATCTGGAAGCAAAAGTATTGCAGTGGGAAGGTTCAACTCATGCTACAGGTGGTTATTATTTTGAAAATGGCACAAACTGTGCACCCTGTCATACCAGCCAGGGATTTCTTGAAAGAATGCCCACCGGAGCACAGTCAACAGCGGCTGTCATTGAAGACCCGCTACCTATCAACTGCTACACATGCCACAAAATCCATGACACTTACACACCGGACGACCTGGCATTAACCTATTCAGATCCTGTAACATTCTGGATGAATCCTTACGAAGTTACCGGTATTGATTTTGGCACTGGGAATCTTTGTTCAAATTGTCACCAGTCAAGGATTTCAAATCCATTCCCGGCAGTGGGAAGCACCGAAACTTACACAATTACCAGTTTCAGGTATGGCCCCCATCACGGACCAATGAGCAACATGCTGGCAGGTATTGGCGGATACAGAGTACCCGGAAGTATTACCTACCAGAATCACTCACACACTGGTGTACCCGATGGTTGCATTTCATGTCACATGGGTACTTTCAATGCTGAAGAAATGGCCGGCGGACACAATATGAAAGCAAATATTGCTGACAACTGCCTTGCCTGCCATCCCGATGGCATCGAAACCGAAACCGAAGAAATGATGACCGAAATCAATGGTTTGTTAGAACAATTGGGTACAATCCTGGCCGACCAGGGAATCAGAAATCCCGACACCGACTATCTGGCTGGTGATAATGGCGGAAACGCAAGTTCAAGCAACCCTGCCAATCTTTCGGCAGATGAACTTGGATGCTGGTACAACTACAAGTTTGTTCAGGAAGACAGAAGCGGCGGCGTTCACAATTACAAGTATGCCAAAGCATTGTTAACCAACTCTATTGAAGCATTGTCTAAATAAAAATAGTGGTTGATTTTGAAAAAAAGAGGCTTACAATTTCCATTGCAAGCCTTTTTTCATTTATCATTGTAAATAATTTTTTAAATCAATAAAATGAAAACAAACAGACTGTTACAAATCGTAATCTTGGTATTTGCAGTATTCACAATGGCCTCCTGCGAATACGAATTTATTAAACCGGAGTACACGCCTCCTCCAAATCCGGAGGACACCATCAGTTTTGCTCAGGAAGTTATCCCAATATTTCAGTCCAACGGATGCACCGTTTGCCACAAATCAGGTGGATTTGGAGGTTTGGACCTTACTCTTCCCAATGCCTACAACAATTTGAAGAGTTCAAACCTCATTAATACCGCTGACCCGGCATCGAGCAAAATTTACACCTACCCGCATCCTTCACTTGGATCGCACAATGCAAAATACTCCAGCGAAGCTGAAGCACAAATCATTCTTCAATGGATTACTCAAGGTGCTTTGAATAACTAAGTTTAACCGAAAATTTTTAAAAATATGAAAAAGTATATAATCGGCTTTCTGTTAATGTTTTGTGTTACTACTTTGTTGTTAGCACAAGAAGAATCATCTGCCCCTGAAAAAGATTTACCGGTAAGAGCACCTTTTGAAAGTGGAATCCTCATCGACCAGCAAACAAGTCAGATACCCACAGCCAAAACCCTCGAAATGCTTATTCAACACAGATTTGGAACAGTTGAACAGGGTATTAAAGATGTTTATGGAATCTATTCCTCAGCCAACATCAGGCTAGGACTCAACTACAGCATCCTCAACAATCTTATGATAGGATACGGACTTACCAGAACCAACATGTACAGCGATTTTCAGGTAAAATACAACCTGCTTCAGCAAACCCGGAAAAACACAATTCCTGTTTCGGTTACACTATTTGGCAACATGGCCATTGATGGGCGGAAAGATCAGACTTTTGGAACCGAATACAAATTTACCAACCGTTTGTCCTATTTCGGTCAGGTAATTGTTGGCCGGAAATTTAGTGATGCCATTTCGTTGCAGGTTCACGGATCGTTCACCCATTTCAACTCAGTCGATTCATTATCAAATCACGATGTTGTTGGCGTTGGTTTTAACGGAAGAATCAAATTCTCACCCCAGTCATCTTTCATTTTCCAGGTTGACGCACCTTTGAAAATCCAGGCTATTTCGGAACAAAAAGATTTTGAAGTTGCCGACCCGGCCGTTGGAATCGGATATGAAGTTTCGACGGGTACACACGCTTTCCAGATTTTTATTTCCAACACCAATGGAATTCTGAATCAGCACAGTTTTATGTACAACAAATCGGACTGGAAAAACATCGAAAACTGGCGATTTGGCTTTGTGATGACCAGATTGTGGGGGTTTTAATGTAACAAAACAGCTACATGCAAATTTTTTGACCATTATCATCGGAACCGGAGAAATTCAGGATGTATAAATCCCTCCGGTTTCGATAATGCAATAAAAACTGACTAAACTGTAATTATTTAAAAACAAAAAGAATGAAAGACATTTATCAGCTATAAATTAACAAAGCTGAGTTTTTAACAGAAACTATTTTATTACTAATGCAAAAACGACAGATTTACTTACTACCGGCACTCTTGTTCACTTTCTTATGGTGTTTGCCGGTATTGTGCCTTGCGGAAGAGGAAATTCCGGAAAGCGCATCTCAAAACCAAAAATGTTTGAAATGTCATGGTCAACGGTTCTACTTTTATCATAATGAATTTGTTGGCAAAGAAGTGAAAGACAGAATGAATCCCTACTTTTTGATTGATTCAGCGCAGTATTACAAATCCAACCATCGGTCTTTTGTATGCACTGACTGTCATTCGAGCGATTACCGTAATTTTCCACATGATGGAAATTTAAGAATGGAGCCAAAATTTAACTGCCTCGACTGTCATGGTGGCGATGAAACTTATGCACATTTTCATTTTGAAAAAATCGAAGAAGAATTTTTAGCCAGCGTACATTCAACAAAACACAGCGAAGACTTTACCTGCTGGATGTGTCACAATCCGCACAGCTACAGGATTAGCGCCCGAAACAACGAAAACATTGGTGAGGTAATCGTTTACGACAACGACATTTGCCTGAGTTGCCATGCAAATATTGAAAAATATCAGCTCCTCACCAACCTTACCAATCCAAATGTATTGGTGACCCACGAATGGCTCCCCAATCAGGCGCTGCATTTCAGCAAAGTACGCTGTATTGAGTGCCACACCGAGGTTGACAGGGATATTCTGGTAGCGCATAAGGTTCAGGAAAAGGAAAAAGCTGTTAGAAAATGTGTGGAGTGTCATTCGCAAAACTCCCTGCTCATGGCTACCTTGTACAAATTCGAGAGTGTTGAAAAGCGCAGTAGTCTTGGGTTTTTTAATGCCACCATTTTAGGAGAGCACTATATTATTGGTGCAAACCGCAATTATTACCTCAACGTTGTCAGCTTCATTGTTTTTGGGCTGACTTTTATTGGAATCATCATTCATGCAATCCTCAGATTTATAAATAAATAATATGGAAGAAAAACTTTATCTGTATCCTGTTTGGCTGAGAATCTGGCATTGGATAAACGGCCTGTTTTTCCTTATTCTGCTTTTTACAGGACTTAGCCTTCAATATTCATCCGTTGAATATCCTCTAATCAGGTTCGACATCGCAGTGTCGTTTCACAACATCTCAGGCATCATACTCACCATTGGTTTTATTATGTTTCTGATTGGCAATAAGTTTACTAAAAATGGCAAATTCTACAGAATAAACTGGAGCATCATTCTGATTGAACTTATCAAGCAATTCAGGTATTATACCTGGGGAATTTTTAAACACGAAAAGAGCCCGTTTCCCATAAATACTGAGAGAAAATTTAACCCATTGCAAAAAATCAGCTACGTTGGTGCTATGTACATCTTAATGCCAATTCTGATCATCAGTGGCTTTGGTTTGATTTTTCCGGAGCTTTTACCAGGTCGAGTGTTTCAAATCAGTGGAATTCATCTCACAGGGCTGATTCATATTATTGCCGGATTTGCTTTATCGGTTTTCATGCTGATCCACATTTATTTTTGTACCATTGGCAAAACACCAACCAGCAACTTTAAAAGTATGATAAATGGCTGGCACTAAAAGAAATAATGGTTTTGAACACCCGATTTTTAAATAAATCAACATAATAAACCATAAGTTTAATGATTGAATTTACAACATAGAAAATGAACAAAGAAACCTGCAAAATACTGAGCCTGAAAACGCTCTTGCCGTTGATATTCATCATGATGTGGGGTTTTGTACAGGCTCAGACCGATGATGAATGTCTGATGTGTCATGAAGACCCTGAACTATTTATGGTTAGGAATGGCAAAAATGTATCGTTGTATGTTACCAGGGATGCATTCAAAAATTCAGTACACAGCAGTGTTGAATGTGCTTCATGTCATGTTGAGCAGGATGCGGCAAATTTTCCCCATTCCGAGGGGGTGAACAAGATGCCGGTTGTGAATTGCGGAAACTGTCACAAGGCTGCCGAAATGCAATATCTGCAGGGGATTCACGGGCAGGCTTTTAGTCGCAACGAACCCTATGCTCCTACCTGTAAGGAATGCCACGGAACCCACAAAATACTTGATCCGGCTAACCCCGATTCAAAAACCTACAAAATGAACATTCCTTACCTGTGCGGCAGTTGTCATAAGGAAGGAGCCCCGGTTGCCCGTATTTACAACATCTCCGAGCATAATATCATGCTCAATTACAGCCAGGGTATTCATGGGAAAGGCTTGTTTGAAAGTGGGCTTCTGGTTACAGCCACCTGCAACGATTGTCACGACAACCACATGACACTTCCGAGCAGCGACAGAAGGTCTTCGGTGCACCACGACCGCGTGGCGGCCACCTGCATGAAATGTCATGTAAGAATAGAACAAACCCACAAGAAGATAATTAAAAACGAGCTTTGGGAAGAACGCCCGGGCGCTGTTCCATCATGTTCCGATTGCCACCCGCCACATCTTGTTCAGATTTCAAGAATTGAGGAAACATTTTCAAATAAACAATGTCTTGCATGTCATGATTATGAGAATGTGGCCAAAAAACCGGTCTATAAAGGCGATTCAATAATACCTGTCGATATAGGTCACCTTGGAAATTCGGTTCACGTAAATATTCCATGTATCAAATGTCATGCTGACGTTACACCACGGCTTGACCGGCCTTGTGAAACGGCCGAATGGGTAGATTGCTCCAATTGCCACATCGAAGTGGCCAACGAATATTTTCAGAGTGGTCACGGCAAAGGCTATCTGGCTAAAAATGACGATGCCCCCTATTGTACCCATTGTCATGGTACGCATCAGACAAAATCGAAAAATGATGAAAATTCTTCAACGTTTAGGTCGGCGGTTCCCAATTTGTGTGGTGAGTGTCACCGTAAGGACGGAGTTGCCAACAACCATGCTGATTTGAAGGAAATTGATGCCTTTGCAGATTATTCAACAAGTATTCATGGCCGGGGATTGATGGAAAAAGGGCTGATTGTAAGTGCAATTTGTACCGATTGTCACACAACCCACCGCGAGATGAGAGAAACGGACACGCTTTCGTCCATCAACCG
Source organism: uncultured Bacteroidota bacterium (assembly GCA_937950125.1). Lineage (GTDB taxonomy): Bacteria > Bacteroidota > Bacteroidia > Bacteroidales > 4484-276 > CALFEP01. Next base: position 16,569 of record CALFEP010000094.1, read on the forward strand.
GAAAAACATTTCGCAAACCTGTGCAAAATGCCACAAAAGCATCTACGATGAGTATCTGCGGAGTGACCATTCATTTCTGAATGACACCGAAAAACTTAAATATCCGGTTTGCAACGACTGTCATTCATCACACGAAATCAGCGAAATCGACAAAGATCAATTCATGTTCGAAGTAACCGTACAATGCGGTACCTGTCATAAAAAATTGGCCGAAACCTACAAGGATACCTATCACGGGAAAGCCTACATGCTTGGTGATATGCAGGCTGCACGTTGTTCCGACTGCCACGGTTCGCACAATATTTACAAGGTTGACAACCCATATTCGCAGTTAAGCTACAAAAACATTGTTAATACCTGCAAAAAGTGCCATGCCAACGCAAATCTCGAGTTCACGGGGTATCTTACTCATGCCACCCACAACGATAATGACGTTCTTTTCTGGTCGTTCTGGATCATGACCACGCTGCTGATTTCGGTATTTGCATTTTTTGGGATTCATACCCTGATGTGGCTGCCCATGTCGCTCAAAATGCGCAAGCATGTTAAACACGACATGCCTGTGGGTCCGGCAAAATATTACCGTCGGTTCAACCTCAGGCAGCGTTTTACACATCTGCTTGTCATTATTAGTTTTTTAACGCTCGCCCTTACGGGAATGACCCTGAAATTTGCTCACATGGAGTGGGCCAGCTGGGTGGCAAACCTGCTTGGAGGCGTTAAAGCTTCAGGGAATTTGCACCGGTTTGCTGCCATTATAACTTTCGGATATTTTATTTATCACCTTGTTACCCTGTTTCAACAGCGTACAAAAGAAGGTGTTACCTGGAAAAATTTCATTTTCGGAAAGCATTCGCTGATGTTCAACATGCAGGATATGAAAGACCTGGGAGCATCGTTAAAATGGTTTATTGGCAAAGGCCCACGTCCTGAATTTGGCCGCTTTACCTATTACGAAAAGTTTGATTATATGGCTGTTTTCTGGGGAGTTGCTGTAATTGGCTTCTCGGGACTAATACTATGGTTCCCTGAGTTTTTCACCCTATTCTTCCCAGGGTGGGCCATCAATGTAGCACAAATCATCCACAGCGATGAAGCCCTGCTTGCAACAGGATTTATTTTTACAATCCATTTTTTCAATACACACCTCAGACCCGAAGCCTTCCCGATGGATACCGTCATCTTCACAGGATACATCCCGCTGGAAGCCTACAAAAAAGACCGTCCACGTGAATATCAGGACCTGGTTGAATCGGGCAAACTCGACCAAATGGTTGTCGAGAAAGAAATCACGCCTTCTCAAATCAGGTTCGTGAAATTCTTTGGCTTTACATTCCTGGGATTGGGTATTGTGATGATTATTTTAATTGTTTATTCATTGCTCTTTGGAATTTACTAAAGTTAGGATGATATCCGGTAAACAACTTTTCAGATAGTATGGGACAAGTTTTTTTGTATTTTTGAAATCAATCATAAATAACACAACACGGCAAAACATTTGTAAAGAAACAAAGCGATAAATTTTCAGACGATTATTAAAAATTATTATTAACCAAAAAGTTAAAAATTATGCTGATAAGAAGTTTTTTAATTGCATGTTTCCTCTTTTTTCTTGGAAACGTTACTATTATGGCAGCCGACCACGATTATGTAGGGGCTAAAAAATGCAAAATGTGTCACAACAAGCCAGCTACCGGCGAGCAGTTCAAGCAATGGTCAGGAACAAAACACGCCAAGGCAATGGAAAGCCTCAAGGGCGATGAAAAGACAAATCCAAAATGTTTGAAATGCCACGCAACGGCTGCTACTGCAAAACCTGAAAGACTTGCCGGATTAACCATCGAAGAAGGTGTTTCGTGCGAGTCATGCCATGGCCCGGGTGGTGATTATTCTCCAACCGCAATCATGAAAAGCAGGGAAAAATCCGTTGCAAACGGCCTGATCATCCCCGATGAAAAGACCTGCACCAAATGTCACAATTCAGAAAGTCCGACTTTCAAAGGATTTAATTACCAGGAAGCCTTGAAACAGATTATCCATCCAAATCCTGCTGCACAGAAATAAGCAGACATTAGGCTTCTGAAAAGAAAACCAAAACGCCAACCAGCAAACCAACATTGGCTCTGAACACTGCTGGTTGGCGTTTTTTACAAACCGGCTTTTTTGCGGCAGGGTTGAATTCTGACGGCATCAGGAAATTTTCAGTGATGCCAATTTTTCAAACAGATATTTTTCCGGCACTTTTTTATAAATTTGTCGTACAACGGATTGACTAATTTCAGAAAACACAAAAATCAAACACAGAAAAAATACATTATGAAACTCCCAAAATCATTTTACAGCTGGACAACAATAACAGGTGCTGCATTGGCTTCCATCAGTTTGTTGCTGATCATTTTTATGATGCTGGTATCATTCATCTTTGGTAAAGGAGATAATTACACAGGGTTGTTCACATTCATCATCCTGCCTGTATTTTTAATAATCGGGCTGATCATGATACCCCTTGGAGCTGTCCGCAAAATAAAGGAAGCCAAAAAGCTGACCGATGACGAGAGAAAAATGAACAGGTTTCCGGTAGTTGACCTCAATGAGCCGACACAGCGAAAAGCCGTAATCATTTTTGCGACAGGAAGCGTTATTTTCCTGATGCTAAGTGCAATAGGCAGCTACGAAGCTTTCCACTACAGCGAGTCGGTTGAATTCTGCGGAAAATTGTGTCACCAGGTAATGAAGCCCGAGTATGTCGCCTACCAGCATTCGGCACATGCGAGGGTTTCTTGCGTTACATGCCACGTTGGACCTGGTGCGGGCTGGTATGTGAAATCGAAAATGTCGGGATTGTACCAGGTTTACGCAGTCACGTTAGGCTCCTACCCAAAACCAATCCCAACTCCCATCAGCAACCTGCGTCCTGCGCGCGAAACCTGCGAACAATGCCACTGGCCCGAAAAATTCTATTCACGCAAGCTGGTTTCAAAACGACATTACCTGGCCGATGAAGCCAATACCGAGTGGGATATCAACCTAAACATTAAAATCGGGCCTTCGATGCAGGCTCACGGATTGAAAGAAGGAATCCACTGGCACATCAACCCCGATGTTAAAATCGAATACATTTCAACTTCAGTTCGTCGCGATACCATTCCATGGGTACGATATACCAACCTGAAAACCAACGAGGTGTATGTTTATGAAGACAGCGAAAATCCAATTGGTGATATCGAAAAATACAAGGATCAAATCCGTACAATGGATTGTATGGATTGCCACAACCGGCCTTCGCACCATTACCGCTACCCGGTTCATTTTGTTGACGAAGCTATTACTGCCGGAAGAATATCAAAAGAACTTCCTGAAATTAAAATGCTTTGCATGCAAATTTTGAATGAAAAATTTACCACCACCGACAGTGCCATGGCCTTTATCGAGAAAGAAATACTCGATTTTTACAGTTCAGGTTATCCCGAAATCATCAGTGATAGAAAAGAATTGGTAACCAATGCTATAGCTGCCTTGCAGGAAGAATTTCAAAAAAATATTTTTCCTGAGATGGGTGTAATCTGGGATGTTTACCCAAGCCACCTGGGCCATGTCGAAACCGTGGGATGCGACCGATGTCACAACGAGCGTCATACAACTGCCAACAACAGGGTGATAAGCCGCGACTGCAACCTATGTCATGAAATTACTGCCCAGGGACCTCCCGACAGCATTCAAATGGCTACCAGTTTCCAGGGACTCGAATTCAGACACCCGGTTGATATTGGCGATGAATGGAAAGTTACCCTTTGCTCAGAGTGCCACAAAACGTTGTATTAATACCAGGCTTTATTTTTATAATTTGAACCGGCCTTCCCGGTTTTACAGGATTTCAGTTTTCATCACACCAGTCTATGATTGTCTGATGTATTATTTTCGACCCTTGCCAGCACACAGATATTCAGGGAGTATCAGCGGGTTTTTCTTTACACGTGTCAATATTTTTATAAAAAATTGAAATTCATTAACATACATACTCACCAAAATTCTTTTGAAGAGAATGTTGTCGCCATCAGAAATTATTATCCTGATAAAGACTCTTTGGCCGATTTTTCCGAAAACGTCCCATTTTCGATAGGCCTGCACCCCTGGTTCATTAAACCCGAAACCGTGATTTCTGACATCCGGCTGGTTAGGCAATATGCCCCCCCAAACACTTGCCTGGCCATTGGCGAAACCGGCCTCGACAAAAACATCACCGTTGACCTGAATTTACAAAAATTTGTTTTTCTGAGCCATCTCCAAATCGCCAGGGATGTTTCAAAGCCGGTGATTGTGCATTGTGTGAGGGCTTTTGCGGAAATAATTCAACTATACAAACCCTTTACAGGAAAAGTAAAATTGATTTTTCATGGATTTAATAAAAATCAGCTGATTGCCAACAAATTGCTCGAAGACGGACATTTTTTGTCATTCGGAAAAGCAATATTAAATCCAGGCTCGAATGCAGCAAAAATCTTTACCGAAATTTCAACCGACCGGTTTTTTCTGGAAACCGATGATGCTGTCACACCCGTTACTGAAATTTACCAGGCAGCTGCACAGTTGAAAAATATGTCGGTGGAAGAGCTCAAAATAAAAGTTTTTCACAACTTTGAAACCTGTTTTGAAACAAAAGTATGATTGAAGAAAACTGGGAAGCCCGGACTGAGTTGCTCATTGGTGCAAACAACATCGAAAAACTGCACAATTCCAGTGTTTTGGTTGCCGGACTTGGCGGTGTTGGCGCATACGCTGCCGAGAATATATGCCGCGCGGGTGTGGGCAAAATGACCATTGTTGACGGCGACAAAGTAACCCCTGCAAACCGAAACCGCCAGTTGTTGGCGCTCAAAAGTACCGAAGGACTGCGAAAAGCTGAAATTATGGGAAAAAGACTGCTTGACATAAATCCGTCATTGCAATTAACGGTTATTGACGATTTTATCAGGGATGAAAAAATACAACGGCTGATGTCCGAAAAATATGATTATGTGGTTGATGCAATCGACACCTTGTCCCCGAAATTGTTTTTCATCATCGAAGCATTAAAAACCAAAGTCAGGCTGGTGAGTTCGATGGGTGCAGGGGGGAAAACTAACCCTGGTTTGGTGAAAATTTCCGACATTGACGATTCTTATGGCTGCCGACTGGCCTATTTTATCAGGAAAAGACTGCACAAACAAGGAATCCGAACAGGTTTTAAGGTAGTTTTTTCTCCTGAACCTGTTAAAAAAGATGCCATCCTGCACATCAGTCACGAACAAAACAAAAATTCGACTGTAGGCACTATTTCCTACATGCCAGCCATTTTCGGATGTTTTTGTGCTTCGGTGGTTATCAGAGACATTGCCGCAACGGACGGCGATTAGGTGAATCGTATCCGTTGCTTACCCATAGCTTTGTGATGTTCGGTTTTTCAACCCGATTCATTTCTTTGGATGGTTTAATGCCTCAGGAAACAATAGAGTTTTATTTTTGCAACCTGATTAAAAATGGAAATGATGTTTATTTTAATGATTGTTGTTTTTGTATTGGGCTATGCCGCCATCGCTCTCGAACATCCCCTCAAAGTGAATAAAACCGCAACCGCCCTGCTGCTCGGAGTAGTGTTGTGGGTATTGCTGATGTTTGGCGGTCAGGTAGTTTTGGTTGATTCTACGGATTTTAAAGCCTACCTTGAAAAGGTAATCGGGGGTAGTTTTTCTGATTGGATTTCACACCACGCACTTCTGCATCATCTGGGTGAGATATCAGAAATCATATTTTTTCTTCTTGGCGCCATGACCATTGTTGAGTTGATCGATTCGCATGAAGGATTTCGGATCATTACCGAAAAAATTAAATCGACCAAAAAAATCAGGTTAATCTGGGTATTGAGTTTTATTACCTTTTTTATGTCGGCAGTGCTCGATAACCTTACTACCTCTATTGTGATGGTTGCATTGCTCAGGAAACTGGTTGACGATAAAGCCGATAAGTGGTTTTTTGCAGGTATGATAGTGGTAGCTGCAAATGCAGGTGGCGCTTGGTCGCCAATTGGTGATGTTACTACCATCATGCTTTGGATTGCAGGAGATGTTACGACCGTCAACATTATTTTAAAAACTTTTCTGCCAAGCCTTGTGTCAATGATTGTTCCTTTGATTATCCTCTCATTTACCCTGAAAGGACATGTGTCCCGGCCAACGAATCATTCATCGAAATGGGAGGATGAAAATGGTGGTGATCCAACCACACCTTTCGAGCGTAACCTGGTTTTCTTCCTGGGTGTAGGTTCATTATTGTTTGTTCCGGTTTTCAAAACCATTACCCATCTGCCGCCTTACCTGGGCATGTTGTGGGGTCTAGGGCTACTTTGGGTGGTAACCGAAATTATTCACAAATCCAAAAATGAGGAGCACAAAACATCACTTTCTGTGGTTGGCGTTTTGAGAAAAGTGGACGTCCCCAGCATCTTGTTTTTCCTTGGGATACTCACGGCAGTGGCAGCACTTCAGACAGCCGGACATTTAACCCTGTTAGCCGATTTTCTGCGCGAAAAAGTTGGAAATCTTTACACAATCAATATCATCATTGGCGTCCTTTCATCAATAGTTGACAATGTGCCCCTGGTTGCGGCTGCGATGGGAATGTTTAGCTATCCGCCCGACCATTATTTTTGGGAATTTTTAGCCTACTGTGCCGGAACCGGCGGAAGTTTGCTGATAATTGGCTCGGCAGCAGGTGTAGCTGTAATGGGAATGGAAAAAATTGATTTTATCTGGTACCTGAAAAAGATCAGCCTGTTGGCCTTTGTTGGATACCTTGCCGGAGCCGGAATGTATATTTTACAGGAAGAAACGCATATCATGAGTTTTCATGAATCAAAAATGCATTTCAGCATCAACCTCAACGACCAACAGGAAGTGATTCAGTATTTAACGGGTAATGAGTTTGTTTCTGTCACAAACGAAAGCACCGGAGTTTCAGGCAGCGAAAACAATGTTTACCTTCATTTTATTAAATTCATCGAAAAGGGCGAAAACTATCTGGGTTTTACCAAAAAAACCACGAACGAAGGAGATGAGTCGTGGAGTGGTACTGTGCGTAAAACCAAATGCCTGATGGAAAAACATGATTCGGGGTTGCTAAAAATTGATTTATTGGATGTTACCTATTTTTTGAACCAGGATGGTGTGCTGTTTGAGTCAGAAAATGATAATCCCGAAAATGGCCTGATTGTTTGGAAAAGGCATGAAAGCAACAAAACAGAATAATAAGGTTGCTGATTTTTTTTGAAACCAGTAAAAGCAAAAAAGTCAGTAATTTTCATAATGATTTTTTTTCTTTGCAGATATTTTGAATTTTAAAGTAGTAATTATGTCGGAATACAAATCAATCATTCAGGTTGCCGGTGTTCACGATCTGAAAGAAGCCGAAATGATTTTACGAGCTGGCGCCACGCATGTTGGATTCCCGTTGAACCTGAATGTTCACAAACCAGATGTTACAGAAGATGAGGCAGCTGACATTATACATGCGCTTTCTAACCCGGCAAAGGCGGTTTTGATAACCTACCTCGATAAAGCTGAAGACATTGTGAACATGATCATAAAACTTGGCTGTTCAACAGTTCAGATTCATGGCCGGATTCCGATGGCTGAACTTATTTTGCTGCGCGAAACCCTGCCCGCACTAAAAATTTGGAAAAGCCTGGTTATTCAACCCGGAAATTTTATTCCCCTTTCCCGACAGGTAAAAGTTCTCGAAGATCATGTTGACGCCTTTATTACCGATACTTACGATCCTTCTACCGGAGCATCGGGCGCCACCGGGAAAACCCATGACTGGAAAATCAGCAAAAAACTGGTCGAGCTTGCCCGAAAACCGGTTATTCTGGCAGGTGGCCTGAACCTGAGAAATATTAAAGACGCAATTTTAAACGTGAAACCATCGGGCGTTGATGCCCACACCGGATTGGAAGGCTGGGACGGGCGCAAAGACCAGAAAAAGGTGGAAATGTTTGTTCAAATGGCCATGGAAGCCTTCGAAATCATCAACGAAATTTAAAAACTATACACCGCGCCTCCGATATTATCAATATCTGCACCCGTAACACTTACCAGACAATTGGGCTGCTCTGTCATTCGCAAAACCCCAAGGAAAGCAAAAACAAGCGCTTCCTTGTAGTCGATAATCAGTGAATCAGGAATTACCACCTTGTGTTTGGTAAAGGTTGCAAGCCTGTTGACAAGAAAAACATTTTTTGCACCACCACCCGTTACAAGGATTTCAGCACTTTCGGCATGTTTGGTGGCGGCTGCAATCTGAAATGCAATATGTTCCACCATCGTCCTGAGCAAATCCACCGGGTGGTAATTTTCAGAAAATATAGGCAGAATGTTGGTTTCCACCCATTCCCTTCCCAGCGATTTGGGAGGATTTTTATGATAAAAGTCAAGTTGGTTTAGCCGATCAAATAATTCGGGAATAACATTACCCGAAGCAGCCAGTTTTCCGTTTTCATCAAATTCGTTTCCTGTTTTTTTTGCCAACGAATTCAGTACAAAATTTGCCGGGCAAACATCGAAGGCGGTCCTTTTACCATTTTTGTTGAACGATAAGTTTGCGAATCCGCCAATGTTGAGGCAAAACGGGTAATGCGCAAAAAGCAGCATGTCGCCAACCGGAACCAGTGGTGCTCCCTGACCGCCTAATGCAACATCCAGACTTCTGAAATCGCAAACGGTGGTAATTCTGGTTTGGGCAGCAATTTGTGCCCCGCTGCCAATCTGCAATGTAAAACCCTGTGCGGGCTGATGAAAAACTGTGTGGCCATGCGATGCAATGATGGCGGGGTGTAAATGGTGTTTGAAAATGAAGTCGTAACAAAGTTTTCCCAAATATCGGCCATAATCAGCATCAAGCCTTGTGAGTTCAAGGCCATGCAGCAGGTGAGCTTTGCCAAGTAATGACCGCCAGTTTTCATCGTAAGGAATGGTTTCGGCAGCCAGAATCCTGAAATTCCAGGATTCGTCCTGATGGGTAAATTCACATCCTGCCAGATCCACTCCATCCAGCGAAGTCCCCGACATAATACCGATTGCTGAGTATTTAACCATCGTTGCTGTTTTTTTAAAGGTTCTTTAATGATTTTTGTTACAAAACATTAAGTAGTTTCTCAAGTTTAATGCCTCTTGAAGCTTTTATTAAAATGGTTTTGTGTTCGGGTGGGTATTTTTTAAAGTAATCGCAGGCTTCCTCAACATGCTCAAAACACTGGTTATCAGTTTTTACGGCAATTTTTTTGAACACAGGTCCCACCAGAAAAAGCTTTTCAAAATGTTGGGACATGGCAAATTCCAAAATGTGTTTGTGTTCCCCTTCTGTTTCTTCTCCCAATTCGAGCATATCACCAATAATAGCAATTTTTGCAGAACCCTGAAAATCTGCAAAACTCCTCATTGCCAGCTCCATACTTGTCGGGTTGGCATTGTAGGCATCCATGATGATTTGATTTTTAGCTGAATTTATCAATTGCGACCGGTTGTTAGAAGGCGTGTAGTTTTCGAGCGCTTCAACAACCAGATCATCAGCCACGCCAAAAAAATGCCCGATGGCCGCAGCAGCCATGATATTCGAAAAATTGTATTCACCAATCAGCCGGGTGTTGACAATTTTAGCCCCTGTCTCGAAGTGGATTTTAACACCCAGAAAAGGATGTTTTGAAATAATTTCGCCCGACAGGCTGCAATCTGTTGTAGATCCAAAGGTGTTTTTTCTGATTTCCTGTCCAAGATTCATCAGCAATTCATCGCCGGCATTTACAAAAATCAGCCCATGGTTAAGTTGTAAATATTGGTAAAGTTCTGATTTTGCTTTGATTACTCCCTCAAACCCCCCAAAGCCTTCGAGGTGTGCACGGCCAATATTGGTGATAATTCCGTGTGTTGGTTGTGCAATTTTGCAAAGCTCAGCTATTTCGCCCACATGATTGGCGCCCATTTCAATTACTGCAATTTCAGTTTCGGGTTTGATGCTTAACACCGAAACAGGCACACCTATATGATTGTTCAGGTTTCCTTTGGTGAAAACAGTGTTGAATTTCTTGGCCAGGACATTGCCTGTAAGTTCTTTCGTGGTGGTTTTTCCGTTTGTACCGGTAATGCCAATCAGGGGAATTTTAAGTTTCGACCGGTGATGAACGGCCAGCGACTTGAGTGTATTTTCAACATTCTCGACAAGAAGAAATCTGCCGTCGGTTTTAACTTCCGGGTTGTCGACAACAGCAAAGGCAGCCCCTTTTTCAATAGCCTGCGAGGCAAAGTTGTTGCCGTCGAAGTTGTCGCCCCTTAAAGCAAAAAAAATGGTTCCCTTTTCGATGTTTCTCGAGTCGGTGCTGATTTTCTCCTGTTGAAGAAAAATCCGGTAAATTTCATTGAGGCTTGTTGTCATTAAATTTTCATGTTAAAAAAATTCATTCAGGTTTGGTTTTTGCGAAAGCGAAGGTACAAAAAAACCCCGCTACATGCTGGCAGCGGGGTTTGTAATTTGTTATTTCATCCTGATTATCTGCTTACCGGTGGTCCCACCCTGTCCATTGCGCAGCGGAAACCAATAAAGTCGGTAGCTGAGTTTTCGTCCATAAATCTTCTCACGCCCGGGCTAAGATAGTAGGGGCCGTCTTTCCACGATCCACCCTTAATAACCCTCGATTTATCGTTGATGAGCGATGTTTTTTTATAGTTGTACATATCCTGTGTTGACGACTGGTTGTTGTAATCATTCAGCCATTTAGTCCTGTCCAACACCGAACGGTTATCTCCGTCAAGGTAATTTATGTTGTTTGCTTCGCGGTAGTTGGTACGGTTTGCGGCCTGATTTACCGATACTTCGGTGTAGCGCAGTCTGCCAAGGCTGTCTTTTTCAGCCAACATATCTTCCTGGTCCAATCGGGGGGTCATAAAAACATTTCCTCTGAAAGGGCTGAAATCAGAAACATCTTCATGGCTTAGCGGGCGGTAAACATCCTGCACCCACTCGGCAACGTTTCCTGCCATATTGTAGAGTCCAAAATCATTGGGTCCGTAAGTACCTACGGGGGCTGTTATATCGGCACCATCATTCAGACTTCCCGAAACGCCCATATAGTCGCCTCTGGAGCGTTTAAAGTTGGCATTGTATTCGCCATAAAATTTTTTGTCACCGGTATTTCTCAACTGATGGCCATCCCAGGGGTAAGTTCTTCTGTCAGTAATCTGTTCGTATTGAGCCGAAAGTCCCAATGCAGCAAATTCCCATTCGGCTTCGGTAGGGAGGCGGTATTTCGGCAGCAATATCCCATCTTCCATCCTGGCATTTCTTTCGCCGGTTCCGCTTGGGTCCAAATCCTGAAGTGGTTTGTTCACCAGGCCTGTATATTGCCCTGCAAGGTAGGCATCGGTATTGAAGTTATTTTCATTTCTCTGGTCAGGGTCCATCGAAAGGATGCCTTGCCTGATGAGCATATTTTCGTTCACCCTGTCCGAACGCCAGGAACAATAGTCGCTGGCCTGCACCCAACTAACACCCACAACCGGATAATCATGATAAGCGGGGTGACGCAGGTAAAGATTTGCCAATGGCTCGTTGTAAGCCAGGCGGTCTCTCCAGACAAGGGTATCAGGGAGGGCTTTCCGGTAAACTTCAGGATAGTCGGCGCCAAACACCCGGCTAAGCCAGTAAAGATATTCGAGATAATCGAGATTGGTTACTTCGGTAACATCCATGTAAAACGAGCGGACAGTAACCTTACGTGGCGATGCATTGTACTCATAAAGAGGATCTTCCTGCACCTGTCCCATCACAAAACTACCGCCTTCGATAAACACAAGGCCGGGACCTGTTTCCTGTTCCGATATTTTTGACACCGCAAAACCACCATTTTGAGGATTGTTGTATTCCCAGCCAGTGGTGGGCGAAACTTTGTTTTTCGAACCAAACATCCCTTTACACGACGGCAACAAAACAACGATTGATAATATTGCCAGAAGGCTGATAAACTGCTGATTTTTGAACATTCTCATCTTGTTTTTTTTGAAAACAGTGTAATTAACTAAAAGGTCGGGCATTTTATTGCCCTGCCATATTTTCTTTTTTTATTGCAATCGAAAATCCATGCCGCTGATATTTCGTGCGTTCCGCCCGAAGCATTCGAAAGTTTTGAAACTGTGTAATCGTAGCTGTAACCCATGCGCAGATTCTGGTTTTGAAATCCAAGCGATACAATCATTGCATCGGTATTTTGAAATGCATTCCTGTACCAGATTCCCACCGAAAAAGGATCAAGGGTAAAGTAACTACCAACATTAAGATGCCTGAAATTACCCTGTTGCTGATATAAGAGGTTGGGCGAAATGCCAAGCCGCTGTTGATTGTACCTTCCACGCTTTTTATCCTGATTCAGATTAGCTCCGGCATGAACAGTAATTTTCATTTTTAAGATATCCTCAGCTCCGCTGATCAAACTCATGTTGGGTTGCGAAAGATGATGAACAGCGCCACCAACATAATATTTTTCATCAAATCCGACCAAAAACCCGGTAGCAAAATCAACAACACTCACCTGATCCGTCAGATTATCCAAAGCTGTGGATGAACCCGAATTTCCATCAACCTGCGAAGGCAGAACAATAGAGTTTCTATTCATTCCACGCTGACGGTAACCCGCCTGCAACGCCAACTGGGCTGTAACTGCATCGCTCACAGTTACCTGATAAGCATAAATTCCGTTTACCGAAGCATGGCTAATAGCTGCTTCACCCGATTTGTCGTAATTTACCTGTAAACCCAATCCTCCGTGCAAAAATTCGGAGTACTGATCGTAAGAAGCGCTGTACGAAACCAGGCTTCCCGGAAGGGAAGCCCATTGATTGCGGTAATTGAGCACAATTCGCGGGCAATATTCAATGCCGGCCATAGCCGGATTAAGATACAACGGATTGGCATAAAATTGTGAATAAGTATAATCCTGTGACCTGCCTTCCAGCGGAAACAAAGTGAGCAGCCAACTGCCGACAACCAGATAAATTATCTTTTCCAACATACAAGATCAGCCATTTACGCAACCATTTGCATCTTAATTAACTCTTTTATTCCCGGGATATTTTCAATTGAAACATCCCGGTGATTTCGTTGTTTATTGTTTTAAATTCAAATCATGATTGTTTTTTCATCATTTCAAATCCACTGCAAAGCGGCAATAATGAAGGTTTTAAAACGTTTTTGCTATTCCTGCAAATAGAATTTTCAGTCATCAATATTCTATTCTGCATTTTTGAAAATTAAATTAATAAGGATTTGATTGAAGCGCTTACATAATAAAAACGACTAAGTAAAAACTGAAAAACTTGTTTTGATATGACCAAATTCAAATTTCTGTTCGTAATAATCATCTTTACTATTCTTCCATTGTGGGGTTTTACAGCCATGCAAAATTACCATTTTCAGTTAAACTGGAGCGATATTGAAAAGGTTTGCACCGGCGAAAACGAATATTTATCGCGCTTAAACTTTGATGGAGCCGAATTTGATGTTTCGTCTCCCGGCACACCGCTTTTTTTCAAGAAAATTAAAATCGACAACCAATATAACGAGCTGGTGGTAAAGATTGGAAGCCCTGTTTTTAAGGCTTTAACCAGCCAGGAGATCTTTGTTTTGGATAACATAACCGCCTTTCCTGATGAAATAATACCTGATTTTTCAGTTGCATCGTCTTCTGGTCAGCGGTACGTGATGGTGAATTTTTTACCCTTCCGGTTGAACACCGAAACGGGCAAATATGAAAAACTACTTGAATTCGAATTGGTGCTCGAGATGCGCCAGGGTGTGAAATCCGGTGCGGTTCAGGGCGATTTTGCTGAAAAATCGGTTCTTGCAACAGGCAAATGGTACCGTATTTCGGTTGAAAAAGATGGTATTTACAAAGTTAGTTACGAAGAAATGGCTGCCATGGGAATTTCGGTCACGGGTTTAAATTCAGCCAAAATCAGGCTTTTCGGAAATGGTGGCGGAATTTTGCCCGAAAAAAACAGCGAGCCACGCTATGATGACCTTCAGGAAAATGCTATTGCAGTTATGGACGGGGGCGATGGTATTTTTAATGCAGGCGACTATTTTCTGTTTTATGGACAGGGAGCTGATAAATGGGTGTACGATTCAGTAAATCAGAAATTTCTACATCAAAACAATTTTTATTCAGATCTAAATTATTACTACATAAATACCGATGGCGAAGAGGGTAAACGTATTGGAATACTGCCATCATCAACTGAAACGCCCAATTACTCCGTGTCAGGATTCAACGATTATGCCTGCCACGAAACCGATGATACCAACCTGATAAAATCAGGCCGTGAATATTATGGCGAGCAATTCGATCTGCAAACAAGCTACGATTTCACTTTCCCGTTTCCTAACCTTAAAAATTATGAAAATCATCGACTTGATGTGAAGGTTGCCGCCAAATCTACCTCCACAAGTTCATTTATTGGAAGTATTGGTGGTGAGGTTTTATTAACCATTGTTATAAGTGGGGTTTCAGGTAGCTCGGAGGGCGAATATGCCCGCACTGTTGCGCTTGGCAGTGAGTTTAATGCCACGGGTAACGAAATAAAAGTTAACCTGAAATACAACAAATCAACCAATACTTCAGTCGGATGGCTCGATAACATTGTGCTGAATGTGGTCAGGGAAATGGTGTTTCCGGGAGGACAAATGGAATTCAGGAGTATTGAATCGGTGGGAGAGGGCAGGATTTCCGATTTTTCAGTTGCTACTGCGGGAAGCAATGTCACAATCTGGGAGATTTCAGATATTTTGAATGTTAAAAAAGTGGATGCCCTACTTACCGGTAACAACCTGAAATTTACTTTACCAACCTCATCATTGCGCAATTTTATTGCTTTTGACAACAGTGCTTTTTTAACCCCTGCTTTTGTTGAGGAAGTCGCCAATCAAGACCTTCATGCAACCGGCAAAGTTGATTACATCATAGTAAGTCATCCTGATTTTTTAAGTGAGGCCGAACGTCTAAAAACCTTTCATACCAGTTTTTCAGGTCTAAATACCATCATTGTTACTCCTCAGCAAATTTACAACGAGTTTTCATCAGGCAGGCAGGACCTTTCTGCCATCCGCGATTTTGTGAGAATGTTGTACGAAAGGGCCCCTGATGGCGAAAAGCCCCGATATCTGCTATTATTTGGCGATGCTTCCTATGATTTTAAAAACAGGGTTTCTAACAATACCAATTTTATCCCTACCTACGAATCCGACGAGTCGTTGCATTACATAAGCTCTTATGCAACCGACGATTTTCTTGGTTTTCTCGATCCTGACGAAGGAACCATGAAAACCGATCTGCTGGATATTGGCATCGGACGTTTTGTGGTAACCACACCCGAAGAGGCCAAAAGTGCGGTGGATAAATCTATTCATTATGCAACAAACATCAATGCAGTTGGCGACTGGAGAAATGTGATAACCTTTGTGGCCGACGATGAAGACGGAAATTCACATTTAAGTCAGGCTGAACAGTTGGCGCAAATGGTGGCTGAAGACAACAAAACCTACAATGTTGACAAAATTTACATCGATTCGTACAAACAAGTCTCAACACAGGGAGGACAAAGATACCCTGATGTAAATGAAGCCATTAACACGCGGATTGAAAAAGGAACCCTGATAATGAACTATACCGGGCATGGTGGTGAAGTAGGCTGGGCTCACGAAAGGGTTCTCGAAAATTCGGACATCAACAGCTGGAAAAACATGAATAAGCTGACAGTGATGGTTACTGCAACCTGCGAATTTGCCCGTTACGACGACCCCGGGAGGGTTTCGGCAGGTGAGTTGGTTTTCCTGAATCCCAATGGAGGAGGTATTTCACTCTTTACAACCGCCAGAGCTACTTTTGGCGGTTCAAACCTGAGCCTGAACAAAGGTTTTTACGAATTTGTATTTGAAAAAGAAAATGGTGAACATTATGCCATGGGCGATTTGATAAAGCTTGCAAAACTCGAAAGCCAGGCCAACGAAACCAACGACAGGAAGTTTGTACTGTTGGGCGACCCAGCATTGAAAATCGCTTATCCGGTTTACAACATCGAAACCACCGCCATCAACAATGTTTCAAAAAAATCGGGTCCCGATACACTTAATGCATTGTCAACAGTGGTAATCAGCGGCAGGATAACCGATGACACAAAAAACGTCGTAAGCGATTTTAACGGTACCCTCTATTCAGTAGTTTACGACAAGGAATCGACTGAAACCACACTTGGCCAGGATTATCCTTCGAGTCAGCCGGTTACATTCACACTAAGGAAGAGTATTATTTACAAAGGGAAAACCACCGTTGAAAACGGTTTATTCGAATTTTCATTTATTGTTCCCAAAGATATTGCCTATCAGTATGGAAATGGAAAAATAAGCTACTATGCAAATCAGGCGCTTACCGATGCCAGCGGATATGATGATGATTTGCTTATCGGCGGGTTCAACAACTCTGATATTACCGATCAGGATGGTCCTGTGATCAAACTTTTTATGAATGATGAACAATTCCACGATGGCAATGTTACAGGGCCTAACCCTGTATTACTGGCACATATCAGCGATGAAAGCGGAATAAACACGGTGGGCAACGGAATAGGACACGACATTGTCGCCATTATTGATGGTAACACCGACAAACCCTTCATCCTCAACGATTTTTATGAAACCGACCTCGACGGCTACCAGAACGGGACGGTTACTTACCCATTTTTCGGTCTGCCGGCAGGCGAACACGAAGTAAAACTCAAAATATGGGATGTGTACAACAATCCCTCCGAAGCCTGGCTGAAATTTGTAGTTTACGACGAAAATCAACTGGTAATCAGCAACCTGATGAATAATCCAAATCCGTTTTACGACTATACTTATTTCGTATTCAATCACAATAAATCAAACGAAACGATTGATGTCGAAATCAGAATTTTCGATTTAAGCGGACGCATTGTTGCAACTATAAAAGATCAAAGCTCGAACGGAGGATTTTACTCAACACCTTATCAATGGCACGGAACCAGCGAAGGAGGCCATAAACTGAAAGGCGGTTTGTACATCTACCGGGTTCTTGTGAAAGACACTGGCGGTCATTCCACCTCATCGGTGGGAAAACTTGTTATTGCCCGATAGGCCTTTGTTTATTAATTTTGTACTGTTTAATTCAGGTTTTATGATGAAAAAAAATATTATGTCGATGTTTTTACTCCTCCTTGCAGCTTTGTTGCATGCACAGGAGAAAACATCGGATGAATTGATAAAGTGGTCTGATTTTCAGCCAACGTTTCTTGGCGAAATGCCCGTTAGTACTTTAAGCTTCGATGGCGCCGAATATTGCGATCAGTTTGGATTTCTTCCGGTTTTTACAAAAATCCGGAAAAACGAAACTCCCGGTTTTAAGTATAATTTTGAGATAAAAAACCCTGTTTTTCAACCTTTTTCGAACCAGGAAAAGTTTTCCGGATTGTTGGATGCCGAAAAAATTGAAAACGATGTGGCTTCGGTCACCGAAATCATGTCGGTCAGAGGGGTTGATTATTCCCGTTTTTGCCTGTTGCCTCTGCGGTTTAACCAGGAAACCGGTATGTATGAAAAGTTGATAAGTTTTGAATTGACCAGCCGCCAGGTTCACGATATTAATTACAAACCCGAAAACCGGCGATCCTATGCCGAAAATTCTGTGCTGGCAACCGGTGATTGGTTTAAAATCGGGGTTACCCGCGATGGTATTTACAAGCTTACTTTTGAGCAGATGATCTCAATGGGTATGCCGGTTGAAGGTACCAATCCTGATTTTCTGCGGCTTTATGGCAATGGTGGGAAAATGTTGCCCGAATCGAACGCCGTTTTCCGTTACGACGACCTTAAAGAAAATGCCATTGAAGTGGTGGATGGCGGCGACAGTTCTTTCGATGCCGGCGATTACATTTTATTTTATGGCCAGTCAACCACCGTTTGGGAGTATCAACCACTTAAGCTTGCTTTTGTACATTCAAAACACAGATATTCTGATACAACTTTTTATTTTCTCACAATAGAACCAGGTCAGGGAAAACGAATTGTTGCTCCAGAACCTGTTTTTCTTCCTGTGAATACCATCGTGAGCACCTTCAACGATTATCAGTTGTGGGAAAATGATGATGTGAATCTGATTCACTCAGGTGCAGAATGGTACGGCGAAGAGTTTTCTGACGTCTTGTTTCATGAATTTAACTTTCAGTTTCCAAATCTTGTTAAAGAGGAAAACATTTTGCTGACTATCGATTTGGCAGCCAGATCCTCGCAGATAAGCAGTTTTGTTGTAAAAGCCAACGGAGATTCGGTTACGTCGGTATCAGTGTCGGCCATACCACCCAATTCAGGAGTAGTTTATGCCAATTCAGCGTTAAAAACGAAAAGATTCCTTTCTGCCGACGATGATGTTTTGTTAAACCTTACGTACAATAAACCCGATGATGGTTCAAAAGGCTGGCTCAACTATGTTAACCTGAATGCGATGCGGCAGATGAACTTTACAGGAGGACAGATGCACTTCAGAAATGTGAACGTGGTGGCAGAAGGAAATGTTGGTAAATATTTGATAAGCAACGTCAACAGTGAGTTCAGTGTTTGGGACATTACCCAAATCATCAACGTTACACAACCAGAACTTTCGCTGTCGGGAACTACCGGAGAAATGGTGTTTATGGCCGACAGCCTGCGTCAATTCATCGGTTTCGACCGGACGACCTTTTTAACACCTGACCTCAAAGGAATTGTACCTAACCAAAACCTTCACGCAACAGGTCCCTGCGATTACATTATAGTATCGCACCCTGATTTTTTGAATCAGGCACAGCGATTAAAAGAACTGCACGAGCAAGAGGGGCTAACCATTGTGATGGTCACCCCACAGCAGATTTTCAACGAATTTTCGTCTGGAATGCAGGACCCAACGGCTATCCGCGATTTCGTGAAGATGATGTATGAAAAATCGGGCGATCCGTCAACCCTAAAATACCTTCTTTTGTTTGGCGATGGTTCGTATGACCCAAAAAACCGCATTCCCGAAAACGAGAATCTTGTTCTTACTTTCCAGTCGAGGCAGTCGCTGAAACTAACACAATCTTATGTTACCGACGATTATTTTGGTTTGATGGATGAAAACGAAGGCTCTGATGCCGCCGGAAATGTAGATGTTGGCATTGGCCGGTTACATGCCAGCACATCTGAAGAGGCTAAAAACATGGTTGACAAAATCATCAATTATGCCAGGGCAAAAACAGATGTTTTTGGGAACTGGCGGAATACAATGTGTTTTGTTGCCGATGATGAAGATTACAATCTCCATTTTTACCAGGCCGACACCGTGTTGGTAAGTGGCATTCTCAGAAAAAATCAAACCGTGAATTTCAACAAAATTTACCTTGATGCCTACAAGCAGATTTCGGGAACAAGCGGTTACCGTTACCCTGAAGTAAAGGCAGCTATCAACCAGCAAATGAACGAAGGAGCCTTGTTTGTTAATTATACCGGTCATGGTGGCGAAACTGGCTGGGCTGCAGAACGTGTTCTCGAAATTCCCGACATCAATTCATGGACAAATTATGAGCGGCTTCCGGTTTTTATTACTGCAACCTGCGAATTCAGCCGGTTCGACAATCCGGCGCTTACCTCAGCCGGAGAGCTTATTCTGCTCAATCCGGTGGGCGGCGGCATAGCCTTGTTTACAACCACGAGACTTGCATTTTCATCATCCAACCTAATCCTCAACAAAAGGATTTACGATACCCTTTTTAGCTCGGCTAAATACAATTATCCACGATTGGGCGACCTGATTCTGGCATCTAAAAATCCATCAAATGCCAATTACAGAAATTTTGTACTGCTTGGCGATCCTGCTTTAAAACTGGCCTTCCCTTCACACAACATTGTTACCGATTCAATTAACGGAATTGCCGCTGAACAGTTTAGCGATACCCTCAAGGCCGGAACAAAAGTTACCATCGCTGGAAGTGTAACCGCTCATGCAGGTTCAAAAAATGTGTTGACAAATTTTAATGGAATCATCAACCCGGTTCTGTTCGATAAACCTGACGTGCTCTCAACATTGGGTAATGACTCAAAAAGCTATCCCTGGGATTTTGAGCTGCAGAATAAAATGCTTTTCAACGGAAAAGTGACAGTGAATGAAGGAAGGTTTTCGTTTTCATTTTTCATTCCACAGGATATCTCCTATCAGTATGGTTTTGGAAAATTAAGCTATTACGCAGCCGACAGTTTGTCGGATGCAAGTGGTGAATACACAAATCTTTTTATAGGTGGTATTGACGGCCATGCAGCTTCTGACAATTCAGGACCTGAAATTGTAATCTACATGAATGACACAACTTTTGTTAATGGCGAAATACTGAATCCCGACCCCATATTTTTTGCCCGGCTCAGCGATCCTTCAGGAATCAATACAGTTGGGGCAGGTATTGGCCATGACATTGTTGCAACCCTTACAGGCAGCTATGTTCAAAAATTTTTCCTGAATACTTATTTTGAACCCGATGTTGACAATACCGAAAGTGGCGCTATCTCCTTTCCACTCAATGGACTTCCCAATGGAAATTATCTGATGGAGCTCAAAGCCTGGGATATGTTTAACAATTCTTCTGTAAAGTCTCTCGAATTTCAGGTTTCCGATTCCATCAGGGTGAACATTACCGAGGTTCATAATTTTCCAAATCCTTTTGGCGACGAAACCTGGTTCACCTTCCGCCACAACCAGTTTGGAACCAACATAACTGCTACCATCGAAATTTTTGATCTCAACGGACAATTGGTAAAAACAATAATCCCGCAGGAAGTCGTAAACAACGGTTACTACATTCAACCCATCAGATGGGATGGAAAAAGTGACAACGGAAGTAAACTAAAACCTGGTTTTTATGTTTATGCAGTCACCGTTAACAACGAATTGGGATTTGTATCCAAAAGGGTTCAAAAACTGATTATCACCAATTAAGGATGTAAAAATCAGACACAAGACATCAAAACAATATTAAAAACGATTGGCCGTTAAAGAAGTTATTTATTCAAAAGTTAAAATGATTTTTATGATTAACAGACAGCTTGCAATTCTTGCCGCTTGCATTTTTCTGATAAATTTTGGTTATTCACAGGAAAAACCTAATTATCTTGGACAAACCAACACCATTACCACCGCTGTTCCATTCCTTTTGATTGCACCCGATGCCAGGGCCGGAGCTATGGGTGATGCCGGAGTAAGTTCTGCTCCCGACGCAAACTCGATGCACTGGAACCCAGCCAAGTATGCTTTTATCGATTCAAAGGTGGGTTTTTCGGCTGCCTACAGCCCCTGGTTGCGCGCCCTGGTTAGCGATATTAACCTGGCTTACGTGGCAGGATACTATAAACTGGACGACAAACAAACCATTGCTGCTTCGTTGCTCTACTTCACCCTCGGCGATATTACCTTTACCGATATTCAGGGTGAACGGATTGGTAACTACCGCCCAAATGAGTTTTCGATAGATGGAACCTATTCACGTAAATTTTCGGAAACCTGGTCGGGTGCAGTGGCAGCACGCTATGTACACTCTAACCTGACACAAGGAATTGATGTTGCCGGACAGGCCACCAAACCCGGACAAAGTATTGCAGCTGACGTTGCTGTTTACCACCAGCGGGAATTGGACTGGAGAAATTTTGAATATGCCGAGTTTGCACTAGGTATTAATATTTCGAATATTGGTTCCAAAGTTTCCTATTCCGATGCCACCACCGACAAGGATTTTATCCCAACCAACCTGAGAATAGGACCACGTCTGACCCTCGATTTTGATGACTACAACCGTATGTCGTTCATGGTGGACGTTAACAAGCTTTTGGTGCCAACGCCACCAGTTTATGCAACCGATAGTGTTGGACAAACCGTGATTGATCCTGCTACCAACGAAAAAATCATTGCATCAGGAAAAAATCCTGATGTAGGAACTATTCAAGGCATGTTACAATCGTGGTACGACGCTCCCGGAAGTGTGTTTTTTCAACAGGACGCCAATGGGAACGACCTTTATGATCCTGTCACCGGTGCACATCTTGTTGGAGTTGATGCCGGCAGCAAATTTACCGAAGAGTTGCGCGAAATATCCATTGCCACCGGTGTTGAATATTGGTACAACAAAGTTTTTGCCATCAGAGGCGGCTTCTTTTACGAAAACAAATACAAGGGCAACCGTAAGTATTTTACTTTAGGCGCCGGGTTGAAATACAATGTTTTCGGTCTCGATTTTTCGTACCTCATTCCGTTGGAACAGAAAAATCCACTTGAAAACACACTGCGTTTCACTCTGATTTTCGATTTCGATGAAATGTACAATAATTAATGATTGATCATGATATTGTGAAAGCCGGAAGGAATCAACCTTTCCGGTTTTTTTATTTTTATGAGTCCAGTCTAAAAACTACTTTTTTGCCACCAAAACCTGTCTGCCTGCCTTCGTACCTCTGGTAGGCAGGCCACCAGGCAGGCACAAAATTTGTTGAATTTATATTTTAGTGATATTCATTAATTTGCATTCATTGGTGCCTGTCTGCCTCAGGCAGGTTTTTGTGATTCATCGGCAAGCTCAGTACAGGTTTTGTGGTTTATTCTAAAACAAGACCTTTTAAGACTAAGCTCTTTTATGAAATTTCAAAATGCTTTGATATGAACTTTAGGGTAGGATTTGGGTTTGATGTTCACCGGCTCGAAGAAGGCAGGGATTTTTACCTTGGCGGGATTAAAATTCCTTTTTCAAAAGGGGCAGTCGGGCATTCCGATGCCGATGTGTTGATCCATGCCATCATGGATGCTTTGCTTGGAGCGGCCAACCTGCGCGATATCGGCTGGCATTTTTCTGATAAAGACCCGCAATACAAAGGAATCGACAGCAAAATCCTTCTTAAAAAAGTAGTCGGACTTTTACAAAAAAAAGACTACGCTGTCGGAAATATTGATGCCACCGTAAGCCTGCAGGAACCGAAAATTTCCACATTTATCCCCGACATGAAAAAAATCCTTGCATCCGTAATGAGCATTGATGAAGATGCAATTTCGATAAAAGCAACAACCACCGAAAAGCTTGGTTTCGAAGGGCGTGGCGAAGGAGTTTCAGCATCAGCCGTGGTACTGATCGAAAAAACCGGTCCAAATATCTGAAGGCAAACCGGTGTGGCATGCAAATAGCAGGGATTCACCACAATTAAAACAACAATGTATGATGAAAACAGTAAACGTTGAAAAGAAGCTCGTGCAATCCATCATCGTTCTTCTTATTTTCATTTTTTCGGGCAGTGTTGTTGCCCAGGAGAAAAAGGAAACCCGCGCGGAGCGTAAAGAACGGCAAAAACAGGAACAAATAAAGAAGTTCGAAATTGCAAAAGCGGCCATGTACGACACAGCCTTTGTTGTTCCGGCCGAGTCAATCCAATTCAGAGGTGGAAGGCAGATGTTTGTGAATAAAACCATAAATTTCCTTCAGTTGATTGGAAATGAAGGTGTTTTACAAATTGGGTCAACCTTTTCCATAAATCCCGGATTGAACAATCTTGGAGGTGTCACCCTCAAAGGACCGGTTAGTAACCTGAAAATTCAGGAAAAGAAAGACCGCATATTTATGTCATTTTACATCACCGATGTTGTTGGAACAGCCCATGTTTCGTTAGCCATTAATGGCTCCAACAGCGCTTACGTTGATGTTGACGGGATGTTTTCGGGGCGGATGTTCACCATGCGCGGCAACCTGATTGACTTTAAAGAAGCTGGGATTTTTGAAGGAACAAGTCGATGATATCATAATTTTGAAAATAAACCAGGGCTATTGAAAAATAGCTTTTTTAATTGTGATTTGAATATGGAAGAAAAAACCAGATGCGCCTGGGCAGCCTCAAATGCCGACTACTTTGATTATCACGACAACGAGTGGGGAGTTCCGGTTCACGACGACCGGAAACATTTCGAATTTATGTTGCTGGATGCTTTCCAGGCCGGGCTAAGCTGGCTCACCATTTTGCGTAAACGCAAAAATTTCAGGAGGGCCTTCGATGATTTTGATTTTGAGAAAATTGCCCGGTACGATGATGCAAAAATCCAATCGCTTTTGCAGGATGAGGGTATCATCCGCAACAAACTGAAAATAAATGCGGCTGTTCAAAATGCCTTGGCTTTCATCAGGGTTCGGGAAGAATTTGGAACCTTCGACCAGTACATCTGGAGCTTTCTGAACAATAACACGATTCAAAACCATTTCAGCCAGTTATCGGAAATTCCGGCCAGAACCGAGCTTTCCGATACTATTAGCAAAGATTTGAAAAAGCGTGGATTTACCTTTGTTGGTTCTACCATCATTTATGCATACATGCAGGCCGCCGGCATGGTGAACGACCATACCACCGATTGTTTCAGGTATGGTGGGGTAGGTGGTTTGAAGTAAGTGTCCGACCACAAAATCTCAATTTTATGATCTAATTATGAGAAAAATCATTCTGCACATTCCCCATTCATCAACAGGAATTCCTGATAGCCAGGGATTTATTGTTGATGCTGATTTTCTGAATTCTGAAATCCTAAAACTAACAGACTGGTACACCGATGAGTTGTTTTATTCTCAAAACGACATCATGCTCATTGCCGGTTTTTCAAGGATTTTTTGCGATGTTGAGCGGTTTGAAAATGATGCAAAGGAGAAAATGTCGCAGTTTGGAATGGGAGTTCTGTACCAAAAAAGTGACGATGGCAAAGAAATCCGTTTGATCAGCCCTGAATTGCGTCATAAAATCCTGACTGATTTTTACCGGAAACACCATAGTGGTTTTACTCAAGCTGTTCAAAATCAATTGTGTGAAAATGGTGAAGCGCTTATCATTGATTGTCATTCTTTTCCGGATATTCCGTTAAAACGCGATTTAAATCAGGACGCAAACAGACCTGATTTCAACGTTGGAACCGATCCTTTTCATACACCAGAAATTCTTTTTGAAGTTGCTGTTCGGTTTTTTGAAGAGAAGGGCTTTTCTGTTGGTGTTGATTGGCCATACAGCGGTTCAATTGTTCCTTTGAAGTTTTATCAGAATGACAAAAGGGTGAAATCAATTATGCTTGAAATCAACCGAAAACTTTACCTGAATGGAGCGACCAATAAAAAATCGGAAGGTTTTGTGAAAATAAGAAAAGTTGTTGGCGAATTCATCGAAAGCGTCAGAAATACTTTCTTGAGTTTGACAAAATCCGGGTCTGTCTATCTCAACCCCTCATACACCTTCACCACTTTTTGCGTAAGTTCCTTTAAGTTAAACTTTTCTTCCACAGCCTTCCGGCCATCGATGCTCATTTGTAACAATTTTTCTGAATCCGACAAAACCTCTGCCCATTTTTCAGCAAGGGCTTTGGCCGTGTTGGGCGTATAAATTGCACCGCCGGCGGCTGCTTGTATGATCTCTGGAAAAGCCCCCAATGCCGGTTGAACCATTGGAATGCCCGAAGCAAGTGATTCGAGCTGGTACAAACCAAATGCTTCACCCTTCAAAACCGGGACGGATAACACGGTTAATCCGTTAAAAAAGTCTTTTAACCCATCTTTTCCATAGTTATCAACGAATTCTACATCCTGCAAAAAGCCGTTTTTTATGAGCTTCTTCACCTGTTTTTTGATGAATTTGTCATCATCTCCTGTTTTACCTCCCGACACACGTAGTTTTACCTGGCTGAAACGTGGGTTCTTTTTCATTTCAACGAAAGCGTCAATCAATATTTCAAATCCATTTTCTTCGCATAACCGCGATAAATAGCCAATTACCGGTGGATTCAAAGCTGGTTTGAAAACGGTGTACTTTTCAGGATCGACACCCACGTAAACAGGATGTATTTTATGCTCAGGCAGATTCATTTTTCCTTTCATGATGTCTGCAAAATAATGGCTGACAGCAATAAACGCATCAACGTCCCGGGCTTTTTCGCTCATCAGGTTCCATACTTTCGGCCGGTACGATTCTTTCATGGCGTCAACCCACACATCTTCATCCTGAAGCGAGCAGACAACAGGAATTCCAAGGTCGGTTTTTATTTTGTAGGCAAGCCCTAATAACAAAGCATTTGAAAGATGCACCACATCAGGTTTTTCGTGTACTTTCAGGTAATGGATCAGTTCGTTTAACTCTTCCTGCTGATAACCCTCGTGTCCCCGAAGCATCGAAATAGTCATCTCTTCCAGCCCTTCGGCGCGGGTCGATCCGGCTTTTTTTGCAGCAAATTTCAAAATTGAGGAAGAGTTGAAAAATCGTTCCATCCAGCCAGGCATTTTCCTGAAAACCGGGAAATTTTGTTTTAAATAAATATTTACGGCGCCGTAAAAAACCGGCACCTCATTGTCGTTATCGCAGTCCTCAGCAAACAAAGGCAGATAAATGGGCAAGGTATGAGCCTCGTGGCCAAGGTCTTTCAATGACTTTGTAAATCCGCTGTCGCGAAGACAATTTCCGCAATAAAATGTTCCTCCGAATCCGGGAACGATGTTTATGATTTTCATTTTTCGTATTTCATTAATGACTCAGTCTAAAACATAGTTTTTTTGCCACTAAAGCACTAAAACACAAAAATTCCTGAAAGGTTAATTTATTGAAATCCATTGTTTATGTGTTTAGAGTTTTCGTGCCTGTCTGCCTCAGGCAGGTTTTTGTGGCAATATCCAAAACTTGAACTTTCAAGACTGGACTCGTTTATTTCTTACCAAACGCGTACACCCGGCCATCTTGTGCACCCACAACCACCAGCTGTTTTGTAACTGCAGGAGTTCCGGCTACCGGGCTGCCCATTTCGTACGACCAGATTTTTTCACCATTATCCAGATTAAGCAAATACAGTCTTCCGTCGCCCGAAGCAATCACAATTTCATTTTTTGTAAGTACCGCCGAGCCCTCCACTTTCCCAAGGGTCTTGAATTTCCAAACCACCGAACCATCCTTTTTGTTCAGACAGTAAACATTTTTATCTCTTGTTCCGATGACAAGTTTATCACCTGAAATGGCAGGTGAGGCAACAATTTCACCGGTACCTTCGTGTTTCCACGAAATTTCTTTTTTCACCAGATCAACGCCATAAATATTTCCGTCATAATCGCCCATAAAGGCCATATTTCCCGAAATGGCTGGCGATGCTGCAATGTAGGTCCCGATGGGAATTTTATCAGCAGATTTTCCGGATAAGGTGTTAACGAGATGCAGGTTCCCATCACAACCCCCAAAAACGGCTATTTTTCCATTGGTTGCCGGCGCCCCATTGATGTAATTTTCCGATTCGTACTTCCAGACAGCCTTTCCCGAAAGGGCATCCACACAATGCAGGTTGAAGTCGTAGCTTCCAACAAGGATATTTTTCGATTTTTTATCAACATGAAATACCCATCCTGCCGACCCTGAAATCTGGCCATCGGTCAGGTATTTCCAGTTTAGTTTTCCGGTTTGTGCATCGAGCGAAAACAACGCTCCCTCAAGCGAACCGACAAAAATGGAATTATCCAGAAACAATGGTGGGGCTTCGATAGAAGTGCCGGCTTCAAACTTCCATAAGAGCTTTCCTTCCAGCGAAAGTGCATAAACAAAACCATCGTCTGAACCAATAAAAATCATGTCGCCGCAAATTACGGGTGACGATTTAATGTCATCTCCGGTTTGATAAGTCCAGAGAAGACTGAGTGATGAAGGAAGTTTTGCTGCTGAAACACCCGTGAGTTGTGGGTCACCACGGAAAGATGGCCAACAATTGTCGGTTTGTGCAATGATAGCCGAAGTAAACAATTGAAAAATGAGTAAGATAATCAAATTTACTTTTTTCATTTGAATGGTTCTCTGATTGAAAAAGAAAGCGAAAGTAAGGGTTTTTAGAAAAAGTGTAAAATTGGTTTTTGGTTCATACCTTTATCTCTTCAAAAAAAATCACGAAATATGGACCCTTTGAGGGATCAATAAATTTGCGCAGATTGCCTTACATGGACGACCGTGGCTGCCTCGGAGCACCGGATTTGGTGATCTAAATTATATCACCCATAAATTCGCAGTGCAACACACGCGACAAGTTTGAAATTTACCAGGAACACGGTGACCGTAAATACTGGATTGTTAGCCCGAATGATGAAATTGTAAACGTGTTTGTGCTGGATGAAAACGGGAAATATCAGTTAAAAGGCCTTTATGCCGGCGATGATAAGATTCCGGTGAATATTTTTAATGGAGAACTGAAGATTGATTTGACGGAAGTGTTTGTTTCTTAAGGCTTTTGCAAACTTGCATTCCACTTATTAATAACGAAACATTTGATAAAGATTTTCTTTTCAAAATGCTTGATTTTCAATACAAAATGCAGCATACAAAGGAACAGACCTGATATTATTTTCAAACCCAAAATTCCTGGCTGATATCCGCAACGACCAGGCTGGGTTGTATTTGGTAATAAACTGCTGAAGACTTTTAGAGCGTACATTTTCCGATGATTTTACTTCAATTGGGATCACTTCACCCAATTGGTTTTGTATGACAAAATCGAGTTCGGCTTTACCTTCGGATTCCCAATAATAAGGTGAAAAACCATTTCCTTTCAGAGTATTGGCAACATAGTTTTCGGCAAGAATGCCTTTGATAGTCTGCCAGACGCCTGATTCGTTCTGCAATGCCAGTGGAGAAATGCCATAAGAAGCGCAAAGTAGGCCGGTATCAACCATATATATTTTGAAAGATCCTGCATCAGTAAAAGCCGTAAGAGGCGCTCGTCCCTCAGTAATTTTTAAACATTTAGTCACCGTGGCCGAGGCAGTCAGCCAATCAATTGCAGACTCGTAATGAGTAGCCCTGGCCCCGCTTTTAATAATTTTGTACTGAAACTTTTTATTTTCTTTGGCTAACTGAGACGGAACACTGTTAAATGCTGCCATTATGCGAACAGTTTCCGTTGCACTGGCATATTTGGCCATATCGGCAATGTAGGCATCAATAATGCTTTTTTGCAAAGCCATGATCAGATTGTAATCCCCTGAGGTCATAAACTCATTCACTACTTGCGGCATTCCACCAACCCCGATGAATTTGCGATATTCATCCATGAAGGATTCATGCAGGTTACAAAACTCATTATTGTTATAACAATCACGAATTACTGTTACAACGCTCTCTTTGCCTTGTGCTAACATGAATTCCTCGAAATTTAGAGGATACATGGTGAGTATTTGCACCTTACCCACAGGAAAAGAATATTCTTCACGATTTAGAGCAATACCTAAAAGACTTCCTGCTGCTACAATATGATATTGTGGCGCCTCTTCGGCAAAATATTTTAAGGAGGTTAATGCACGTTCACAAGCTTGTATTTCATCAAAAATGATAAGTGTATCATCGGGAATCATTGCTGATGTTGTAAATGCGGAAAGTTCGCGAAGTAAGCGTGAAGTCGATAAATCCCTCATGAAAACACCCTGAAGTTCTCTGCTGATCTCAAAATTGAAATAAGCAACGGTTTTGTAATAGCTCTTGCCAAACTTCAAAAGACTATAGGTTTTACCAACCTGTCGTGCACCCTGAAGAATAAGGGGCAACCGATTCGCACTGTTTTTCCAGTTTAACAATTGTACTTCGATGGTACGTTCCATAAAATGTATTATTAATTACATTATTGGTTCCATAAAATGCAAATTTAATACATTAAATTGAAAGTAAAGTTCATCGACCATTTTTTATTGAAAATTAATTGAGGGAAATTCTTATTTCTTAAGCTTTTTGAAGGGGAGTTTTCATCAAAGAGCTATTTCAGTAAAGTATATTCTTCTTCAATTTTTAAAGCAATTGCTCCCGTCGGGCAGGCCTCAGCACACGCTGATGCTGCTTTTTGCAATGCTTCACCAAGTTCAGTACTAAAAGGT
>CALFEP010000095.1 GCA_937950125.1 uncultured Bacteroidota bacterium
TCGAAACTTATGAGATTACGTGTTACGCCCATGATCGTAAAATTATTACCGCAAAGATAGCGACAAAATTCCAAGAATAAATTTTTGCGCCTGCGAGCTTGTTTTGAGTTTGATGAAAAATGTCGCAAATCTCCAATTTTTGAAGTGTTCAGCACCCTAATTTTGCCATGTAAAAAGTTCATTAATAAATAACAATTATGGAAAAATTCATTTCGTGGATTGAGGTGCCCGCCACTATTTTTAAAAGGGCAGTTGATTTTTACAGCAAAGTTTTTAACCTCGAATTGGAAGTTTTTGATTGTGAAACCGAAAAGATGGCCTGTTTCCCTGGAGGTGAAGGTGCCATCTCGTTTGCCGAAGGCTTCAAACCATCGTCTGATGGCGTTTTGGTAAGTTTTAATACCGGAACTGATCTTGACGGAACAATACAACGGATTGTTGAAAATGGCGGTAAAATTGTCACCCCTAAAACCAAAATAGAGGTGGAAGCGCGCGGATGGTTTGCCATATTTATCGACAGCGAAGGAAATAAGGTTGGGCTTTATGGCGATGAATAAACTGTAAACATTCCGGGGCTTCATTTTTTCTTCAGAAAAAATGAAGCCCCTTTTTCTTCTGTTCACTACTTTTGACACCTGCAAAAAGTATGAATTATCATTTTTCAAAACCTTCCTTGCTCTTATCACCCTATGTAAAACAATACTGGGGACTGGAAAGTTGTGTCCCTGATGGAGGCGAACACATCCAGCGAATTGTTCCCAACGGGCTAATGGAAATGGTGTTTTATCTTGGCGACAAACCCAGGTCGCAGAGCGAGAGCAAACCAATTGCTGAAAATACAATAGTTACTGGCCAGTTGAAGGAGCATTACGATTTGTTGGTTGAAGGAACGATGAACCTGTTTTCGGTTACCTTTCAGCCCCAGGGTGCCATGATGTTTTTCAACATCCCCATCAGCGAATTCAGCAATCAGAATATTCCGCTGAGGTATTTTTTCAAACAAAAAGTAGATGCCGTTGAAGACCAGCTTTACGAAACAACCTGTTTCCAGGAAAAGGTTATAATAATCGAGAATTTCCTGTTCGATCTACTTCGCCGGAATTACAAAAACCATGAAGTTGCCCGTATCAGCAAAATCATCAGTTGCATCAACAGTTCCAAAGGTATTCTGAATATTGCTGATCTCTCGGATAAAGCCTGTCTGAGCCGAAAACAGTTTGAACGGACTTTTACCAGATGCATCGGAACGACACCTGGAAATTTCCTGCGAGTTGTCAGGTTTCAACATGCAATTTTTACAAGACAGAGAAAACCAACCATCCCATTGGCAAGCCTTGCCGGTGAATGTGGATTTTATGATCAAAGCCACTTTGTTAGCGAATTTAAAACCTTGTCGGGATTAACGCCTGGCAAGTTTTTTTCAGGTTGCGAATCCTATTCTGACTACTTTTCGTAATATTGGATAAAAACTGAGTAAAACACAAGATGGAACTTACCAAACCACAACAAAAACAGGTCAGGATTTTGCTTGATCCTGGCCTGCAAAGAATGTACGAACGTGCAATTAACGACACTTTTACAATTTGCGAAAGTTTTAATAAAAATCCCGATAATCCCCGGGAGGCCAACATGAAAATGCACAAAACAGTGACAGAATGGGAAAAAAAATCGGAAACCGATTTGATAACATCGCTGGATCATATTATTTCAATGTATTACTGTGGCTTCTAAAAGAGGAAATTCTTACATTCGATGATTTAAAAGACCTTGAGCCCCAGTTTAAAGAAAGAATCCTGGAAACCATTCAGTTTTTTAAAAACAGATAATTCTACTTTCGACTTCCTGTCGTCAGTTTTTCCGAGTGCTGCATGATTTTTATTGTAAAAATATGCACCTTTGTTCGGTACAAAAATTTACACCATGAAACAAATATCTCTCACAGCAATAAAGGTAATCCTTGCTTTTTGGATGGTTTTCGTCCTGTTCAATTCCTGCCGGCAGTCACAGGATAAAAATCTTCCCGGTTATCTGAACACAAACCTCACAACCGAAGAACGGGTAAATGATCTGGTTTCACGGATGACTTTTGAAGAAAAAATTTCACAACTCCGCTATGACGCCCCCGCCATCGAAAGGCTGGGAATTCCGGCTTACAACTGGTGGAATGAGTGCCTTCACGGTGTAGCCCGTTCGGGAAGGGCAACAGTTTTTCCTCAGGCAATTGGTCTGGCTGCTACCTGGGACGAGGATTTGATGTTTGAAATATCCACAGCTATCAGTGATGAGGCGCGTGCAAAATACCACGATTACATCCGAAGGGAGAAACATGATATTTATCAGGGATTGACCTTCTGGTCGCCTAACATCAACATTTTCCGCGACCCACGCTGGGGAAGGGGTATGGAAACCTACGGAGAAGACCCGTACTTAACGGGGCAGATGGGGTTGCAGTTTATCAAAGGACTTCAGGGTGACAATCCAAAATACCTCAAAACAGTTGCTACTGCCAAACATTTTGCCATTCACAGCGGCCCCGAACCGATTCGCCATAGCTTTGATGCACGCGTGAGCAACCGGGATTTGTACGAAACTTACCTTCCTCATTTCAGAACCTGTGTAGTTGATGGAAATGTACAGTCGGTTATGTGTGCTTACAACATGTACATGGGTGATCCATGTTGCGGGAACACTTTCCTGCTCGAAGAGGTGTTGAGAAAAAGCTGGGGATTCAACGGTTATGTTGTTTCGGACTGCTGGGCACTCACCGATTTTTATAACTTTCAGAAAACTTCAAAAAGTTCGGCTGAAGCAGGCGCAAAAGCCCTCAAAGCCGGTACTGACCTTAACTGCGGTGTGGTTTACCGCGACCTTCAGCAATCCATTGATTCAGGCTTTGTCGAAACCGAAAAAATAGATCTTTCCCTGAAAAGGTTGCTAACTGCCAGATTCCGTCTTGGCATGTTCGATCCTGATGAGATGGTTCCTTTCGCCAACATTCCCATCGAGGTGAACGATTGTCCTACACATCGCCAGTTAGCGCTGAAGGCCGCTCAGGAGTCAATTGTTCTTCTTAAAAATGAAAATAACATTCTCCCTTTTCAAAAAAATATTTCATCCATCGCGGTTATCGGCCCAAATGCAGATGATGTGGAAGTATTGTTGGGAAATTACAACGGAACACCCAGTGAACCCGTCACGATTCTTGAGGGAATTAAACAAAAGGCTGCCTCCAATATCAGGGTTGATTATGCCCTGGGTTGTAACTGGGCCGAAGGAATGCCAAAAATGACCACCGTTCCGGCTGAAAACCTCTGGCACAGTGAAGGTGGAACCTATAAACCTGGGGTAAAAACCGCCTTTTTTGATAATGCTGAGTTTAAAGGAAATCCTGTAAAAGAAAACCTTTCAGAGGCAGTAAATATGAATTTCTGGGACAAAGCACCCCTTGAAAACCTGAATGATGACAATTTTGGAGTCCGATGGAGCGGGCTCTTAAAACCGTCATTGACTGGAAACTATCTTTTAGGCGCCTATGGCAATGGATTTAGGATTTTAATGGAAGATTCGGTTTTAATAACTTATCAAAACCGCCACGAGTCGTATCAACGTTTTACATCAGTTTTTCTGGAAAATGGAAAATTCTATCCTGTTACTATTGAAGCATTTAACCAGCAGGGCGATTGTCAGATTGATTTCAGATGGCTTATTCCGGGTCAGGATCTCATAAAAGAAGCTGTCGAGACAGCCAGAAATGCAGATGCGGTTGTGTTGTGCCTTGGGCTTTCTCCCAGGCTCGAAGGCGAAGAGATGGATGTTCCGGTAAAAGGATTTAAGGGTGGAGACCGCATTAGCCTCGATCTGCCGGCGGTTCAGCAAAAATTAATGGAAGAGGTGGTTAAAGCAAACAAGAACGTTGTATTGCTTTTATTAAACGGAAGTGCATTAACAATAAACCGCGCCAATGATATAATTCCTGCAATGGTTGAGGCATGGTATCCGGGCCAGGCTGGTGGTACAGCAGTTGCTGATGTTTTGTTTGGCGATTACAATCCATCAGGAAGACTTCCGGTTACTTTTTACAAATCCGTTAATGATCTGCCACCCTTCGACAATTACGACATGAACGGCCGGACATACAGGTATTTCACCGGCGACGTTCTGTACCCCTTTGGTTACGGGCTTTGCTACACGCAGTTTGAATACAGCAATTTGGAGATACCAGCACAGTTGAAAGCGGGTGAAGAAATCAACATTTCGGTTGAAGTGAAAAACACAGGTGAAAAAACGGGGGATGAGGTTGTTGAAATTTTTGTAAAAAATCCTGGTGAAGATTCAACAGGCGAAGGTTTATACCTTGCAGGATTTAAAAGAATAAACCTCAAACCAGGTGAAACGAAAAAAGTAGCTTTTTCTATTTCTGCGAGACAATTGTCAGTTGTGACCGAAACGCCTGAAAGAATAGTTTTTCCTGGTAAATATAAAATTTCAGCAGGTGGAGGGCTTCCCAAATCAACGAAGCATAAATTCAATGGACTGGTAAAAGAATTTGAAATTAAGGGTGAAAAAATCACGCTTCCTCTCTGAAATTTCGTTTTAGAAAATCATTCGCATATTTCAATCATCCGGAGATGTTTGAACTGGAAACCGACAGGCAGGTTTGCAACGCCCGAAATACAACCCACCCTATTAATCGCACTGGAAACCTGGCCGTAGTAAATTTTGAGATCGTTAGCTCAATGTGTCACAAAATGCGTCAAATAATCGAGAGAAAAGTAATTCCAACGAAAATGTTGGTCGTGTTTCATGATGTTGCAGTACCCATGAAGTTTCATTTTTCAATGATGAGAATTCCGGCTGTGAAGCTACCAAATACTTCAAAGAAATTAATCCCAGCCCCTATCGCACTCCAAGCCAGCAATCCAACATTTCATTCTGATCCTATAATTACCTCTCTGGGCTTATGGGTAGAATTCTATTGATTAAAAATCTACCCCCTACCTTTTGATCAGAAATACACCTGTATTTTCTCGAAAACAAAAAAATGTCATCCATTAATGTCTTGATTTTATTTCTGCTAACATTGGTCATTA
>CALFEP010000096.1 GCA_937950125.1 uncultured Bacteroidota bacterium
TTGGGAAATAGAATATTTTTTATTGATTTTGTTTAGGAAAAAGGGCGTAAACGCCCTTCCACAATCCATCCCAAAAAAATATTTTGTTATTTATTTTGCGTAATTGTTTACTCCAACACCTTGAAATTAGATGTATTTTTTTGAAACAACAAATCAAGAATCTCATTCAATTATGAATCAGATTCCTTTTTAGTGAAAAAATCATTTTTATCTTTGCAATTAATTTTACAAAAAAATTTCAGCTATGGCCAGCATAGAAATTATAAAAAACAGATTGATTGATAAAATTCTCGCGACAAGCAACCAAGGCCTTCTTGAAGCCATCGAAAACATTATGACCTCCTCACGGGATTCTGCTGCTGAAGTTTATGAACTCACCTCCGAACAAATCGAAATGTTGATGATGAGTGAGGAAGATATAAGATATGGCCGGTTAATCGCGCAGGAGGAATTGGATAAATCAGACAAGAAATGGCTCGGTTAAAAATTGTTTGGACCATCACAGCGATAAATCAAAGGAACAACATTTTTGAATACTGGAACCACAGGAACAAAAGTAAGTCCTTTTCTAAGAAACTAAATTCCAAAATCAAGGAAAGGTTGGTGCTATTGCTAACAAATCCCTATTTGGGTAAAGCAACATCTTTCAAAACTTCAAGAGTGGTTTCTTTGGGAAATTACAGCATAATTTATCAGGCAAATGACTCTCAAATTATAGTTACCGCATTTTGGGACAACCGGCAAGATCCGAAAAAACTGATTGAGATTTTAAAACAAAAATTGTAATGGTCATTTGAAGGTAAACACAAGTTCTCGTTTCGATTTCAATTTCATAGCTTAGGGCTTCCATATCTCAGCTTCCGTAGATTAGGGCTGCAGCCCAGGGATAATGGAAATCATGATGATACGAAGAACCCGCAAAGGGCGTTCACGCCCTTCCATCATCCCAAAATCAAAATACCAGACCCGATGATGGATGTTTTCAGCCGTTTTTTTTCCAACGAACAAGGAATTAAAAAAATGTTTGCAATTCAAAAATTGTTATCCTATCTTTACCCCAATAAAAATCGAACGCATTTTTACATCAGAATCAAACGTTTAACAAGATAAATAATCAAATCTCTTCATCATGAAAAAAACAATTCTACTCTTTGCAATCCTTTGTTTTGTGCTGGTAGGCGCCTTTTCGCAAACCGGCGCCATTACCAACGTTAACGCCAGCCAACGCACCGACGGCAGCGGGCTGGTGGATGTGTATTTCGACCTGAGCG
The DNA here is from genome assembly GCA_937950125.1 of uncultured Bacteroidota bacterium. GTDB lineage: Bacteria > Bacteroidota > Bacteroidia > Bacteroidales > 4484-276 > CALFEP01. The sequence continues at coordinate 1,272 of CALFEP010000096.1, forward strand.
GTTCTGGTAATTCCTATTTTATGAATTTGCGGGTAAGTTTTGATGCAGGCACAAATTACTACCCGGTCTCCCAAAATACGATTAGCGGAAGCATTGGACCATTAAGCCCAGGAAGCGGCAAACACATTGTTTGGGATCCAACACAGGATTATCCCAACAGGTACAGCCCGCTAACAAAACTCATGCTTAGGGCGTTTACCTCAGAAAGTACAAACACTTGCCCTGGAACGCCACATGTAATGGACTACGATGGAAATTATTATAACACCGTGCAAATCGGCGAACAGTGCTGGATGCGTGAAAACCTGAATGTTACCCATAGCCCTACGGGCAACAATATTACCCGTTATTGTTACGACAACATTTTATCAAATTGTGATGTTTACGGCGGCCTTTATAACTGGATTACAATGATGAACGGCTCTGGAGGCAGCAATGGCAATCCCAGCGGTGTGCAGGGCATTTGCCCAAATGGCTGGCACATACCCAGTGATGCCGAATGGTTTGAACTAACCGATTACTTGATTAACACCTACGTTGACATTCAAGATGGCAATGTTGGCAATAAATTAAAATCGTGCCGGCAAATAGATTCTCCACTGGGTGGCGATTGCAACACCACTGAACACCCACGATGGGAAAATGGAGGTTCTGAATATGGAACCAATGATTTTGTCTTTTCGGCACTACCTTCCGGCGGAGGTACCCATTGCTACTGTTGGTCTTCCACAGAGGGCGGTTGGGGTGTTTGGTACCGGCTCCTGAGGCACAGTGACGGTTATGTGACCAGGAACAGCGGCGAAAAGATAAACGTTTTTATAGTCCGCTGTGTCAGGGATTAGGCTATTTGACTTTTAAGGGGGGCATCACACAATTTGGCTTAGATTATTTTAGAAGTCGGCATCAAAATTTTGAAGTATCATTATCCGGAAAAACATTAAAATACAAATGAAAATATTCAGACGAATTCTCAAATATTCAATTTTGTTTTCTTTTCTGTTATCAACACCGAATTTATTATCACAGACTATTATTGGCTATTCTGATATTTTTGCAATTGGCACGCCAATGCAAAATCACCCAAATATCATTGGATTTACCGATGTTTTTGAAATGAATATGATGGGACAGTACTTTTCAGGGTACTCAGGGTTTTTTATATTGAATACAGTCGGCGGAATTATCCAGGGACAAATTACGGACAATCAAACCGGTTTGCCCATACAAGGTGCAATTGTAAAATCGCTTACTTATGCTTCGTCGCCAAGCGACCAGCAGGGAATGTACAAACTGCTTGTGCCTTTTGGCTATGGCTACACGGTTTCAGCTTTTGCATCAAACTATGAAGATAAGAGCGCCGATAATATTCATTTACCTTATAACAATCCCATCAAACTACTTAACTTTCAGCTATCGCCAGGAGAACTTACGGTGTCGTTGTCTGCAATTCAACCCAATCCCAACCCGGCTATTTCCACTGTTCAGCAGGGTGGTACATTTCACCGGTATTACAAGGTTACAAATTCTACCAACGGAAGTCCGCGTTCGATGATTCCTGTAACGGTCACAGCAAATATGTTTTCAGAAACCTATCTTTCGGATGAAGATGGAATTGTGGATATTTCCATCAACAGCAACCGGATAGGTCAGGGTCAACCCGGCGAACAGGCAGACTTTGCGATTACTTTGGTGAATAATGTGCCATTGGCAGAGCCGGTGCCGTTTACGGGTAAAATCGTAAATCAGAAATACGAAAAAACATGGGATAGTTACACTACCACCAAACTTGCGGCTCCTCACTTTTCAACACAAATAAAAAGCGGAATGTATTCTTCATTAAATGTAAACGGAGGAACAGTACCCTCTTCATTTTCAATAAGCCGGCAACTGAGGGCAGGAGCTGGAGTTAAAGCAAGTGCAAGCGCCGGGTTATTGGTGCAAATGGGCGATATCATCAACGGAGCAAACATAAATGCCGGGATTGGTGTAACTATTTCAGGTATCACCCAGGACAATTACAATTTCCCTCATAGCAGCTACAACAGCTGGGACGCCATGGCACAGTACATCCTGATAACCGATGGCAGCTTTAATAAAACGGATCAGACAATGATAGGCTTCCTTGCCGCCATTCAGAACGAATTCACCAACCAGACTTCATTAACTGATGCTTTTGAGGGCGACCTAAAAGGATTGGATATTAAAGGGGATGTTACGGCAAGCGCTGCAATGGGAATATCGCCGTTGACGATGCCAAATGTAAACCTGAACGCAAATGTAAACATTGGCATGTCAGGCCGTGTACTTTATGATTTTCAAAGCGATATTGCCAACAATGAAAATATTGCCGGAATAGAAATTTCGGGTGAAATGAGTTATAACGCAGCAGGTGGAATTAATTTCATTCTTCCGGCAAATGCAGAATGGGGTAAGGATTTGCCTAATCTTTACACAGTTTATAATCAGGAAGAAAGAAGTGGTTTGCGTTTTGAAGCGGTGTTTACACCTGGTACTTCAAATATCGAAAGTTTCAGATTGACATTTCTGAAACGCAGCATTACCGATGGGGCTGGTTTTGAGAAGGAAAACGTTTACGAAATTACCGGCCAACATGCCATCAATTACATAAAAACCATCAACAATACTGTCGAAAATCTTGTTGGCACAATTGCTAACAATGCAAGTTTTGTAGTTAACAGTACTTCATTCCGGAATTTGTTTTTCAGTGTTTTTTCAAAGATAGCCGAAATGCAATCAAATCCATCTTTGGATGCAAAGGTTTCTTATTATGTTTACAAAAAGGAGTTGGATAAAGTTACCCCTTTTCCAATAAAAATTGTCCCTGGTTTTGGCATCAAATATACTTTTGGAGCAAATATTGGTTTTGAAGAAGGAAGAGAGCGTATTGTTGAACAGGGAAGTTTGATAAAGGGCAAAAAATATCCTACAGAAACATTCTCGGGCGCTATCCCGAATGTTGAGGTGTCATTTCAGGATAAAATGCAGGAAATAACCTATTCGGTTCCTTTAAATGTCCGATTAGCGCTGGGTTTAATCAAGATTATAGTGAATGGAAAAAATACCGATGATGACACTTATTTCATCGGTGATAATGGCTCTAACATCATAATACCAACAGCAGCATTTCCACCGGAAATCGACTCAATTTCGGTAACCTCATGGGGTTGGTATGGAAATTCTCCTTCAAAAAGTTTGACGAGTTTGGAAAAGCCGAAGAAGAAAATATTTCAGGATATTAAAAAAAGAGCCGAGCAAAGTTTTAGCATGACTTACGGCATCGGCGGTTTTTACCAGTTCGAACCTTATGGAACAGAATTACTGGATACCTGCTGGATGACCATCGTTTATGATCAGGCAGAAGCGGATAGCATTGATGAATCCTCGCTCGGCATGTATTGGGAAGACAAAGCCAACCACCGTTGGGTTTACATCGGCGGAGTGCTCGATACAGCAAATAATACGGTAACTGCACCCATCACCCAACTTTCGCTGTTTACGCTGGCTCCGGACATGCCATTTGGTACTTTTGGCCTAAACGCAGTGCCTGATAGCATTTACGCCGACAGCATTTCAGTGGCAACCATTCACAGCGATACGATCTTCAACAACAACCTTCAGCCGGTTAACAACGGTGAAAAATTTACGGTAGCAGCCACCTACGGAAAGATATTAACTCCTGATGCCGATACGGCCATTGACGGAATCCAGGTCGTTGCCGCTAATCATCAAATCCAGTTTGAAATCCGTTCAAGTCATATTGGAGGTACAGCAACAGTTTCAGCATTTAGTGTAAATGGCTCAGCAACTGCGAGCACCAATATCCGGTTTTATGATACAATTCCACCTGCTCCGCCGGTTTTGGTAGAAGCACTTCCGGACAGCACCACGACTCATTTATCCTGGCTGCCAAATACCGAAGATGACCTTTCGGGATATGTCCTTTATTTCGATACCGACACCATCCCGCCATTTAAGGGAATTCATACGGTTTTCGGGCAACCTTCACCCATTTACACCGGAACCGACACAACAAGAACTGTTTACGGCCTTTTTAACGATACAACCTACTATTTTACACTTACTGCTGTGGACGTGGAAGGCAACGAAAGTGGATATTCTAATTTTATAGCCGCTAAACCATTCACTTTGTCAAGTCAAAAAATTCAGCTTCCCCAAGGCTGGTCAGGCCTCTCATCCTATCTCACCACTGCAACAGATAACATCGAATCACTTTTCCAACCCATCCTCTCCAACCTCATTATTCTTCAAAATACTTACGGCATGTACTGGCCATCCCAGAACGTCAACACCCTGGGAACCTGGAACACCCATGAAGGCTACCAGATAAAGGTTGCCAACGCTGTTGATTTAACAGTTTCGGGTACAAAGGAGAACAACAAAACCCTGCAACTTGCGGCAGGCTGGAACCTGATCCCGGTACTCTCGGAATGTGAGGTAGATGTGGCGGCTTTGTTTGCCGGCAAAGATGTGATTATTGTAAAAGAAGTAGCAGGCTGGAATATGTATTGGCCGGAGTTTGGAATAAATTCGCTTGGCGTTTTGGAGCCAGGAAAAGCCTATTTTGTTTTAATGGGAAGCGAAGGAATGATTGAATTTCCGGTTTGTGGGGGTACAAAGCAAATACCCCTGACAGGGTTTGGAACCCTGTCAGGGGTTTTAAAGGAACTTTCATCCTTTGGAATAACAAATACCGCCATTACCCACACCATCGCCATTCCGGCACAGGTTGGCAATTCGATGAACGATGGAGATATTATTGCCGTTTATGATGAAAGCGGGAATTGTTTTGGAATGGTCAATTGGCAAAGCCAAACCACAGCCATCACCCTTTTTGGAAATGATCCAACCACCCCCATCAAAGATGGTTTTGATGAAAACGAGGCGCTTTCTTTCAGGTTAATCCGGGACGGAAATGAATTTGCACTGGATATTTCTTTGGATGCCTCGATGCCCAATGCCGACAAGGTTTTTGGAGCAAACGGTCTGTCGGTAATTGCAGGAATTAAACTATCGGAAACCGGAATTTCATCTGATAAATCCGGAAGTCAGGTACAAATCATCCCCAACCCCGCAAAAGAGGAATTTCTCCTCGTACTGCCCAAGGGCAACTTTGAAAACTGCCATCTGGAAATTTACAGGATTGATGGCCAGTTTGTTAGAAATATCAGGGTTACAAACCGGGAAACCAAAGTTGACATCAGCCACTTTAGCCGGGGTGTTTACATGTTGAAAATTGAGATGGATAATGCGGTTTTTACAAAACGGCTGGTGAAGGAATAGCTTGCAAAGCAGGTTTACTCGGAAAAGACCGCGCAAGTTTCATCAATTTGCGGGGTCTTTTGCATAATTCGAAAAATCGTTCTGGAAATATTGCTGTGCAAAAATCAATTATGCAAATGTTTCGTTGTACTTTTATCAGATTAAATTTTATAAAAAATGAACAGAATTGTTTCAAATCCAAAAATTCTTGGTGGTAAGCCTGTAATTAAAGGCACAAGGTTATCCGTTGATTTCATCCTGAATCTACTTGCCTCTGGCTGCCCTGAAAAGGAAATTCTTGAAGATTATCAGCATATTACCATTGATGATATTCATGCCTGCCTTGCATTTGCAGCAAATGCCCTAAAAAATGACATTTATTTAGAACTTGAAAGCGCAAAGTGAAATTAACATCTGTCAAAATTCTTGCCGACGAAAATATTTCACCCCGGGTAGTTCATTATCTGAGAAGTAAGGGATATGATGTTTTGGATACCAAAGAAAAGCATTGGTTTGGAAAAGATGATGCATTTCTTTTAGCCCAATCTCTGAACACAAAAAGATTTATCCTAACTCAGGATTCGGATTTTGGAACAATGATAATAAACGAAGGGAAAGATTTTTATGGAATTATTTATTTGAGATTAAAAAACCCAAAAACACAGAATGTTTTTGAGGTACTCGACAGATTATTTTTGATGGACATTGAAATTAATCCGAAAAATATTCTTGTAATTACTGAAGAAAAAATCAGAATAAGAAAAGTCGATCTGTAAACTCAATTTGTCCACAAACCAAATGTTTTCAGTCCGTTGTATTGATGACGAGGATTCCGAATATCATCCTAAAAAAATGAGGAGGCAAAATTTTAATACCAAAATTTCAATTTACCCTAAATTGCACCGAAACTCCCTGAAATGAACCACTTTGGTACGGCAAAACCACGAATTTATTTTTCTTCCGGTAGTTGTTGTAAACCAGTTTCCCAATGGCAAAACCAAGTGCAGCGCCGGTCAATACGTCGGTCGCCCAGTGTTTGTCGTCGTAAATTCGCGAAACCCCAACCAATGAAGCCAAAGAAT
>CALFEP010000097.1 GCA_937950125.1 uncultured Bacteroidota bacterium
CCTGCTTTATTGTTCTTTAAACCTTTACGTTGCCAGGCAGACAGGTTCGTTGTTTCGGGTTTCGGGTCTCGCAGGGCGGGATTTCCCCGAGTGGTCGGGGCAGGCGCTGTCGCTCAATTCGTTGCCTGCCTGGCTTCCTGCTACAATGTAAATTTGAGCATAATTTCGCCAGGCAGACAGGCCTGCCTGTCTGCCTACATGATTATCCAGTTGACCTTTATTTTGCAAGGCAGACAGGTTCCTTGTCCCGAATCGCTACGCTCTCGGGATTTCCCCGAATGGTCCGGGCAGGCTCTGGCGCTCAATTCGTTAACCTGCCTGCGGCAAGGCAGGTCGGGGTTCATTGTTCTTTTTCTCCTTCGACACTTCGACAAGCTCCCTTCGGCAAGCTCAGGGCAGCGCAGTGCATCGCAGCTCAGGGCATCGCAGTGCATCGCAGCTCAGGGCATCGCTTTTTCCTTGGCTCTTTCGCCTTTTCCTTTTGCCCGGAATAAACAATTATTGGTGAAAATTAGCGTGATTCGCAAAATTAGCGTTGAGTACAATTCTTAATCTTTGTTCAAATCATTACCTGTGTATCTAATTCTAGATATTGAACTAAGTTGCAAGAATAGGAAACCTCTGATAAAACTTCAAAAGGTCAATTGTATCTGAAAGTAATCTCGTTTTAACGAATTTTTTTGTTCCGGCATCCATTAATTCACCCAAACCATCCAATAAACGCTTACCTTTCAGCGATTCAAGTAACATTATACAGTTTTCGATGTGTGACTCCCATGTAACTTTCATCCGGTATTCGACAATGCTTTTATTTACAGGAGTCTGACGCTGCAAAAAAAACCATATATCAAAAATATCACGATTTGTTGTTGCAGTCCGATCAATTAAAGCACATAACTTATGGGCAAACATGTTTGTAACCATCATAACCTTAATGTTGAATCCTAAAAGGTTTTTTATTTCATAATTTTCACCGAAGGTTCGGTTGGATATCTCAACTTTCAGTTTACGTTCACCGACTCCATAATCCAGCACAATCAAAGGGCCAAAATGCTTTTTTGCTTCATCGAAAATTGTTCCGTATTTCAAAATAATTTTCCGAACCTTTTGGTACACTATTTCCTCTTTATCATTTTCCAATAAATTAAAATCCAGATCAATCGAAAACCGCGGTAGATCATAAAAAAGCATTAAAGCAGTTCCACCCTTAAAGCCCAGGTAATTAGCAAGTTCAATATCTGAGTAAATATCTTTAAGTATCTGAACCAGATAAAATTTATGGCGATTAATATCAAACATTATTCATAATAGTATTAAACCTTTGTGTAAGTGATTTTGATTCATAGATTGGTAAAATCTTTTTCAAAAGAGATTTATCCAATGGGTTGAGGTTATCAACGTGACGATTAGGATCGAGGTACAGCATATCAAGAAAAGCACGTTCAGGAGTGGCCTGATTGACATGGTTGTTCTGCCGGATAATTCCTGTTGCATTTGTCAATATCGCACCTTTCATTTTTCTGAAACGGTAATTACGATTTTCGATTTCGATAACACGGCTTAAATAACTGACCAGGGTAATTTGTGAATCGAACTGAAAAACAATTCCATTCTTCTGCATTACGTAATCCAACGAAATGTAAGAAGGACTGTAAAGCCTGCAGGCCAGCTCCTCAATATTAAACTCCGGTTTTGTATAAATTCCCTTGCGCGGATTGTGCAACTGACCTTTGTGCACGTAATAGTTTAATTTCTTACCAAGTACCTGTAAGTCAGTTACCCCGACAAGCATCGCCACATCAACCAACCGGAATACTGTGCGTGAATCCTGATACAGGATAAATATTATATTTTTCTTTTGTGAACCAAACATCCAATTTTATCGTATTATCAGTTTACAAAAGTATGAATTACCGGTACTATCGAAAGAGAAAATGGATAATTTTTATTAATAGGTTTTAACAACATTGAAATATAATCATCGCATTGGAAAAATCAGCGTTCCTCTCACCGTGAATTAAGAAGGATTAACATGAATTTACGCGAATATTTTTATTGATTGTTCATTGCTCATTGTTCTTTGTTCTTTGTTTGGGGTTCTTTGTTTGGGGTTCGTTGCTCATTGTTTGTTGTTCGTTGTTCGTTGTTCCTTTCGACATTTGGACTTCGCTCAGTGCATCGCATCTCTGGGCAAGTGTTGTTCGTTGTCCCGAATCGATAGGCTCCCGGGATTTCCCCGAATGGTCGGGGCAGGCGCTGTCGCTCAATTCGTAGCCTGCCTGGCTTCCTGCTACAATGTAAATTTCAGCATAATGTCGCCAGGCAGACAGGCCTGCATGGCTGCCTGCTACAATGTAAATTTTAGTGTGATTTCGCCAGGCAGACAGGCCTGCCTGGCTGCCAACTTTATTGTAAATGAGACTTTTATTTTTACAGGCAGATAGGTTCGTTGGTTACACCAGTATTTTTCATTGGCGGAAATTGGCGTGATTGGCGGCTATCAGTGTTGAGAATATGCGAATGAAAATAGCCTTAATTTTAAATGCTACTTTATTATGCACTGATCAGAGTATCCCGTATGCTCTTAATATTTCTGCCAGATCGGCGTGGT
>CALFEP010000098.1 GCA_937950125.1 uncultured Bacteroidota bacterium
CTGGAAAAGATTGATGCTTTTTTAGAAAATGATGAGCAGGTTTTCATTTTAAAAGGCTATGCCGGAAGTGGAAAAACTACTCTAATCAAAGGATTGGTTGATTACCTGATTGCTGTAAAACGGAATTTCAAAGTGTTGGCGCCAACAGGAAGAGCCGCTAAAGTTCTTCGCGATAAAACCAGTCATGGGATAACAATTCATAAAGGAATCTACAATTTTGATAAACTCGAAACATACAAGGATGATTCTGAAGAGGTTGCTGAAATGTCATTCCGGTATTTTTTCCCAATTACCGTTGAAATTCACACCCACCGGATTGTCATTGTTGATGAGGCATCAATGGTTTCGGATGTTAAAACTGAGCATGAACTGTTCCGGTTTGGTTCAGGAAGATTATTGTCAGATTTATTAACCTACATGCAGTTACATCTTGCATGTAACAAAATAATTTTTGTTGGCGATCCTGCTCAGTTACCACCATATTCTGATGCTGAATCAAGGGCTCTAAAGGAGGATTATTTTGTAAGCTCAGGCATTTCTGCATCATCTTATGAAATGAAAATTGTAATCCGCCAGGCATCAGGGAGTTTGATTTTAAAGAATGCCACCAATATCCGTGATTTGTTGTCAACAAAGCAGCGTCATGAATTTAGAATTGAATGTGATAATAAAGAATGTGTCGAAATTACTTCAACTGAGGCGCCATCAAAATATGTGGCGGATTTCCCTTTGCCAGAAGTTGGTAATGGTGTTATTATCAGTTTTAGCAATGAGCAGTGCTTTGCTTACAATCAGTTGATACGTGAAAGGCTGTTTCCTGAAAACAAGACAATTACTGAAGGTGATTTGTTGCTTATCAATAACAACAATTATCATACATACGGTGTTGAGCTTTATAACGGCGATATGGCTAAAGTGGTTTTTGTTTCCCCGGAAACCACTTTACAATCTGCACCAGTGATAATTAAAAAGGGTAGTTCCAATGTCAGAAAAATAATAACCCTGACTTTTCGCGACATTGTGATCAGAATACCTCATTATGACCACGATATTCAATGTAAAATAATTGATAGTTTGCTTAACAGCCGTGAACGCGACCTTACTGTTTATGAGATGAAAGCATTGTACGTCAATTTCATTATTCGTTTTGATGAAGAACAAAAAACCAGAAGTTCAAGAGGTTTGGAGGTTTTTAAAAGAGGTTCACGGGAATTTAAAGAGCAATTAAAATCCGATTCCTATTTTAATGCACTTCGGGTAAAATATGGTTATGCTATCACTTGCCACAAGGCTCAGGGGGGCGAGTGGGAAAAAGCCTACGTAAATTTTTATGGAAGGATCGGGCTTAATGATGATTGTTTGCGATGGTCCTACACGGCCATTACCCGCGCATCAAAAATATTGTACACCATTAACGCACCAGCAATTACAAGTTTTGATAAATTGAAATTCAGTCCGGTAGGAAAAATTGGGACTATTCCAGTCAATGCAATTCAATACTCCAATGTACCATCCACTCCATTTCATTCAAAACATTCTCATCCTGCAAAACGATTGAAATACTTCGAGGTTATCGAAAAGACGAAAGATTCTCCTTATTTGCTTGAATATTTAGAAAGTAGAGATTATCAGGAGATGTACTTTTTTAAAATCGATGACAAACAAATACGTATTGATGCAATTCACAATGCTGGTGGTTATTTTCATGATTTTAAAGCTTTTGCAAACAATCAAGAGGTGATGGAGTTGACAGAATTATTAATGGTTCCTTATTCAGATAAACATGTTATTGAATATCAGCCTTCGACGTCTTTTTTACAAAAACTTTGGAACAAAGTACAGAAAACGGTTAACGAACTGGATATTTGTATTACCAATGTTGAAGAACAGGTTGAAAAATACTTCGTAAATTACTTTTTCAAAACATCAGGCAAAGTTTCTTATATTCAATTCTTTTTTAAACAAAACGGACAGTTTACAACCGCTTTGCCGAAATCTGATTTGGGCGATGAGGATTTTCTATTAAAAGAAATTATCCATAAACTTTCTGAAAATGACGATTAAAGAAATCTCCAGTTTAAGAAAATCAGGAAAACTTGATGAAGCATACACCCAGGCTTTGTCAGAACTTAAATCTGATCCGACAAATATCTGGGCAAAAAGAGCAATGTCATGGGTAATCCATGATTACATGAAATTGAGTGTTGAAAAAGCTAATGCTGTTTCATTCCTTAAACATTTGGAAGAAATTAAAGCTCTTAAGTTGCCTGATGACGAGAAGATGATATTTGAACACCTTACCTGGCAAATTGGAAAAATAGTTTTTACCTTGTGTAATACTTCAGATGAAAATAAAGAAATCATTCTAAAAATATTTTCTTCCGCAAAAGAATTGAATTTTGTCAGACCTTCTGAATCGTTTTCATTTTTATTCAAAGCGTTTCACAAGGCGTTAAAAGATAAACCGGAATATGTCGAATTTGCAACATGGTGGGGATTTGAGAACTTTTTGAGACAAGACTTTTTGAAAGAGAAATTACAAAATGGTAAAGAAATTATGTCGGTTGCAGAGCAGGCATATATTACTTTTTCCCGTCATTTGGTTGAAAACAAAATCACCGATCCATCAACAGGTTATCCAATTACCAACAAAGAAAAAATCAGGGAATTTCTCCCCAAGCTTGACTTGATAATTGAGAATCAACCCGACTATCAATATCCGCCATATTACAAGGCAAAACTATTGTTTGCCCTTGGAGAAGGTGATAATGTGTTGTCAGCCCTAATTCCGTTCGCACGTAAAAAACAAAGTGATTTCTGGGTTTGGGATATCCTTTCTGATGCATTCAAAGTAGATGATCAAAGAAAACTGGCTTGTTTGTGCAGGGCAATGTTGTGTGGCGCAAAAGACGAATTCCTGATTAACGTTAGAGAGAAATTGGCAGATACATTGATCCATAATCAAAAATATCCGGAAGCAAAATTCCAAATCGAAAATATTATCAATACCCGAAATGAAAACGGATGGAAAATCCCTGCAAAACTCACGAACTGGAAAAATCAACCTTGGTACAAGGAGGTAAAAAATATAGAGAACAGCCAGAACTTTTGCAGAAAGTATGTATCAGTAGCCAATGAAATTTTATTTGATGATATTCCTGAGGAAACAGTTGTTATTGAGTTTATTAACCAAGAAAAAAAGATACTAAATTTTGTTGGCAAAAACCGAAAACATGGTTTTTTTAAATATGGCCATTTGATTAGTCAAGTCAAGTTGGGCGAAGTTTTGGATGTAAGACTCCAGGAAATTAATCAAGAAGGTCTTTACAAAGCTTTTACGATTAAAAAATCTAACGTTACTGAAATTGAAGGGGTGTTAAAGAGGTTTTCAGGAATAGTCAAAAATTCACTTCACAAAGATTTTGGTTTTGTTGATAATATTTTTATACCACCGACCATCTATGGTAGATATAAAATGACTGATGGAGATGAGGTTTCTGGTAATGCAGTAATTTCTTTTAATGCACGAAAGGGAGAATGGGGATGGAAGGTTGCTTCAATAGGTTGAAAGGACGCAAGATTTAGAATAAATATTCAAAAAAAACTAAAATGTCCACAAAACAATGGTACGAAACGCTTTTCGAGAATTATGGCGAAAAGTACGACAACGAAAATTTCACGCAGGGAACCCTGGGTGAGTGCGATTTCCTGGAAAAGGAACTGAACGGCGACAAGTCGCTGAAAATTCTGGATGTAGGCTGCGGAACGGGGCGGCATTCCATCGAAATGGCCAGACGGGGTTACAACATGACCGGTGTTGACCTGTCGGTTGCACAACTCGAACGAGCCGCAAAGAAAGCTGCTGAACAGGGTCTTTCTATTCCTTTCTTGCAGGCAGATGCCCGCAAGCTGCCATTCGACGGTGAGTTTGATGCGGCCATCATGCTTTGCGAAGGTGGTTTTCCGCTGATGGAAACGGATGAGATGAATTTTGAAATTCTGAAAAATGTCACAAAATCGTTGAAAGAGAAGGCAAAGTTTATTTTCACCACGCTTAACGGGCTTTTTCCGTTGTACAATTCGGTGGAACAGTTTTGCGCCGCCACCTCTGAGCAAGGCAACGCGGTGTATCGCAGCAACACCTTCAATCTGATGACCTTCCGGGATCATAACATTACCGAACTTGAGGATGATTCGGGCAATAAAATGACGCTGGATTGCAACGAGCGTTACTACATTCCCAGCGAAATTACCTGGCTGCTGAAATCGCTTGGTTTTACCAAAATCGAAATTTTCGGGGCAAAGATTGGCGCCTATTCACGCGAAGACAAACTTACCACAGCCGATTTTGAGATGCTGGTGGTGGCTGAGAAATAAAGTGATCAGGCCAATTTCATGAAAGTCAGCTTTAATGAGATGGTCTTAAAAATTTAGACAGAGAATAATTTTTTGGAAGAAGGATTAGCCGTGGGATTCTGAAATTGGAAAATAAGTAATGGGGAATTAACTACGTATTTTTCATCATTCAAGATTGTTTTCATGAGCGGCACCAACAATATGGTGATTTAAAAAAAACAGGCCGGAGGGAAAACCATCCGGCCTTTAACATATTCTGAGAATTGTTTATCAAGCATCTCTATTGTACCAAAATTTGTTTTGATACTATTCCTTTACCAGTTTCTATTTGAACGACATAGAGCCCTTTTGGAAAATCATTTACATAGATTGTGTGGTTTTTCGAAGAAATCTTTTGGTTGTAGAAAACCTTTCCGGTTTGATCATAAATTTTAACCTCCTCAATAGCAAGTTCCGAATGGATGGTTAACACCTCTGAAGCAGGATTCGGATATAATTTCGTCTGAATCTCATCATTATTTTCGATATTCGAAATGATCAATTCAATCATAACCTCATTCGACGGATCCGATTCGGCACCATCGTAAACAGCAGTTACATAGTAGTAATGAATGCCAGCAGGAATATCCAGGTGAGTATAATGATCGTCTTCAACAAACATTAATAGCTCATAGTCGGCTTGGTTTATTTTGTGATAAATATTATAACCCAATAGTCCGGCCATGGGTTCGTCATCAAATGGTTGATCCCAGTTAAGGGAAACGTTATTGGCCAGAAGTTGGCTTACAAGATTAGCTGGCGGTGGAGTTGTAAAAACAAGATTTACCTGATTGGAGGGATACGACTCGCCATCAGCATACATCGCTGTTACATAATATGAATGCATTCCGGCGGCTGTTACATTTTCGTGTGTGAAGCTGTTGGCATAAGCAATTTCCACAAATTCAAAAACTCCTTCGCCTTTTTTGTAATAAATGTTGTAATTCATCGGAGAAGCCACCCCTCCGTTGCCATAAACCGGTACATTCCAGTTTAAAACCACATTGTTATTTGTTACTTCCGACTGCAGTGCAGTTGGAGGAGGAGTTAAACTTTCCTTAACCAGAAAAATTGTTCCTGCATTGGGATTAGGAACCGGGTCATCCCAGTAATTGTAGTGCATTTCCAGTGTATCATTTTGAAAATAAACTACTTCATAATAAAAATGATCATAAAAATACTGACCACCCCACACTGTACCAAGATACCACCAATGCATCCGGTTGGTGGAAATCTCGTAATCACATAGCTGGGTATTTGGATAAAGCGTTGGCATTAAGTGGCCTGAAGTTTCGGTGTAAAAGCCGTCAGATTCAATGTTCATGGTGATGGGGTCATTGTATCCGCCAAAATAGGTTGAACTGATCGTTCCGTGCCAGGTACCAACAAAATCCTGGAAAGTGTAACTCTGGCCGTATGAAAGAGTTGTAATGAAAACGAAAACCGACAATAAAGAATAGCGTTGTATGAACTTTTGCATTTTTTATAATTTATTGGTTTAACATGTGGCAAAAAATGAGTTTGCCATGAATTAAAATTGCAAACAAAAAAATGGATGGAATGTTCAGTTAACATTTCAGGGTTGTTCAGATCGGATTACCAGGATTTTGCATTAAAATAAAATGATGCAGCTGGATGGATTCTTTACGTTAGGTTGGTTTTAAAGACATATTCACAAAGTTGCTGGAAGATGATTTTCAAACCGAAAACCCTTGTTAAGAGTAATATTTTAAGCTAAATTATGCACGATACATTATTGTTTTTTGGCCTGGTCATCATAAATGGGTTTTTGTATTTCATTCATTTGCCGTTTCATTTTTTAGTTTTTCCATTTGTTACCATCGTCCAAAAATGAATTTGTTAAAATATTTAAAAAATTCTCAGTTGTCCTGTTTCTGGTCAGTGTCTTTTTTGTAAAAATCTGAATCTGCCTGATCATCCGGGTTGTCAAATCCATTTGATGTTTTAACATAAAATCAAGTATTTGTGAAAGCAACACTATCGATCTGATGACCTTCCGGGATCATATTTTTACCGGACTTTAGGATGATTCGGGCCATAAAATGATACCGGATTGCAACGAGCGTTACTACGTTCCCAGCGAGATTAGCTGGTTGCTGAAATCGCTTGGTTTTACCAAAATCGAAATTTTCGGGGCAAAGATTGGCGCCTATTCACGCGAAGACAAACTTACCACAGCCGATTTTGAGATGCTGGTGGTTGTTGAAAAATGAGTTAGTTGGTAAATTAGCTCCAAAAAAACCAATCACCTTGTTTTTCTCAAAAACAGTTACCTTTGAGCGGATATTCCTCCGGAACCAATATCGAAAACCGTCCTTGATGAAGTTGTGAAATGGGTTTTATTTCATGCTAAAGTTTTCTTAAGCATTGAAATATTGACCCGAAGCGAAAACGTAAATTGTTGATGTTAAACAGATTTCAATTTTATTATCATGGGGTAACTCTGAACAGGTTTTTCGCGCTACTTACAACAGTTTTCATTGTGATTTTTTCGCATTTTGAAAATGCAATGGCTCAGGCAAAAGGGCAGGATTTTAGTTTTGACCGGGATTTTAATGAAGGGAAACTTGCATTAAAATCCGATGTTGTCAAAGCAGCCCAATGTTTAAAACGGATTGAAAAAAATTCAGACAAACTTTCAGCCCTCGAAAAAGCCAAAGCCAACTATTATCTCAGGCTAAAGCTTATTTATTCAAACTCCGATTCGCTTAAAGCGCTGGATTATAAAATGTTTGCAGCTCCCGACACTTTGCCCTATACCGATTCCGTCATTTTTTCGGCACGTCGGTTCCTTCAAAAGTCGATGCCCGACAAGGCGATTCCAATGCTGATGCAAGCCATTGATTCGCTTCCAAAAGGTTCTGATAAAGCCGACTTTTGCATAATCAACTTATGCGAGGCGTACCGGCAGAAGCAGGAGTACAGAAAAGGCATCGAAATGCTGAATGAGCTTTTGTTTGGCAAAAAGGCAATTTCAGATGAAAACAGGGCATTTGCATTCAACAGGATTGCTGCTCTTTACCACGAAGGCGGCAATAAAATGATCCATAACACTGATTCGGTCATCAACTATTCGATGAAGTGCATCAGCCTTTCCGAAGAAATAAACAGCATTCCTAACCTGGGTGCTGCTCAGAATGAGCTTGGTTTTCAGTATTTTCTTCAAAAGCGATATGATGAATCCTTGACACTTCTGAATAAGGCTATTGAGAATTTTACTAATGCCGGTTTGCGCTTTTCAGCCATGAATGTTTTTATAAATGTCAGCAATATTTACATGGGTTTGGGTCGGCCGGCGGAGGCTGCGAATGCCCTCGATTCGGCAACCCGCCTATGCAACATCGAAGAAAACCGAAACCTGTTTATGCGCATATACTGGCAATATGCCTGGATAAACGAAACCGCCGGAAACTACAAAGACGCCTACGATTTTATGAACATCACTCTTCAGCTTCAGAACGATTTTTTTAAAGACCGAATTGACATGCAGATTAATGAGCAGTCGGCGAGGTACGACCTTTTGGTAAAAGAGCAGAAAATAAGTGAAGAGAAGCAAAAAAACGAGTACATACACAAGCAGTTTATTTTTCTGGTGGCAATAATGATCGTTTTGGTAATCGCATTTGTAATTACCTTTTTTTACCTGAAGCTGAGGCGGAAGGAGTTTTTAAATCAAAAACTTCTGGAAGCTGTAATCGAAACTGAAACCAACGAGCGTCAGCGCATTGCCAGCGATTTACACGATGGATTGGGTCCGGTAATCTCGGCAATAAATCATTATTTTCAGGCATACATCGATGCGCCTGTGATCGAAAAGGATACTATTCAGGCACGCCTGCAACAGGTCATCTCGGGCGCCATCGACGATGTTTCACGTATTTCGCACAATATCAGCCCTTATGTCCTCGAAAAATATGGTTTGATCACTGCGTTGAATCATTTCATATCACCGCTTACCAATAGCAACAAAATCAACATCCTGTTTACGGCTAATGTAAACCAACGGTTTGAACTTAAGAAAGAACTAACCATTTACCGCTGCATTACCGAACTGATTAACAATACGCTGAAACATGCCGGCGCTGACCGGATTGCGATTGAAATTTCGTGCCCTGATCATGTTTTAATGGTTTTTTACTCCGACAACGGAAAAGGCTTTGACCCAAATGCCCAGCAACAGGGCGGTATGGGCTTGTTTAACATTCGCAACAGGGTTGAAACGTTGGGCGGTAAATTGTCATTAAACAGTTCTCCTGAACAAGGCATTCACGTAAACATTGAACTTCCTGTCTAATAAATAATTATGAATAATATTAACATAGCCATTGTGGATGATCACGACTTGTTTCGTGAAGGAATAAAACTGGTATTGAATCAGATAAATGGATTTCAGGTGGTTTTTGATACCTCTAATGGTTATCATTTTTTGGAAATGCTGGAAAAAGCCGCTCTTGACGTTGTTTTAATGGACATCGAAATGCCCGTCATCAACGGCATCGAAACAACAAAAAAGGCCATTCAGTTAAAACCCGACCTCAAGATTATCGCACTCACCATGTTTTCCGATACTGTGCATTACACACAAATGATGACGGCAGGTGTCAAAGGTTTTGTAATTAAGAAGGCAAACAAATTTGAACTTGAACAGGCCATTCTTGCTGTTTTTCAGGGAGGCAATTATTTTAGCCAGGAAATCCTGCAAAAAATGGCTTTTAATTATTTCGGTAAAACATCAGGTAAAGATTTGCTCAGCAACCGCGAAATCGAAATTATTGTTCATATCTGCAACGGGTTCACTTCACAGGAAATAGCCGACAAACTCTATATTTCATCAAAAACAGTTGAAACACACCGTTCCAATATTTTTATGAAAGCAGAAGTTAAAAATACTGCCGGTTTGATTGTTTGGGCAATAAAAAATAACTTCTTCTCGGTTAGCTAAAAATGGCAATCGCTAAGGGTTTTCCCTTAGATAAAATACCTTGTTTCCCTAACGAAAGTTCAGGGTTTTCCCATAAAATTACCATCAAGTCAGATGATAATTTTGACCAAAAATTTGAATCAGACAAAATGGTAAAAATTGCCATTATCGATAAAAACGAAATTTTCAGCGACAGCCTTAAAACAATGCTTCAACAGGTGGCTGATTTCCAGGTAAAAACTTTCAAAACAGTAAATGGATTTTACCTGAATCAGCATGGGTTTGTTCCCGATGTTTTGCTCCTTGATGCAGGATTTGGAAAGGAAGGGGGCAAAAAAAATTTTGGTTCAGGTTGGCCGGTAAGAATTTTATTGATGGTTATGTTTAAAGATGAAGTCGTCCCTGATTTGAATGAAAACGACCTGATTCTCAAAAGCTCATCAGCATTAGAATTTGAAAACAAAATACGAACATTGGCCAGCTTTCGTAAGTATGACGCTGAAAACCAATGTTCTGTAAAGAAATAGAAAGTTATTTTTAACAAGTTAGAATATAAAAAGAAGTGGTATGAAAACGTATGGTTTTGTGACGACTATGAAAAGGTATGCTAAAATTGTACTGATAGCTCTCTCAGGGCTTGTAATCATCAATTCATGTACAAAGGACGACACTGAAATTGTTATTGAGCAGCCGGTTTCGGATAGCCCGGAGCATAAGGGAATGGTGATGCTAATGTATAATGATGATGATCCTGGCAAATACAGGGTATTTGAGGCGGGAAGCAGCCTGGGCGCTATGATTTGCAGCGGTGAAGGAATCGGGAGATGGGCCGGTGTAACGGGTGTTCAATCGGGTATGAACCAGTACCTGGTTTGTCATCCCAATTTAAAATCGGAATTTGTAGAAGGTAAAGAATTTTCGATCAGAAAAATTGAACCTGGTGGTTTTGTTGGGGCAGAAACCGATCATCAGACCTGGAACAACAATTACGAAACTTTTTTTGGTTTTCAATTGGGTGACAAGGGGTTTATTTTTGGGCTGGACAACAGTTTAATCGATATTAAATGGTTTACACAGGAAGTTTACGCTGACGGAACTTTGGCTCCGGATGAAGCAGCAGGAGGAGAATGGGATAATTATTATGAATATGCCACGCCCATTTATTCAAACGGACAAACATTTTTATTTTTTCAAAACAGTAAAACAAAATACTGGTTTATAACCCATGTTTATGATGATGGCACCTTGCATGATGTGTGCGACGGGCATTGGGGAAATGTTTGGGAGAGAGTAACATCGGTGGAAACAGGGGATAATTCTTATCTGTTCGGGTTGGATGATACCAGTGCTGATTGGTTTCTTCAGCGAATGGATTATACCGGACACCTTGACGAGGAAACCGACCAGGGTACCTGGAGCCATACATTTAAATTCATGGTAGGTTATACTTTGCTTGAACAGGCTTACCTGTTTGGTGCAAAAGGAAATTTCGATTATAACCAGCATTATTTTATACAGGAAATTACCCCTGATGGCAAAATGGGTGTTGAAACAGACAATGGCTCGATTGAAGAACCTGATTATGTGGTTCCGTTTAAAGTGTATGATAAACCCGATAGTTTCAGATACACAATAGGCTGGAACATGAGTAAGACAAATGGCAACCCCACCGGATGGTCGGCACGGCACGATGGCACGTGGCGTGGTTATTTCAAAACGGGTGGCGGGGCTGCACTTGCCAATATTGACGGTGATCCGGGGCACATTCAGGATGCATTGATGATGGGAATTGAAGACCTGCATGGGGCAGACCGGTTTTATTACAAAATTGCCTGGAATCTCGATATTTTTGGAAATGCACAGTCGGTTTCACAGACAATGTTTGGCCCTGAAATTGGCGAAATGCAGGCTGGTGCAGGTGCTGATATTTGTGACATAGATTCCAATCAGGACCCTGATTTGATATTTATGGTAATTGATGATCCCGAAGGGCCAAATGAGTTCTGGTACTATATTGGTTATAATGTAAATGAGCAAGGTGTTCCTACTAACTGGGGCCCAAAAAGGCAGGTTTCAGGATTGGGTGATCTTGATCAGGGTGGGGGTGCGGCAATTGGTTTAATTGACAACAACCTTCGCCCCGACATGGTTTTGATTGGCATCGACAATCCTCCCCAAGACAATAATATATGGATGGTTATTGGCAAAAACCTTGATTGGTTTGGATTAGCCGAGTCATGGACACCAAAAATTACTCTCCCCTGCGATATTGGCTGGAATTCTGCCGGCGGTGGCGCCGCACTTGCCGATATTAATAATAACGGACAACTTGACCTGGTTGTTATGAATATTGATAATCCGGCTGGGCCGAATAATTTATGGAGTTGGATAGGTTGGGATATCGATATTGATGGAAATGTGGCAAGTTGGACACCAATTGGTTCACCTCCTTCACCAGGAAATATAACTTCAGGTGGAGGAGCAGCCATTGGCGACATCGACCTGAACGGTACACCCGATCTTTTCCTCATGACCGTTGATAATCCTTACGGAAATGATTGAT
>CALFEP010000099.1 GCA_937950125.1 uncultured Bacteroidota bacterium
TGTGAAGGCCATGGCCAGCCGCCAAATTCGGTAGCCCGGTAATCGCGGATGGCCTCACGGATTTCGTCCTCCGTATTCATCACAAAGGGGCCGTACTGCACCACCGGTTCGTTGATGGGTTTTCCCTGGAGGAGAAGGATATAAGCGTCAGCATCTCCATTCACGAGGGTGATTTCCGAATCGGTATTCAAATCGAAAGAATGTTTTGCCGGAATCAGGGTGTCATTCACTGTCAGCTTATCTCCACGATGAAAATAAAGACTGCGGCTGGCTTCCGCAGGAACAGGAGGCAATGTCCATTGTGCGCCCGGTTCCATTTTCACTGTAAATATGGCCACATGATTTTCTGGGTCGGCAGCCCAGGAATCGGGAGCCGGAGGAAGCGCTTTTGTTTCATTTACGTGGCCTGCAATAACAGTTATCTCAACCGTTTTGCCGTTTTCATCTGTCATCCTGACTTTTGGAATGTCCTCATGCCAATGCATTTTGTAAAATGGCGGGGCAAATTTTTTGGCCTTTGGCAGGTTGAGCCAGACCTGAAACAGCTCCGTCGGATTTCCCCCGTCCTGATTGAGAAGCGGGAACATTTCGCAGTGCTGAAGCCCCGAACCGGCAGTCATCCATTGTACATCGCCCATGCCGTAACGCCCTGCCTGACCATGTGAATCGGAATGATCGACAAAGCCCTGCTGAACGATGGTCACCGTTTCGAAACCCCGGTGAGGGTGCGCCGGAAAGCCGGGCACTTTTTCGCCGTGGTACATCCGCCAGCCGTCTTTCAGTGTAAAATCCTGCCCGATGTTTCTGCCTTTTAACAAGGATGGATCCGGTCCCATATTTTCATTTCCCGCCGGATACTGGTCGAGATGATGTGCGCAAAACAGGAAGGGATTGTTTACTTCCCACTGGAATCCCAGGGGTTTTACATTCAAGGTGATGTCTTTCTTCATAGTTGATGTTGTTTGTCCGTGTGTGCAACCTGTTAACAATGATATGGTAATTATTATTGCTGCAATTGATTTCATTGAAAATTTTTTTATGGTTTCCTGATATTTGGTTTTCCGCAATGATAGTATATGTTTCATTCCCTGGTTTTTGTAATTTTCCATGACTGGTTTCTGCTTCTGGTTATTACCTGTGCCCGCAGGTCGTGAAGCATGACATAAAGCCCCAGGTAGGTGCGGTTGATATAAAGGGCGTGTCTGTTGCCGCGGGCATGGTTCGAGGAGCGGACATCCTTGTTTTTGTAAATGGATTCGCTCAGGGCATAAACATTTTCAAAATATTCGTCGTTGCCAAAATCGAATGTACCTTCAAAAAAAGGTTGCCCCATCAGGATAATCACCTTTCGAAACAGCGGAATGAAAAGTTTTTTGTCCTCTTCGCTGTCGCGGTCGCTTATAAATTCATTCTCATAAAACAATTCGATCATCCGGTTGTAATCGTCAAGAATTCCCGGCTCGTGCAGCCGGAAGTAGGTTGGATAAAACCAGTCGGGGATTTCTTTTACACACCCGAAATCGATTATACCAACACTGCCGTCGGGTTTGAAAAGGAAGTTTCCGGGATGCGGGTCGGCATGCATCATTCGAAGGCTGTGGACCTGGAAATCGTAAAAATCCCAAAGCAATTGCCCGATGCGGTTGCGCACGTCCTGCGAGGGCGATGTTTGCAGGAACTCTTTCAAATGAAGTCCGTCAACCCAGTCCATCGTGATCACCCGTTTGCCCGACAGATCAGGATAATAAACCGGAAACTGTATTCCGGGGAACCCTTCCGCGAGGCAGGCTTTGGTGATGTTTACCGAGCGCTGCAGCTCGAGTTCGTAATCGGCCTCTTCCATCAGGCGTTCTTCAACTTCCTGCATATAATTGTTCACGTCGCTTTCGCTCATGTTCATCAGCCGCAGGGCAAAGGGTTTCACCATTTTCAGGTCTGATACGACGCTATCGGCCACACCGGGATATTGAACCTTTACTGCCAGTGTTTTCCCGCCAAGGGTGGCTTTATGCACCTGACCTATCGAGGCGGCATTGGTAGCATTGTGCGTAAAGCTGTCGAAAATTTCAGCGGGAGCTTTTCCCAGGTTGCTTTTGATGGTTTTCACCACCAGCGGGTACGAAAGGGGAGGGGCGCTGTATTGCGCCATGGCAAAGGTGTCGGAATACGCTTTTGGCAGTATATTTTTATCCATGCTCATCATCTGGGCAGCTTTCAGGGCGCTGCCTTTCAGCTCGCTCAGGGCATGGTATATATCCTGCGCATTTTCGGTATGCAGGTTTTCCTTGCCCGTTTTTCCGTTGATGGCTTCTCTGGCGTAATGTTTCAGGTAATTTCCGCCAACCTTTACACCGGCCGCAAGAAATTTAGACGCCCGGTGTACTTTACTTACAGGAATTTTTACTTGCTCTTTCATAACAGGCCATTGGTTTCCCGCAATTATTTAAGGTTTTGAAAAATAAATTTTGCCATGTCTATCATCGAATCAACAGCACCTTGTCCCACCAGATCGAAGGAAAGCTGGACAGCTTTTTCGATGGCTGCATCGGTATTCTCGAAACCCTGGCTTTCGTCTTTAATCCAAAAACCGACCACAAAAAGCAGCTGCATCCAGAATGCCTCACCGTATTTGTCGCTGATCAACGGGCGCTTTACTACCTCGCCGGTATCAGTACCCTCTTTTATAAGCCCGTCGATGTATTCGATAAATACCGTATGACTTTTATCTAATGCATTTTTCCTGACAAGGTCAAAACCTTTTTCACTCATCAAAAGAATAAAACTTCGGTTTTTTTTCAGGACCTCAACCAGGGTGAAGTAAAAAGTAAGGAGCTTTTCCTTGACGGGACTGGCAGAATATTCTTTTGATGCCCGCAGGGTATCGATGGTAGTTTGCAGATAACCCACCCAAATTCTTTTTTCGAGTGTATCAAACGAGCTGTAATGGTCGTAAAAGGTTGCCTCGTCAATTTTTGTGGTACGGCAAAAATCGGAAACCGAAATGGGCCTTTTCCCTTTAGCTAAAAAATGCCGCTGGTAAGCACTGGCAATGCTTTCGCTGATGTCATTGCCAGCATTGTCAGTACTTTTTATTTTCTTTTTTGTCGCCATTTTTAATGATGATTTGGTTTCTGCAAAAATAAACAATGCGGGCGGGTAAAGGTTTGATGCCGCAATCGAAAAACATGATTCAGCTACATCTGAAAAAAAGACTCAGACCTGCCCCAATTAGGAAAACCTTTTCCGAAAACCGGTTTTGAAGGGTTTTTTATCGTGAATTTGATCATTTTTCATGGTAATTTTTTCAACATCCCATTTTTTTTCTACTTTAGTTTTCTGAAAGAAAAACCAAAATACGATGAAGAGAAAATTTATTCTTCCTGTTGTTGGCGCAGTAGTTTTAATACTTGTACTTCTGAAAGTGTTTCATCAAAATAAGCAAAAAAGCACCATAGCATCAAAGCCATCCGTTGCTGCCGTGCCCGCTGAATGCATTGTTGCGCGCGATACTGTGGTAAAATTTTCGTACACCGCAGTGGGAAATACCCGTGCCAACGAAAGTGTTGAACTCGTTAGTGAGCTGTCGTTGAGGCTGGTTTCCATTCATTTCAGGGAAGGTGCGAGGGTTAAAAAAGGCGATTTGCTTTTTCAGCTCGATGATTCGGAATGGCAGGCCAACCTGAAAAAAGCCCAGGCACGGCTGCATCTGGCCATTGAAACTGAAAAGCGTAACCAAACCCTGCTTGCTTCGGGGGGCATCAGTGTTCAGGTTTTTGATGAATCGGTGAGCAACCGGAAAGTGCTTGAATCGGAAGTTGAACTGCTGAATGTGATGATTGCGAAAACCCGCATACGCGCTCCTTTTGACGGCGTTACCGGTATCAGAAAAGTGAGTGAAGGGGCTTTGCTGACACCCGGAGTACCACTTGTAAGGCTTGATGATCTCAGCCGTCTCAGAATCGATTTTTCGGTTCCTGAAAAGTACGCAAACATGATTCGAAAGGGTGATGAGTTTGTGTTCAGGGCTGATGGTTTGCGGACTGAACAGCGCGCCGTTGTGGAAGCCGTTGAACCATCGGTAAATAAAAATTCGGGGAATCTGGATGTTCTTGCAGTTGTCGAAAATCCCGATCCTTCGCTTAAAGCGGGTGTAACTGTGAGTATTTCGCTCAGCTCCGAAGCGGCAACATCGTCGGTGTATTTACCCACACAGGCGCTGATTCCAACACCGGGCGGGTATCATATTTACGTGCTTTTCGATGGCAAAGCGGATTACAGACCTGTAAAAACCGGGCTGCGGTCGGATAAACTGGTAGAAATTGCTGAGGGTATAAAAGCCGGCGACAGTGTGCTGGTCACTGGTTTTATGAAAGTAAGACCTAATGCAAAGGTTAAAATTACAAAAGTGTGGTAATATGAATCTTTCACAAACCTGCATAGAACGTCCCACGCTGCCGGTAGTATTTTCGCTGCTGCTGATTATTGCCGGAGTGGTTGGCTTTTCGTTCCTTTCCGACCGCGAATACCCCGAAATGCAGCCTCCGGTCGTAAATGTCACAACCATTTATACCGGCGCCAACGCCGAAATCATCCAGGCACAGATCACGGAACCTTTGCAACAGGAAATCAGTGGAATTGAAGGTATCAGGGTTATTTCAGCTTCTTCTACCGAACAATCCAGCCTGATAACCGTTGAGTTCAACCTGAACGAAGACCTCGAACGGGCAGCCAACGATGTGCGCGACCGTGTGTCGCGCGCCATTCGTTACCTTCCCAAAGATGCCGATCCCCCCATCGTGGAAAAACTGGATGCCAACGCCAACCCCATCATTTTCGTCATCGTAGAAAGCGAAGAACACAACATTCTCGAAATCAGCGATGTGGTTGACCGCTATTTAAAAACCCGTTATCAGACCATTCCCGGCATTGCCGGAACCAAGGTTTTTGGTGAAAAAAAATATGCCATGCGGCTTTGGCTGAACCCTGACAAACTGCAATCGATGAACATAACAGCCGCTGAAGTACAAAATGCCGTTGTAAAGGGCAATCAGGAACTACCAGCCGGAAGAATTGAAGGTGAAAATACAGAGCTAAATATCCGCACATTGGGTTTGCTTACTTCCCCAAAAGAATTTGATGACCTGATTATAAAAAGCAAGGATGGAAAAATAATCCGCTTCAGTGATGTCGGACATTCAGAGTTAGGTTGCGAAAACGAAAGAACCATTTTCAAAGACAACCTCATACCTGGAATTGCCATTGGCGTGGTACCTCAGCCTGGCGCCAACACCATCCAGATTGTGGATGAATTTTATAAACGCACTGAATTAATTAAAAAAGAAGTTCCACCAGGATATTCCATAAAAATTGGGTACGACTTTACGGTATTTGAGCGAAACGCCATCAAAGAAGTGAAAGAAACCCTGCTTATAGCTTTTTTCCTGGTTGTTCTGATCATTTTCATCTTTCTGCGCGACTGGCGATCGACCATCATCCCGGTGGTGGCCATCCCGATTTCGATAGTTGCCACTTTTTTTATTATGTGGATTGCCGGACTTTCGATAAACGTTCTGACGCTTTTGGGGCTGGTTTTGGCCATCGGCCTTGTTTGCGACGACGCCATTGTGGTGCTTGAAATTATTTATACAAAAGTGGATGGAGGTTTCCGTCCTAAAAAAGCGGCCATCGAGGGGTCGAAGGAAATTTATACGGCCATTATTTCAACTACAATAACCCTGGCCGTGGTATTTCTTCCCATTCTGTTTTTGCAGGGATTGACAGGCAGGCTGTTCAGCGAGTTTGTTATCGTGGTGGCCGGCTCGGTGCTTATATCAGCGTTTGTTGCCCTCAGCCTTTCACCCATGATGGGATCGAAGATTTTGGTCAACCAGCGCCACCTCGGGTTTAACTGGCTTTTCAGAAATACAGAAACATTTTTTGTGGAAATGAACCGTGGTTATCGTTATTCGCTGGCAGCGCTGATGCGGAAAAGATGGCTGATCTGGCCGCTGCTGCTGGTACTGGGTCTTTTTATTGTTGTTTTGTGGAAAAGCCTTCACAAAGAACTTGCACCCCTCGAAGACCGCTCCAATGTCCGCATCGGCATCCTTGGCCCCGAAGGCTCTACTTATGAGTTTATGGAAAAATACATGGACCAGCTTAGCCAGTACGTTATCGATTCAATTCCCGAAGCCACACGCAACCTGTCGCTGATTTCGCCAAGCCTCACCGCCATCGATCCGGCCAACAAGGGCATGCATCTTATTTACCTGCGCGAACCCGACGAACGCCAGCGAACCCAGCACCAGGTTTTTCAAAAACTGGCAAGAGATATTCAGGGTATTACAGGTATAGGAATTTACCCTTTCGAACCGCCAACCATTGGCAGCCGCTTTGCCGGTCAACCGCTCCAGTTTGTCATTCAGTCCTCAGATTTTGATTCGCTGACAAATATAATACCTGTATTTTTGGCGGAAGCCAACAAAAGCAAAGTCCTCCGTTTTCTGGATGTCAATTTGAAAATTAACAAACCTGAACTGAGGATTTTTATAAACAGGGACAAGGCCGCACAGTTCAATGTTACCGTGGATGATATTGGCAGGACGATACAGGCAGGGCTTAGCGGATCGCGATACGGTTATTTTATTATGAATGGAAAACAATACCAGATTATCGGGCAGGTGACCCGTGATTACAGAAATGCCCCTGAACTGTTAGGAAATCTGTACGTAAAAAACATTCACGGCGAACCCGTTGCGCTTCACAACCTTGTAAAATGGGAAGAAAATGTAAGCCCTTCCACCATTTTCTCTTTCGACAGATACTTTGCAGCCACAATTACCGGCAATGTTACCGAAGGTTATACATTGGGTGATGGAATTGATGAGTTGAACCGTGTTGCCGGAAAAGTACTAACACCGGTTTTCAGAACTTCGCTGGCCGGGCAAAGCCGGGATTATGCAGAAAGCTCTTCCAGCTTGCTGGCTATATTTGTTCTGGCCATTATCATCATTTATCTGGTGCTTTCGGCGCAGTTCGACAACTTTTACGATCCGCTCGTCATTCTTGTAACTGTGCCGCTTGCCTTATTCGGAGCGCTGCTCACGCTATGGTATTTCGATCAGACACTCAACATTTTCAGCCAGATAGGAATGATAATGTTATTGGGGTTGGTAACCAAGAACGGGATTCTGATTGTTGAATTTGCCCATCAGCGAAAGCTGCGTGGCGACAGAAAAATTGAAGCAGTTGAAAAAGCTGCCATTTCCCGTTTGCGCCCTATCCTGATGACTGCTTTTGCAACCATTTTTGGTATTCTCCCAGTTGC
This sequence comes from uncultured Bacteroidota bacterium, assembly GCA_937950125.1. Taxonomy (GTDB): domain Bacteria; phylum Bacteroidota; class Bacteroidia; order Bacteroidales; family 4484-276; genus CALFEP01. Next base: position 7,328 of record CALFEP010000099.1, read on the forward strand.
CCTGTCGCTGGGTTCTTCGTCGGGAAGCCGGCAATCGCTGGGCGTTGCAGTGATTGGCGGAATGGTGTTTGCCACATTTTTCTCGTTGTACCTTGTGCCGGTGCTTTATTCGTATATTTCGAAAGACTACAGGCCGGTGAATGATGATGAAGACGAGGAGGAAATGTATGAACCCATTTTAAAATAAATGGAAATGGTGAGACAAAAAAGTTTTTATGCTAAAAACCAAGGAATTCAGAAGTTTTCAAAATCAGAGGTTTTGAAATGGAGTGCCAATGTTTTGTTTTTAAACATGATACACGACAAATATTTATTTTCAACAAAAGATTTATACAAAAAATGACTCGACGAATACTGTATTTGGCAAGTTTGCTGCTTCTTTTGCCGGAGCTGGTTTGCGGGCAGCAACGCCTGACGCTGGATCAGGCTGTGCAGCAAGGGCTTGTGAACAATTATCAGGTATTGGTTTCAAAAAATGAAACCCAGCGGGCTTTGCAGAATATCAGTTACGGAAATGCCGGATTTTTGCCCGAAGTGATTGCAGCTGGGTCGGTAGATAGAGCATTTTACGATGCAAAAGTGAAAGTTGTAGGTGGTTCGGAACTCAACAACAACAATGCTGAAGCAAATATATCATCAGCTGCGCTGAAAGCCGAATGGGTACTTTTTGATGGAGCCGGTATGTTGGCTGAATATGAAAAATTGAAAAGCCTCTGGAAAATAGCCGACCTGGAAACCCGTATAACCATGGAAACTGTGGTTCAGGAAATTATTGTCGTTTACTGCAACATTATCAGACAGCAAGATATGCTTGAGGCCACCAGTCAGCAATTGATATCGAGCAACCTGCGGTATAAAATTGCCAACGAAAAATATGCCACCGGAATGGGTTCGGAACAGGAAAAGCTACAGGCCAATGTTGCACTGCAGGCTGATTCAACAGCTTTTATCCTGCAAAAAGCCGAACTGATAAAGGCAAAAATCGCCCTCAACCGGCTGCTTGCCGCCGAGGCAGGAACAACCTTTGAAACCGAAGATTCGATCCCATTGATGCAGGTTCCAACCGTTGATGTACTGAAAGCAAAAAGCCAGGAGTTGAATAATTTGATAAAAATTAATACCGAATTCCTCATGTTAAGTCAGATTGAAGAGCGTTCACTGAAGTCGGGAAATTTTCCCAGGATTGCGCTCACCGGCTCTTATGGATATTGGGAAACCAACACCGAAGCATCCTTTATAAAATACAACCGGTATTTTGGCCCACAGATTGGATTCAACATTGGTTTCAAATTGTTTGATGGCCTTAGACTAAGCCAGTCAGTAAAAAACGCAAAGGTTGACATTGAAAACAAACAGCTTTTGTTGAAAGATGTGCAATTGTATATATCAGTTCTGATTACGCAAACCTGGCTCGATTATCAAAGCCAGCTGCAAACTGTAATGCTGGGAAGAGAGCGGAAAGGCCTGGCACAGAAAAACGCTGACATTGCCCTTACAGCATATCAGGCAGGTTTGATTTCCTCCGTTGAACTACGCATTGCCCAGGACGATCATTTCAAAGCATCTGCCGACCTGGTAAATGCTATCTATAATACCAAAGTAAAGGAAACAGAACTGCTTTCAATAAGCGGTATGTTGTTGAAGTAGTGTAAAATGTTATAAAATTTAAAAATATGATTTATGCTTGATAAAAAAATTTTACAAAGCGAATACATTGCAAGACTGACAATACTTTCAGATGAAATGTTCATCCCGCAGGCACAGGAATTCGTGCTGTTTTATGCCCGGATTTTCAAATTCGAAGAAACCATGCTCCGCAAAATTGAACTTGTTACCGAAGAAGCCATTCTCAACATAGTTCAAAATACCTTTGCCGGTGAAGAATTGGGGACCATTGATATAAAAATTATCTATCAGACCAACAGGTTTATCATTTCCATTGAAGACAAAGGAATTCCGGTTGATTTTAATAAACTTGAATCGCAGGAACAAAGTGCGCTGGGTATTAAACTGATGAAAAACCTGGCTGACGAATTCCGTTTTATCAATCTTGGGAAGGATGGTAAACGCCTCGAATTAAGCTACCTGCTTCCGTTAGATAAAACAAAGGAAATAAAGCTGGAAGAAGAAAAACAAATTTCGCCTGACGTTGCAATTTCCACCGATCACCCTGTTATCAGGCTTATACATCCGGCGGATGCTGAAATGGTTTCACGACTGGCTTACCGGGTGTATGGCTATTCGTATGTATCACTGTTTTATTATCCTGAAAAGCTGAGGGAGTATATCGAGAATAAGCTGATTGTTTCGGCAGTGGCGGTTAACCAGAATGAGGAGATTGTTGGAAATCTTTCGTTGTTTTTCGAAACCCCAGGCGCAAAGGTAGCCGATTCCGGCGCTGCGATGGTTGATCCGCGTTACCGGGGGCATAATCTTTTTAAAGAAATGAAGCTTTTTCTGAAAGATTTTGCATGTAAAACACAGATGTTCGGCATTTACAGCGAAGCTGTTACTATTCACACCTTCACACAGCAGGGCAACATCAGCCTCGGAGCAAAGGAAACGGGCATTATGCTGGCTTATGTGCTCGAAAAACTCAGGTTTAAAAAGATTAGTAGCGAGGTGCTTGATCAGCGGCAGGCAACGGTTCTTTATTATTTGAAAACGAGCCAGGAACCCTTCCGGAAAGTCTTTGTCGCAGAAAGATTTTACCCCGTAATCAAAAGGGTTTACGATAACCTTGGGCTTCAGCGCGAAGTCAACATGGTTGAGAGTGGCAGTATTTCAACTTCTTTGGCCGAAATTTCAAAAATTCATACGCAGGTGAAACCCGATTTTAATGTCGCCGTAATTTCGCTGGTTACAATTGGTAACGATGCCTTCGATCAAATCAGGCAACAACTCAGAGAATTTAAACTCAACAAGGTCGAATCCATTTATGTTGAAATTCCGGTTGACAGCATCTCGTCGGCATTGCTTTCGGCGCAACTCAGCAACATTGGGTTTATGCTCAGCGGCATCATCCCCGAATTCCGCAACGGCGACTACCTCAAAATGCAGTACCTCAACAACGTCCGTGTCGATCCTGCCAAAATCAACATCGCCTCAGAGCTTGGAAAAGAACTGCTTGCGGAGATCATGAAGGAGTATGTGTGAGTGGGGTGGAAAAGTGGAATGATGGAAAGATGGAAAGGTGGAATGATGGAAAAGTGGAATGATGGAAAAGTGGAATGATGGAAAAGTGGAAT
>CALFEP010000100.1 GCA_937950125.1 uncultured Bacteroidota bacterium
TAACGGGAACACTGCAGGTGCATCGTTGGTCACAGATGCTACTGAACAGTTATCATCTGTCACTGGTGTGCCAAGATCTACACCTGAAGCGGTGCAAAGATCTGCATCAGTATTGACCTGTACATCTGTTGGACATGTAATCGTCGGAAGCTGTACATCGCTTACTGTTACTGTTTGTTCACAGGTAGCTGTGTTGCCGGAACCGTCTTCTACAGTCCAGGTAACTGTCGTGTTGCCTAACGGGAACACTGCAGGTGCATCGTTGGTCACAGATGCTACTGAACAGTTATCAGCGGTGGTCGGTGTACCAAGGGCTACGCCTGAAGCTGTGCAAAGACCTGCATCGGTATTTACCAATACAGTGGCTGGACATGTAATCGTTGGATCTTCCACATCATTTACAGTTACTGTAAATGAGCAATTCAGTGTTTCACAAATATTTACAGCTTCTACATCAACAGTTGTTTGTCCAACTCCAAAGAAATACGGTGAGGTTATAGGAACTCCACCAACGTAATAGGTAACAACTGGTGAAGGTGTGCCGGTTACAGTTGCTGCAGGGAATGCAACAGTGGCACCACATAAGCCAGCGTCATTATTTACAGTAATATCCGAAGGACACGACAATGTAGGATCGTAATAAACTGTCAAAAGAAGAGCATCCTGGGCTACCATTGTACATGGTGAAATTGCATTTACATTTAAAGTTAGTGTAACATTTCCATTGCTTAAATCAGTAGCACTTGGATGATAAACAGCAGCCAGGCTATTGCCATCAGTGAAGGTTCCATCAGAACTTGTTGCCCAGAATACTGAACTAAAGTATTCGGCTGATCCGTTAAGTTGATAGGTATCACCTTCGCAAACTTCACCATCACTACCAGCATTGGCTGTTGGATTTTTCTGTATGGCAATTGTTATACAATCTGGTGTTGAATTTACAAGACATGGGCTTATTGGTAATGCCTCAAGGCAAAGTTCAACCGTACCATTTAAAATATCATTCGAACCAGGTTGATAGCTAGGCGTGAGTGTTGTTTCGTTAGTAAGTGTACCATCTCCAGTTGTTGACCACTCCTGGCCACTGGCGTTTGTTACCGATGCTCCGGAAACTGTAAAAGTTCCATTCTCGCATACCGAACCATCACCACCAGCATTGGCAATTGGCTTAGGCTGGATGGTAAGCGTCATATCGTCTATATCAGGTAAGGTACAAGGTGCAATGGGTGCTACAATCACAGTAAGCATTACACTGCCAGTTAGCATGTCAATAGTTCCGGGAGTGTAAATCGGGTCTTCGATGGTTTCGTCATCAAAAAGACCATCTCCCATGCTCATCCATTGATAAGCACTGACATTGGAGGATGTTGCAACAATCTGATAACTATCATCAGCACAAATGGTAGCATCATCCACATTTACTGAGGGCAATCCCTGAATTTCTATTGTGGCAGTGCATAATGCCAAAAATGCAGCATCAGCCTCACATCCATTTGCATCAGTAATATTAGTAACTACAATATTGTAGGTACCCGGCGTGTAAATCTGTGGTGCAGAAATTGTCCCTCCAACAGGCACATCATTTACTGTTATTGGTGCTCCACCATTAACGGTGTAAGTAACATCAAAAGGCGCAGTACCTGCATACTCAGCAAAAATTGAAACTCCAACTGATACATCTTCACAATATTCAAATGTTGCATTATGACCAGCCTCAACTCCATTGAAGCCAAAACTAATCATCGGAGCTTCATAAATAGTGAATGTATGTTGGTAATAAGTGAGATTGCCCGGAGAAATTGAACAACCGTTTGCGTCAGTAAGTGAATTAAGAACAACATGATATTCCCCAGGTGTTAATGGAGCAGCCTCTGAGAATAAAACGTAAGGTGGAGTAATGCCCGTTGCTGATCCAGAATAACCCGGATCGGGTGTGGGACTGCCGTCGATGTAAACGCTCCAATCAAGATCAACAGGTGCTGTTCCGCTAACCATGCTCAGGATAGAAAGTTCAACATCTTCACTGTAGCATAATTCTGTTGCACCACCACCAGGAACAGGAGGCAGCGGATTAACACCATCTAAGGTGAAATCAACGTTTGGCTCCGGAACAAATGTTAATTCAATCTGACTGGTTGCAGGCGTAATACATGGACCAATTGCACTGGCAACAAGATTTAAAATAACATTTCCATTACTAAGGGCAATCGGTCCTGGTGTATAAATAGCATCGAGTTTTGTGGCATCATCAAATGTACCATCACTTCCGATTGCGATAGTCCACAAGGTAGCTGCATAATTTGTGGCCTGCCCATTCAACTGGTAGGAACCATTGTAGCAGGAAATATCATCCGGACCAGCATCAGCAGTCGGATTTTCCTGAATTGTTATTGTCATACAATCCTGAGCAGAACTAACTGCGCAAGGAGTGATTGGCTGAGCCACGAGGCAAAGTTCAACTGAACCTGCGTCAGCGCCTCCTGGCTGATAACTTGGTGTAAGGGTGGTTTCGTTTGTTAGAGTACCATCACCAAGTGTAGTCCACAACTGACCACTAGCATTGGTAACAGTGGCGGTTGAAACGGTGAATGTTCCAGTTTCGCAAACTGTCCCATCGATACCAGCATTGGCAATGGGCGCATGCTGGAAGGTCATTGAAATGGTCGTTGCATTGGAAGTACATCCGTTAACATCCAAAACGGTTCCTGAAAAAGTGTATGCTCCCTGTGGATAATTACCGGGAATAGTGAGTGGTAATACATCAGAAGGAATATTCTGGTACTGTAAGCCATCTACCAGCATGTAGTCTGAACCATCATAAACCAGATAGAAAATTGGTTTTAATCCATTGATAATATCCCACATAATTCCCTGCCATCCACTTGCACCAGAAACTACACCACGTGCAGCCCAGTAAGTAAAGAAATCAGCAGGAACAGTAGCCGTATGGAAGAATGGATTGTAATGACCGGTCTCAAGGGCATGGGTTGATGCAAGGGCATCAACGTCAAGCCAGTAATAGCTCGTTACCAAACCATCAAGACACATGGCATATCCACTGCCCAAATTGCCGCTAACCGGATACCAACTTGGTGTTGGACCAGCAATAGAAGCCTGAATATCAATTGAGGTTAATTCAGGAAGCGTATTAATTGTTAAAACAACTTGTGATGTTTCTAATCCCAAACAAGGTAAACTCGACCAACCAGACAATGTGAGTGTGGCTGAAAGATTTGTTAAATCAATTCCACCAGGATAATAGGTCGGGTTTATTAGGGTATTGTCATCAAATGTACCACCACCGCTTGTTGTCCAGGAAATAGAAGCAGTATTGGCATGAGTTGCAGTTGTGATTTGAATTGGTGTGTTTGTACATGTTTCCAAAGGATCACCAGCATCAACCACAGGTCTTAATGCAATAGTAAGTGCAAGATCATCATCTGCCACTGTAATACAAGGATTCTTTGGCTGTGCGGTAATTGTCAAAGTAACAATTGTTCCCGGATCACTTGCTCCAAAGGTATAAACCGGATTAACAATGGCTGGATTACTAAAGTTACCATCACCCGTTGATGTCCAGGCTACTGATAAATAATCTGCCGCTGTAGCTGCTGATAACGAATAGGTCAATGCATCTTCGCATACATTGTCCGTAGCTGGACCTGCATCCGCTGATGGATTCTTCTGGATATACAGAGTCATTGGCTCGTCATCCAATAAAATACATGGAAGAATTGACCATCCTGTTAAAGTCAGTGTAACCGAGGTATTTGCCAGATCGTTTGAACCCAATTGATAAATAGGATTCAACGTAAATTCATCAGGCAGGAAAGTACCATTACCTGAAGAAGCCCATTTAATTGAACTTGTATTGGAAGCTGTTGCTCCAACAATTTGATATTGTGTTAATTCACAAGCAGAAGCATCCAAACCAGCATCAACAACGGGGTTGTTCTGGATTGTAATTGTCATGCAATCAGCTACAGAGTTAACCAGACAAGGACTTAATGGAAGAGCAACCATACAGAGCTCAACTGAACCTGCTGTAATATCGCCCGAACCTGGTTGATAACTTGGTGTTAGAGTTCCGGCATCAGTTAGGGTACCATCTCCCAACGTTGACCATGATTGGCCACTTGCATATTGTACTGATGCAGTTGAAACAGTAAATGTACCCGTTTCGCAAACTATGCCATCATCACCTGCATTGGCAACCGGCGACTTTTGGAATGTTAATGTCATACAGTCCGGCGTAGAATTTACCGCACAAGGGCTGATGGGCTCAGCTGTGAGGCAAAGATTAACAAAGCCGGTAGCCAGATCACCAGCACCTGGCGTGTAAACTGCATTCATCGAATTGATATTGTCGAAAGTACCATCTCCACCTGTCCAGAAACCAGTAACTGCATTGGTCAAAACACCATTCAATGTATGTGTCTGATTGTCACAAATCGTGGCATCTCCGCCTGCATCGGCAATCGGAGGCCATTGTATTGTAATTGTTACAGCATCATTCACAACAACAAGAGGACTACATGGTGAAACTGCATTTGCGGCCAAAGTAAGCACAACCCCCTTGTTTGTGAAGTCTATCGGACCAGGATTATAAGTAGGTGTCTCGGTGGTTGGATCACTAAATGTTCCGTCACCACTTGTTGACCATAAAATGGCACTGTAATCCATAGCATAGGCATCAGCAAGGATGAACGGATTGATTCCACAAGTGGTCTTATCAGCACCTGCAAATACTGTCGGAAGCTCCTGAATGGTAAGAACCATGAAATCGGAAGCATCAGTAACACAGGGACTTGAAGCACTGGCAAGCACTGTAAGGGTTACACTTCCTGTTGTAATATCATTTGCTCCGGGTGTATAAACAGGATTTTCGATATTATTAAAATTAAATGCACCATCGCCTGAGGTTGTCCACAGCAGGGCTGAGTAAAATCCTGCCGGGTCTCCGGGGATAGTATAGGTATCTGTTTCGCAGATAGCTGCATCTGGTCCAGCATTGGCAAAAGCATTTTGCTGGATGGTAATAACTACGTCATCACTACCTGACAAATTACAAGGCAGGACGGGTGTACCCGTTATCGTGAGTGTTACCCAACCTGCAGTCTTATCGGATGCACTTGGGAAATACTGTGGATTCAATGTTGCAGGATTTGAGAAAGTTCCAGTTCCTGAAGTTGTCCACAAAAGTGATGTATGATTTGCCATTGTAGCAGCTGTCATGAAAATGTTGTCTTCACACAATGTAGCATCGGGGCCTGCATAGGCATCCGGAATAGACTGAATTGTTAATGTCATGTTATCAGTTGCTGAACCAGAACAAGGAGAAACAGCCTGAACCGTAACTGTCAATACAACAGAACCAAAAGCTATATCATTGGTTCCCCTGTAATAGGTAGGTTTCAGCATGGTATTGTCATTAAAGGTACCATCACCTGCTGTTGACCAAAGTACAGTGCTATAATTCGATGCAGTTACATCATTCAAAACCAGCAGACTGTTTTCACACCTGAGTTTGTCAGGACCAGCATTTACTACCGGCAGTTTCTGGATTGTATAGGTAACATTATCAGTTGCATTTAAAATACAAGGTGTATTTGCATAAGCCGTAAATGTTAATGTAACAGAACCAGCGGTGATATCAGCTGAACCTGGATAATAAGTAGTTGATAAGGCCGAGGCATCATCAAATGTACCATCGCCTCCGGTTGACCATAGGGTACCACTGTCATTGGTAGCTACTCCTGTTATTGTTCCACCAGTCTGGCATAATACGTCGTCTGATCCGGCATTTGCTGTTGGTAACGGAACAATGAGGAGATCCATACAATTCAGTGCCGGGATTGCACATGGGCTGTTGGGCTGAGCTGTAAGGCACAATGTCACAAGGCCTGATTCACCAACTCCCGGAGTATAGGTAGGATTCAGAACGTTTGCACTTGGGGTAAAAGTTCCAGTACCTCCTGTCCATTCCAAAGAACTGTAATCAGAAGCTGTGGCGCCAACTAGTGCATAATTACCATTTGCACAAATGGTAGCATCGCTGCCAGCGTCAACTGTTGGATTTTCAATGATAACCAAATCCATGTCGTCTTCATCCGAAAGTGTACAGGGATTTATCGGGTTGGCAACAAGTGTAAGGGTCACAATACCATTGTCGATATCGTCAACACTGGGAATGTAGGTTGCCAAAAGTGTTGTTGCATTTGGCGACCATGAACCGGTTCCGTTGCTTGTCCATTCCATATTGCTGTTAAACTGAACCGAAACATCACCTGCACCAAAAGTATAACCGGTTTCGCAACCTGTTGCGTCTGGTCCTGCATCGGCAATGGGCAATGGCTGAATAGTCAGTGTAACCTGATCAAAATCAATTGCGGTACAAGGTGAAATGGGTTGTCCGGTCAGTGTAAGAGTAGCCGATAAACCAGCTACCTCAATAGCACTCGGATAATAGGTTGGGTGTAAAATTGTGGCGTCGCTGAAAGTTCCACCACCTGCTGATGTCCACAAAAGTGAACTTGTGTTCGATTCGGTGGCATCCAGTAAAGCATATCCTGTTTCACAAACCAGTGCATTTGCACCTGCATCTACAATAGGATTCTCCTGAATATAGAGACTCATGCAATCACTATCACTTACTGTACAGGGTGAAATGGGTGATGCCGTTACACATAATGTTACAGTTGTACCTGCATCAGCAATTGAGGGTACATAAACAGCATTAATGGTTTCGGCATCCAGGAAATTTCCACTGGCAGCCCCATCATCCCATAAAACAGCCCATTCATTTGACACTGATGCATCTGATAAGGTATAATTGGCATCCTCACAAACTGTTCCATTCGATCCTGCTTCAACTACAGGTAAAGCTTGAATCGTAAGAATTAAATTGTCAGAAGCATCATCCGAAACCAAACATGGGCTAATGGCTGAAGCTGTGAAAGTAATAATTGCTGTTCCGGCACTAATGGCGTTAGGGCCGGGTGTGTAAACCGGATCAAGAAAATCGTTAGAATCAAAAGTGCCATCAGGAACTACAGTCCAAAGCAAACCATCATAATTTGTTGCAGTACCAGAAAGCGGTAAAGTTTGATCTTCGCAAATGGTTGCATTGGCAAGACCTGCATCGGCCGTTGGTAGTTTCTGGAAGCATAATTCGAAAATGTCGTATGCAGGTAAACTACACGGTCCAATTGGTGCAACATTAACACTCAACTGAATACAACCTTGCGTAATATCTGATAAAATAGGTGTATAAACAGGATATTCCGCAAAATCATCGTCAAATGAACCGTTTCCTGTAACTTTTCCCCATACCTGGGCTGATTTGTTTGCATAAAATACTTTACCAGCAAAGTCAAAAGTTACATTCTCACAAATTGTCTCAGTAGTAGGAATAAACTCTACTGTTGGAAGCAACTGGAATGTGAGGGTCATACAATCCGGCGCTGAATCATCCGTACAATATGGCGTAACTGGATGTGCGGTTAAACACAGCTCAACACTACCAGCAGCAATGTCTAAAGGACCAGGTGTATAAACCGGATTTAATGCTGAAGGATCATCAAAACTACCATCAATACCACCACTCCATGTCTGACCACTTGCATATTCAACAGAAGCTCCGGTTATAGTCAGGCTTCCATCTTCACAAATGGTGGCATTTGCCGGAGCATGAGCAACCGGAAGTTGCTGGAAAGTAATCAATACATTATCAATTCCACCAGCAGCACAGGGCGAACAGGCTCCATAGAGCAACTGGAAATTTACATATCCCTGTCCCCAGTCAACCGACGAGGGAGAATAAACCGGGTCAATGATGGCATCGTTGACAAATGTACCTGAGCCATCTAATGCATTCCACAGGAAAGCACAAGCGTTGTCGGCAGTACCATCCAACTGGACATCCTCATTCACACACCAGGTTGCGTCAAAACCGGCAGTAACAGTGGGCAATGGGAATACTTCGATGTCGAAGTTGCAGGTATTGGTACAACCATTACCATCAGTATATGAATAGGTTATAGTATGAACTCCAACTCCTGCTGTAGCAGGTGAAAACATATTTCCAGTTACACCCGTGCCACTAAACGAACCTCCTGTCGGATCTGGTGTTGGTGTTAACGCTGTCATATCGAAATCTGCAGCATCAACACAAACATCATAATCATCAGGGCATGTAACAACAGGTAACGGATTAACTGTAATGTCAAAATCACAACTGTTGGTACATCCATTACCGTCTGTATATTCATAAGTAAGTGTATGTGTACCAGCTCCAGCTGTTGCAGCATCAAAATTTCCTCCTGAAA
>CALFEP010000101.1 GCA_937950125.1 uncultured Bacteroidota bacterium
CTTATTTCAAGGCCGCCATCCCCTCATTGGAAAAATTCCTCAATGACAAGCTTTAGAGTTCGGGGCTTGCGTCCTTTTAACCGATCTTAAACTTACGATATATGACTTATGACTTATGACTTATGACTTATGACTTATTTCAAGGCCGCCATCCCCTCATTGGAAAAATTCCTCAATGACAAGCTTTATGGTTCGGGGCTTGCGTCCTTTTTCGCTCTGCGCATTGCTCTTTGACCTCAAAACGTGATGACTTTCGCCTTTGGGTTATTGTCGAGGTAGCTTCTGATGATGGCATGCACGTATTTGTTTTCGTGATAGGGTTTCACACAATCGCACAAATAGGTCAACGCATCAAAGCCGTCAACCTGGTTCTGGACAAATCCAAAACCCTGGTATTTACCATTTTCGACCAACACAACACTTTTTTCATCAGCAGTTTTTCCTTCGTCAACAATCATAAAACTCTGGTTTTTATACGTGTATTTGTCGATAATTTTTTGAACACGACAATTGTAATCATCAGGCGTTTCTTCGCCGATACAGGCGCCATAACATTCCTTAATCTTGTACTGAAAACACGAATTGGTAGTGTGATACAATCCGCAGAGCTTCTGGCAAAGATGATGTTCCTCAGCCAGGTTGAAAAGGTAATTTTTAGCCGTCATCTGCGAGGTAAAAGTTACCAAAGGAACGGCATTATCTTTTTCTGAAATAGCATCAATCCTCAAACGGAGGTATCCTTTTTCGTCGATAGAATAGAACAGCCCGAAATTGTACATCGAACGACGCTGTGCGCGGTTAAACAATGGTTTGTGGTGGTGTATTTCGTGTGACTCCAGCAACAGGGCTATCAGTTCGTTTCCGGTTAGTTCGTAATCCACTGACTTCACCTTGTTTTTCATTTCGAGGGCACGTTTTGTGGTACAATTGGTAAGATGAGCCATCACACGTGATTTGATGTTTTTGCTCTTACCAATGTAAATGATGTTTTGATCATCGTCCAACATATAGTAAACGCCGGGTTCTTCAGGCAGAGATTTCAAAAACTCGGGTTGCAGGCTGCTGTTCATACCTTGCAGCGAGAGCCCCATGGGATCGGGGTCGATGGATAAAAGCAGCTCGAAAAGTGAAGTTGTCGCTCGTGCATCGCCATAAGCCCGATGGCGACGTGGATTTTCAATTTTCAGCTCGTTGCAAAGGTTGCTCAGGCTGTACGACCTCCTTCCGGGAATTAATTTGCGGCTAAGCTTTACGGTGCATATTTTGTCACGATTGTACTCGTAAAACAGGTATTTGAACTCCTGCCTGATGAAATTATAATCGAAACTGGCGTTGTGCGCCACGATTACACAACCATCGGTCATCTCGACAATTTTTTTGGCGATTTCATAGAATTTTGGTGCATCCTCAACCATCCGGTCGTTGATACCGGTAAGTTGTGTTATCTGGTAGGGAATTTTCTGTTCAGGGTTGACCAGCGAGGTAAATTCATCCACAATTTGTTTTCCGTCGTGAACAATGATGGCTATTTCAGTAATTTTTCCGGTTTTGTAACTAACACCGGTGGTTTCGATATCAATGATGGCGTATTTCTGACTCATGACAAAGGTTGTAAAAATGAATGGCCACTGATAAGTATTGGTGGAAATTATTGATTAGTATGGAATTACCTGGGAAAATGAATGATGAAGGTAGTCATTTTTTATGATAGACCTGCATAAAAAAAATAGGTTGCTCAGTTGAAACTGAAAAGGAGTTCAATTCAATGTTGGTTCAGCCGGGAAATTCGTCCAGATTTTGTAACGCCCGCCAATGTTGAGAACCGACTTTTTCCACATCATTTCAGGTTCACTGTGCATAACTTCGTCAGCCGACATGCTTGAAACCAGCCATGAATCTCGCTTCAGCTCGTTGTCAAGCTGTTTTGGCATCCAACCTGAATATCCGATAAAAAAACGGATGTTGCTGTCGTCCAAATGATTCAGGAAAATCATTTCCTTCACCCGCTCCAGGTCGCCGCCCCAAAATAGCCCTTTGGTTATGGGCATGCTGTTTTCGATTTTATTGCCCAGGGTGTGAATGAAAAACAGGCTGTCGGTTTTCACGGGACCACCCAGGTAAACAGTCCCTTCAAAATCGGGAAAATCTTTTACGACTTCAGCAAAATTTACTTCCATCGGTTTGTTGATGATTACGCCAAAAGAGCCTTCCTTGTTGTGTTCGGCAAGCAATACCACCGACCTCCTGAAATAGTAATCGTAAAGAAATGGCTCAGAAATCAGAATCATACCACGACCCGGCTTAACATTATTGGTCTTAACTTTTAATATGTCATCGTAATTTTCCATTATTCAAAAATAACCAGTTTTCTTTTTTAAGATGAAAAGTATTGAACTTTTTTTCAGATTAACAACTGAAGTTGCTTGATAATTCTTGCATAAATGTTTTTATCAAAAATTCAGCCACAGTGTTTTTCACTGTTTCGATACTTAATAAATTGTCCATATCACAACGAAATAGCTATTTTTGAGCGCAAAAATCCAGGAATTTCAAATCATAAAAAGTTATTTTTCATTGGATAAGCAGAATCTATATCAGCGTTTACGTGAGGCGTTTCCCTTCATGACATTTGAAGATTTTTCGCTGGAAAAATTTGAAGGCGGTATTAAAATCCGATACAATTTCAATTTGGCTGACAGATTTACCTTTTCGCCTGAACTGGTTATTGCTCAGCGGGAATACTATCATTTCGACATTGCTGACAAGCGGCTGCAAAATCTGGCTTTTCATGTCGGGATGGTCGAAATGATAAGCTATTGGAAGGCTGCCTGCCCGCCAAAACTGATTATTAAGCCAACAAAACTGGATGCAGAGCAGATTGCCTGGTGGAAAAAGCTGTGGTTCAGAGGCCTGGGTGAGTTTTTTTACACCAATGGAATCACTCCCGGTTACGACGATTTTATTGAAATATTTTCTAACGAAAATAATCTTTATCAGCCATTTACCTTTAAACATCAACCTGGTGCTATCGTGCCATTGGGAGGTGGAAAAGATTCGGTGGTTACCCTCGAACTTCTCCGGCAAAATCATTATGCAATTACTCCTTTTATTCTTAATCCCCGCGGAGCAAGCCTTGATACAGCCACAACAGCCGGATTTACCGAAAATCAGGTTGCTGTTGCCTTTCGCACCATTCACCCGCAGTTGCTCGAACTAAACCGGCAGGGATTCCTCAACGGGCATACTCCTTTTTCGGCGCTACTTGCTTTTGTCACACTTATTCCAGCCCTCATTTCAGGCGCAAAAAACATTGCGCTTTCCAACGAATCCTCAGCCAACGAGGATACCGTTGCAGGAACCGGCGTCAACCACCAGTATTCTAAATCTTTTGAATTCGAAAAAGATTTCAGGGAATATGTTGCAAAATTTATATCTCCCGATTTCAATTATTTCAGTTTTCTACGGCCTTTGAATGAACTTCAGATTGGCAAAATTTTTTCGCAACAGCCTGCCTATTTTCCGGTTTTCAAAAGCTGCAACGTTGGCAGTAAAACCAACAGTTGGTGCGGACATTGTCCAAAGTGCCTTTTTACATGGATCATTCTGTCGCCCTTTTTATCAAAGGACACCCTTGTTAATATTTTTGGGAAAGACCTTTCGGAAGATGCATCGTTAACCAACTACCTCGATGAACTGACCGGCATTGCACCCGTGAAGCCCTTCGAGTGTGTGGGAACGGTTGACGAAGTAAACGCTGTGCTGCAGCACCAGATTCAAAAGTTAAAAAATACTGACTGGTCTGTCATGATAAGGCATTATCTTGATCATAATGAAACTGATAAACAAAAATATCCGTTACTTGAAAATATCTTAAACCAGTTTAACGAGGAAAATTTTTTACTTCCAGAATTCGTAACCCTTTTAAAAACAGCTTTATCATGAGGCAGTTAATTGAAACCCATCTCAAAAACAAGGCAGTGCTAATTGCCGGATTTGGGAGAGAAGGCCGGTCAACGCTGCGATTCCTGCAGAAAAATTTGCCTGAAATCAAACCTGCGGTGGCTGACAAAAACGCTGCTTTGGAAATATCTGATGAAGAAAAATCGGGTGTATCAGCGTTTTTTTTGGGTGAAAAATACCAGGATTCTCTTTGCAGTTTTGATGTTATCATTAAATCACCCGGATTTGATTTCAGGGACAAATTGGTAAATTTCAAGGACAAGATCATCCTTTCGCAAACTTCGCTGTTTTTAGAAAAATATCACCGTCAGATAATCGGAATTACCGGATCGAAAGGCAAAAGCACTACTTCGAGCCTGGTGTATCACATGCTCAAAGAATCGGGACTGAAAACCATCCTTGTTGGAAATATTGGTTTACCTGCACTTGATTTTTGCGACCAGGTGGATAAAAACACCATGGTTGTTTTTGAATTGTCGGCACATCAGCTCGAATTTGTTTCCCATTCGCCGCATATAGCGGTGCTGCTCAATTTGTATCAGGAACATCTTGATTATTTCAGGACTTTTAAAAATTATGCACTTGCCAAATTGAATATCCTGAAATTCCAAACTAAAAATGATTTCTGCCTTTTGCCCGACAACAACCGGATTCCCGATATTGAAGGAATCAACCCGGCCTTGCAGGGGAAACAAATTATGCTATCGGCAGAAGGTAAAAATGCTGATTTTTATCTTGAAGATCAACATTTTGTGGTGGAATCAGGCTCTCAGAAAAAAATTGATATTTCAGGGAAACTGCTGTACGGTAACCACAACCTTAAGAACATCCTCACGGCTACGGCCGTCTGCAGGCTGGCGGGAGCTGATGCTGACCTGATTTCTGCTGCCGTTTCATCCTTTCAACCCCTTGAACACCGGCTCGAATATGTCGGAAATTTTGCCGGAATCGACTTTTTCAACGATTCCATTTCCACCATTCCCGAGGCTACCACCGAGGCTGTGAAAACGGTTCAACACGCCGAAACACTTATCCTTGGCGGTTTTGACCGGGGGATTGACTACAATACGCTGGTAGAATTTTTGGGGACTTCGCAAATCAGGAATTTCATTTTTACGGGTCCGGCAGGCAAACGAATTGCTGCTCTTTTCGAACCAAAAAAAGCTGCCTGGCAAAGGTGCTATACTGTTGGCAAATTTGCTGAAATTGCAAACCTGATCAAAGAAGTAACAACACCAGGAAAAGCTTGTTTATTATCGCCCGCAGCATCGAGCTACGACGAGTTTAAAAATTTTGAAGAACGCGGAACGGTTTTCAAAAAAATAGCACGGAACTTTTAAATTCCGTGCTATTTAATTTTTCAATTAGCTGAGTCTAACCTTTTTATTCAGCTTTTTCTTCGGCAGGAGCCTCGGCCTTCACCTTTTCGGCCTTTGGTTTAGCTGGCTTCTTTTCTTTTTTCACTTCGGCTTTCACCTCTTCAACCGGCTTTGGTGGTGCAACAACATGAGCTGCTGTGGCTTTCCTTGGTCTGCGCTTACCGTAGCTTCCGCGTACTATTTTGCCTCTTCTTGTTTTCTGATCGCCTTTTCCCATACCTATAATATTTAATGTGTTATTAATTTGATGATTTTGAAGGGGCAAAATTAGAGAAAATATTGTTTCAAAAAATTCCTTTCCAAAAGATCGCTGCTTTTCACGACTTGTTTGGCCCACAGGATTTTTATGTCTGTCATTTCTTCTTCTGACAATTGCCAGCGAAGCGTTGATTGATGAAGTCGCTGGGAAAGCGAAAACAACACGATTGCAGCCGATACCGAAATGTTGAAACTTTCGGTAAAACCAAACATAGGAATTTTTACAAATTCATCAGCCAAATCAAGCGCTTTACCGGTAAGACCCTTTTTTTCAGTGCCGAAAACCAGCGCAAGCGGCCCTTTTTCAAGCGACAAATCACCGATGTTTACATCGTCATTGTGAGGTGTGGTGGCCACAATACGGTAGCCTTTGTCTTTCAGACTTTTGAGAGCCTCAGGCGTATTGTTTTCTTTTCCGTTGTAACGTATCAGGTTCAACCATTTTGAGGCGCCAAGGGCTATTTCGGGATTAACAAGGTATTCGTACTGATTTTCGATTATGTGAACGTCCTGAATCCCGAAACAATCGCAGGTTCGCAGCACAGCACTTGCGTTGTGCGGCTGAAAAATATCCTCTAATACCACCGTGATGTAACGCGTTCGTTTGGCCACAATTTCATCGAATTTTTGCTTTTTGTTTTCTGTAACAAATTCCGACAAATAACCATACAGCGCCTTTTTTACCTGAATATCCATTCCATTGTAAATTTTTTCAGTGTTCAGCATTTAAAATTCAATTTCACCTTGAAAACCTACCCTCATTCAACTTACAACTTACGACTTCCAACTTACGACTTCCAACTTACGACTTCCAACTTACGACTTATGACTTACGACTTACGACTTATGACTTACGACTTCCTTCACAATCCTCACCACTTCCACTGCCTCTTTCACATCATGAACCCGCAAAATATCAGCTCCTTTCAACAAGGCAACCGTATTTATTACCGAAGTTCCGTTTAAGGCTTCATGCGCAGAAATTCCAAGCAGTCTGTAGATCATCGATTTTCGGGAAACGCCCACCAGCAAGGGGCAATTAAATCTTTTAAAGGTTTCAAGGTTGGTCAACAACTCATAATTATGCCTGATGGTTTTACCAAAGCCAAAACCCGGATCAAGAATAATATTTTCGGACTTGCCAAGCGAGGCCAGTTTTTCGAGATTAGTTTTAAAAAACGCAGCCACCTCTGCTGTAACATTCTCGTATTCAGGATTTATTTGCATAGTTTTGGGAGTACCCTGAATGTGCATCATAATGTAAGGAATGTTGAGGTGAGCCACCGTTTCAAACATTTGCGCATCCATTTGTCCTCCCGAAATGTCGTTGATGATATCAGCGCCTTCGTTTACGGCATTTTTAGCAACAGTTGCCCTGAAAGTATCAACCGAAATGATGATTTCCGGGAAATTTTTTCGTATAGGGGGCAACACTTTCATAATCATCCCCCACTCCTCTTCAACGGTAACATCGCAGGCGCCTGGGCGGGTTGAAACAGCTCCCAGATCAATGATGGAAGCACCTTCTTCAATCATTTCTTGGGCACGCTTCAAAGCTGTTTTTGTCTCCGAGAAACGACCTCCATCATAAAATGAATCGGGTGAAATGTTTAAAATTCCCATGACAAGGGGATTCGAAAAATCAAAACGCGGAGCTATACCATTGATTTTCAAAACTTGAATATTTGTATTAAAAGGATGCCAAAAATTTTACGTTTCGTTAACATGCTGCGAAAATAAAGCAATTTATCTTTGAAAATCGAAAAAAACAGACAACAATAAACACCAAAAATAAGATGAAAACATCAGGACTGATTGCAGGAATGGTAGCATTTTTCCTGGCTGTGGTTGCACCATTTACAGCATTTTCGCAAGAAGCAGCCGAAAAAGAACTTAGCCGTGAAGAACAGGCGCTCGCAAGGGCAAAAGACAAAGTTGCCAGGGCTGAAGCCTCGCTGACAAGAGCACAGGCCTACATTGTGGAAGGAGATAGCCTGATAAAGGAAGGTGAACAAATGATGGAAAAAGCCAAAGTTGATCTGAAAAAATTTAAGGAAGAAAAGAACAATTTGTTGAAAAATTACAGCATCGAAAAAAAGAAACTCGAAAAGCAGTTGAATAGCCAAAACCGGGCTGATAAAGACAAGGCAAGAACCGCCGACCGGGCTTTGGACACCAAACACCGTGAGGATTTGCGCGCTGTGGATGATAAAATTAAGGAAGCCAACAGCAATTACGAAAAAGGGCAAAAAAACATCGCCAAAGGCAAGGAGAAACAGAAAGCAGGAAAATCGAAAGTGAAACCAGCTGAAAAAGAATTAAATACGGCCCGCAAAGCCCTCGACGAACTGGCTCCAACCCCGCCAAATGAAGCGACAGAAGCAGTAGAAAAAGATGATGCAACTGCCCCTAAAAGTGACAAAAAGAAAGAGAAAAAACTTAAAACAAAATAGGGTGACTATCAACAAAACAACAAAAATAGACGCAAAAGAACTCACCCGTGCAGAACTTACCAACCAGCAGTTTGAACAGGCCATTTCGGTGTGCAGAGACATTTTTGATAAAAAAATGAAGGATTATGGCAGTGCCTGGCGCATTCTGCGAACCTCTTCCCTCACCGATCAGATTTACATAAAAGCCAACCGGATAAGAAGCATCGAGATGAAGGGTGAAAAAAAGGTTGATGAAGGGATTAAAGATGAATTTATTGGGATTGTCAACTATTCGGTGATGGCACTCATACAGTTGGAAATGGGGCTGACCGGGGATGCTGATTTAAACCCGGTGGAAGCATCGAACCTATACAACACACACATTTACAATGCGATGTCGCTGATGCAAAATAAAAATCACGATTACGACGAAGCCTGGCGAAATATGCGCATCTCGTCCTACACCGACATAATTCTGATGAAACTTCTCCGTATCAAACAAATAGAGGATAACCAGGGCAAAACCCTGATTTCGGAAGGGCTGGATGCGAATTACAGCGACATCATCAACTATTCCCTTTTTGCCCTGATAAAAATCTCCGGTCAGGAGAGCACTGGTTAGCCTGTTTTCTGAAATACTTACCGGCACCTTGCTGGCTGCAACAATGTGGCTATGGTGTCGGGATGGTCTTCGGGATGTCAGAACGCACGGCTGCACGCCTCATTATTAAAAATATCATTTAAAAAAAACAAATGCAACAATCAACACTCAAAACAATTACAGGCTGGTCAATTATTTTACTTACCATTTTTTCGGCCTGGCTAATCTACTATTTCAAGGGTTTAGACTACTTTTTTCTGGGTTTGCTGGCTTTTGAAATCATCCTGGTTATCAGGTACAGCAAGGGTTTTACGCCCGGAATGCTGCGTTTTATTCAGATCATTCTTGGATTGCTTTTCATGTTTTCAGGAATTGTAAAAGGTGTTGACCCAATGGGTACAGCCTACCGCATCGAAGATTATTTTGCTGCTTATCAGACTGAATGGGCCAATCCGGCCGCCATTTTCCTGTCATTCGTCATGAATGCTTCAGAATTTGTTCTGGGAGCGCTTCTGCTATTTAACATCAAACCCAAAACCACCATATGGCTGGTGGTGGCCATGATGATACTTTTTACTGTCACCACCATCAACGACGCCATCACCAACCCGGTGCCCGACTGTGGTTGTTTTGGTGATGCCATCATTTTAACAAACTGGCAAACCTTATACAAAAACCTTGTGATTGATGCTGTTGTGCTGGTTTTGCTGCTGAACAAAAACCGGTTGAAGACTTTTTTAAACAAAACAATGGAGTTGTCGCTTGCAGGAGTTTTTATTGCTGCGTTTCTGGGTTTCGAGTATTATAACTTTGCCAATCTTCCGGTCCTCGATTTTATGCCCTGGAAGGTAGGAAATAAAGCCATTCCCGACAATCCACAACCTATAAAATATTACCTCACCTACCGAAATACGACAACGGGTGAAACCAAAGAATATCTTTCACCCGATTATCCTTACAACGACTCGGTGTGGATGGCAAACTGGAAATTTGTGAGCCAACGTGTTGAAAACCCAAACACCATTCCGGGAATGGATCTGGCCATCATCGATTTCAATGGTACTGATGTTACCTCGGGCTACTTAGAAAACCCTGATTACTACTTTTTTGTCGTTGCCTGGGATTTACAAACGACAAACACGAAAGCTTTTAAGGCAATTGATGATTTGTACAAAAACTCCGAAGCTAACAACCTGTCGTTGATTGTTTTAACCGCTTCACTACCCGGTGAGGCCGAAAAATTCAGGAAGCAGTATGTGCTGTCTCCCGACCTGGGTTTTTTCAACGCCGACGATATTATTTTAAAAACGATGGTAAGAGCCAATCCTGGTTTGATGCTCATGAAAGACGGCCAGGTGCTGGCAAAATGGCATTTCAACAATTTGCCCGACTGGAAAGAACTGGAAGAAGATTTTTTGATGGGACATGATTAATTGCCAACAACAAAAACTGTGTTTAATTTATTGAATTTTAATATCTTATAAATATTATCTTCAATGATCCTACAAATTCACAGCTTACTAACCATCGAAATCTGTAAGGTTTTGCCAAAACCTTTCTGAACAAAATAAAGAGAGCCTTGTTTCAATTTTACTAAATTTATTAATGAATAATTTTTGCCGACAATGAGTCACAAACAGTTCACCTTAAACAAAGAAGACAAGCAATTCACTATAAAAAACACCGACAGGGAAACCCTCAAAAAATGGTATTATCTGATGACTTTGGGGCGCCAGCTCGACAACAAGGCGCCCAATTATCTGAAACAAGCGCTGGGATGGTCGTATCACGCACCTTTTGCCGGTCACGACGGAATTCAGTTGGCCATTGGCCAGGTTTTCGAGAAAAACAAAGACCATCTTTTCCCTTATTACCGCGATATGCTTACGGCTATTTCGGCGGGATTGACAGCCGAAGAGATTATTTTGAATGGTTTATCGAAAAAAAATGATGTTGCAAGCGGTGGCCGCCACATGTCCAACCATTTTGCAAAGCCCGAATGGAATATTCACAACGTCTCGTCAGCAACCGGCAACCACACCCTTCATGCAGTGGGTGTTGCACGCGCCATCAAATACTATGGCTCGGATGCCGTTGCCATTAGTTCTCAGGGCGAATCGTCAACTTCCGAAGGGTATGTTTACGAAGCCATAAACGGCGCTGCCACCGAAAAACTCCCTGTCATCTTTGTTTTTCAGGACAATGGCTATGGAATTTCGGTTCCGAAAGAACAACAGACCGCCAATCCCCGCGCCGCTGACAATTTTACGGGTTTTAAAAATCTCGAAATTATCTACGCCAATGGCAAAGATCCTTTCAACTCGATGAATGCGATGCTGAAAGCCCGGCGGATTGTAAAAGAAAAAGGAATTCCGGTGATAGTTCATGCAAACTGTATCCGGATGGGTTCACATTCCAATTCCGACAGGCACGATTTGTACCGCGACGATCTGGAACTTTCGGAAATGGAAATGTTAGATCCCTTGAAAAAATTCAGGGAAAGGCTGATTTATGCTGAAATTTTTACTGAGGAAGAATTAAATAATATTGATAATCAAGCTAAAAAGGAAATTTCAGCGGCACATAAAAAGGTATTGACCTCGCCCGATCCTGATCCAAATTCAATTTTTGATTTTGTCATACCAGCACCCTACATTTCAACCAAATATCCAAGCGGAATTTCGACAGGTATTGGTCAGAAAATGAAACTGATAGAAGCGCTCAATTCTACATTAAAGGCTGAATTCAGGCATAATCCCGACACCTTTATCTGGGGGCAGGATATGGCAAACAAGGAAAAAGGCGGGATTTTCAATGTTTCGAAGGGACTGCAGCAGGAATTTGGTTTCAAGCGGGTTTTCAACGCCCCGATTGCCGAGGATTTTATTTGCGGAACCGCCAACGGAATGTCGCGTTTTGACAAGAAAATAAGGATCGTTATTGAAGGTGCTGAATTTGCCGACTACTTCTGGCCGGCCATGGAGCAGTTTGTCGAAATCACCCACGATTACTGGCGCAGCAATGGCAAATTTGCTCCCAACGTTACCATCAGGCTGGCTTCGGGGGGCTACATTGGCGGAGGATTATACCATTCGCAGACCATCGAAGGTGCATTGACAACATTCCCGGGAATCAGGGTAGTTTATCCATCGTTTGCCGATGATGCAGCCGGACTGCTGCGAACTGCTCTGCGGTCAGAAGGCCCCACACTTTTTCTGGAACCAAAGGCATTGTACAACGATCCGGTTGCAGAAACTGAAGTCCCCGAAGATTTTGAGGTACCTTTTGGCGTTGCCCGTCTTCGCCGTCAGGGAAATGATTTGAGCATGATTACTTACGGAAATACCACACATCTTTGCCTGAAAGCTGCCGAAAGAATTGAATCAGAAACCGGAAAATCAGTGGAGGTATTGGATATCAGATCGTTAATACCCCTTGACAAGGAAAGCATCATCAACACCGTGAAAAAGACGAGCAGGGCACTCGTTGTACATGAAGACAAAGTTTTCGGAGGGTTTGGTGGTGAAATTGCAGCTTTGATAACCGATGAGGCGTTTAAATACCTTGACGCACCGGTACGAAGGGTAGGCAGCACTTTTACACCAGTTGGTTTTAACCGGATTCTCGAAAAAGCCATCCTGCCCGATGTTGAGCGGGTTTACCATGCTGCCGTTAAATTATTGAAATATTAGATTTGAACATTCAAACCATTTATAAAATCCCGGGGCGAAAACTCCGGGATTTTTTTTTGATGGTTTTAGTAATTACTAACTGTTGTCTGAATTTTCAATACTTACGAAACAAAACTGGCTGAATGACTGCTCATTCCTTTTCCCTGCGCCAGGCGATTACACCATTAGAGATGGTAAGACCCACCACAACGCCATCCAACAGAAAAATCAGAAATTTGGCGAAACTCAGCTCTTCAGGATTATAAAAAACAATGGCTGAGGCAAGAAACACGATACTCAAAGCAAAAAACCGGTAAGATTTCCTTTTCATAATGACCAGCATATTTTGTGATTCATTTCAAAATTTGCAAAAATCGATAACTGAAAACCGCCCATAATTCACTATCCGAAAATTCCAGCAACCCTGCCGCCATCCACACTTATGGTCTGGCCAGTAATATAGCCTGAAAGCGGTGACAGCAGCCACAAGGCTAACCCGGCAAATTCATCAGGCTGCCCCATTCTGCCTACAGGCACCTGAGCCAGCATTTGTTTGGCTACTTCGTCGTAAGCCAGGCCGGTAACTTCACTTTTCTTTTGAATTACCCGTTTTACTGCATCGGTTTCGTGATATCCCGGAGCTAATAAATTGAGCGTAATTCCTTCTTTTCCAACTTCCTGCGATAATGTTTTGACAAATCCGGCTACAGCTGCCCGGTACGAATTGCTTAACACCAGGTTTTCGATGGGTTGTTTGACTGAAATGCTCTCAACAAAAACGATGCGGCCATATTCCTGCTTTCTGAAACGGGGAAGTAGTGTCTTCAACATTTCCACTTTCCAACGAAGAAGCTGGAAATAGCTAACATCCCAATCTTCGAGGGTTGTTTCGAGGAACGATTTGGCGGGTGGCCCGCCAGCATTTATCAGCGCTCCGTCGAGCCTTCGGTTGCCTATAATTTCATCGATAGCTTTAATTAGCTCGCTGTCAGTAATATCGCCGCATATGGCCTCCACCTTTTCAGGGAAAAGAGATGCAAAAACCCGTAATTTTTCTTCGCCCCTGGCAACTGCTATTATGTTTGCACCTTCGCTGATCAGAGCCCTGGCCACTGCATTTCCAAAACCTGCAGTTGCACCGCCTACAAGGAATAGTCTGTCGTTAAGCTGTAAATCCATAAAATTAACTAAATGCCAGCCGTGTTAAGGTTTCCAAGGCTGATGGTGAATACTTTCTTTTGTTCAGGGTCGTCGTCATTGGTCAATTTTTGTGCAACCTGCATGTGCAAGAGATAAATGCTTAATTCTGTGGATTTTGATTGTATTTTTCCAATTTTCAGAATATCTGAATTAATGATTCCGTAAGTTCGTTTTTCGATGATTCCAAAAATTTCATCAGCATATTCATCCAAAATGTTGGTGTCGTAATCATCCAAAAATTCATGAATATTCGAAATTTCGGTCATTGTGATAACCTGCAGATTTTCAAGCCCGCCAATATTTACCAAAAACCAGCTATTCACATTTTGATCAATCAGGCATCGATTCAGGTTGTCGCGTTGCAATATCCTGGCATTGTTGATGATAGCCCTTCCAAAATAGTTGTCACCAAACTTGTAAACCTTGTCGTAGGTGATGGCATAGCGCAAATTGATGCTTCCAATAATCCGCCTTAATTTGGGATAAAAGTGAAAGGCGTTGTAAACCCGCAGCACCATGGCAAAATTGATGGCAAAAAGCAAGGAGTGCAAAGGGGTATCGAAAATGAAAAAGCCCCCATCGCCGGTAGAGATGAAGTGATCTTTGATGCGTTGGGGCGTGTATTTCTGGAAAATGAATTTATGATTGGCAAAACACTGGTCGATGGTGGTTTCCATGAAACGGCTGAAAAGGAAAGGAATGAGCGCCTGCTCGAGGTTTCCGTAACCAATGCTATACTGGTAAATGTCGATGCCCAATACCGATTTGTTAGGTATGTTTTCGTAGTTCACATACGAGAGCAGCGCCTGATACAAATCTTCATCATCGGGAATGATGTTGGTTTTTCGGAAGATAACCCTGTGGTCTTTTTCGCTTAATATCGACTTAATTTCATCGTAACTGAGTTCTTTTATCGGGATACTCATCGTGAATAAAACTTTGTAATGTATTAAATTTCAGTTCATTAAAATGGGGTATGCAAAAGTAACCTTTTTTAATAAAAATAGCATACCCATTTTAGTTCTTTTTAGGCTGATCCGCTTTTTTTATGATAGAATATTTTTTTTTAACAGTTGGTGTTTGTTTTTCAACCAATTCGTTCTTTTCCTGCATCTGATGTTGCTTTGTTTTTTCGGTTTTTTGCTGCTTCTTTTGTTGATCGGGTTTTCCTTTTTTTGGGTGTTGCTTTGGTTTTGCAGGTTTTTCTCCAACTGGCCTTTGCGTAAGCGTTTCCTGATTTTCCAGCGTAAACGATTGCTTTCGAATATCATAACCAATTAGCTGTTCAATCCTTTTAAAGTTTCTTAACTCCTTTGAATTGATGAAAGTTACGGCTTGTCCGGTTTTTTCGGCACGGGCAGTTCTGCCTACCCTGTGAACATAATCTTCGGCATCGTGCGGTACGTTATAATTGATAACCAGGCCAATATTGTCGATATCGATGCCTCTCGAAACGATGTCGGTAGCCACCAGAATCCTGACGTCTCTGTTTTTGAAATCGCGGAGTACCTCCCGGCGTTGTTCCTGTTCAAGGTCAGAATGGATAGCCTTTACATTGAATTTCAGCCGTTTCAAATCGTTTTCAAGGGTTTTTGTACCAGATTTGGTCGAAGCAAAAATTAAAATTGACGGGAAATCATTTTCTGTTACAATCTTTTTTACCAGTTTGTTTTTATTTTCGTCAGAAACGAACCAGGCCGACTGAGCTACATTTTCAGCAGGTTTTGAAACAGCAAGATTAATTTCCTGTGGATTGTGCAGAATTTGTTTTGCCAGTTTTCTGATCTCCGGCGGCATGGTGGCCGAAAAAAGCAGGGTCTGACGTTTTTGAGGTAAAAAGCTGATTATTTTCCTGATATCTGGCAAAAAACCCATATCGAGCATGCGGTCGGCTTCATCGAGAATCAGGTAACGAAGATTTTCGAACCTGACATAGCCCAGGTTGATGTGCGAAATCAGCCGACCTGGTGTGGCCACAACCACCTCGGCGCCTGTGCGGAGTGCTTTTTTTTCAACTTCAAAATCGGTGCCTGTGCCGCCTCCGTAAACGGCTATGGAACTAACTCCGGCGAAATATGAAAAACCCTCTAACTGCTGGTCAATCTGCACTGCCAGCTCGCGCGTGGGGGCAATAATCAGTGCTTTAATCTGGTCTTTTCTGTGCTCTTCGGTAAGTATCCCGTGAAGTACCGGCAAAACATAAGCAGCGGTTTTACCGGTACCGGTCTGGGCGCAGGCAATCAGGTCACTGCTCTGCATAATAACGGGTATGGCCAACTCCTGCACCGGTGTAGGCTTTTCGTAACCTATTGCATCAATAGCTTCGGTTATGTTGCTGTGAAAATGAAAATCTGAAAAAGTCAATTCTAAATTTGGTATTTGGTTTTGTAATCTTTCAACCTGGCAAAAAAATTCTAAAAATTAAACAAACGCCTTCATTTTTTGATTGCTAAAAATTAAAAAATCTTAAAAAGGTTAATGTTCAAACGGGTGCTTTTTTCCGAAATCGGGTCGGTAATTTTCATAGCTGTCCAAATCCTGAATCCAGCCCTTGCGAAAACCCAGATGGTAAAAAGCTTCCACGACGGTTTGATACTCATCTTTGAAAAGTGTCCGGTTCAAGGGTGAAATATCATTGACAAAGGGAGTTGGGTGATATTGCGACATGAGCGAAATGTGCAGAGAAGTAGAAATTTCCTGGGCAATGAATTGTAATACTCCAATGCTGTTCTCGGTATGGCCGGGTAAAACCAGGTGTCGTACCAGAATTCCTCGTTCTGCTTCACCCAGTTCATTCATTAATAATGTTGATCCTTTTTGTCTGTACATTTCGGCCAGCGACTTTTTAACAATTTCAGGGTAGCTGAAGGCGTCGGAATATTTCTTGGCTAAAGCGGAATCAATATATTTAAAATCAGGAAGATAAACATTCACCCAGGATTCGATTTCACGAAGTGTTTCCAATTTGTCGTAACCATTTGAATTGTAAACAATAACAGGGTGCAATCCCAAAAAATGCAATGCGTTGACAATCACTTCGCATTGGGGAACAAAATGAGAAGGTGATACAAAACCCACGGCATGGCACCCTTCGTCAAGGCAGGTTACTATTTGTGCAAGAACCTCTTTTAATGATAAACCGGAGGCTGCCAACCGGTTCTCGTTGAAACTGATTTGATGGTTCTGACAATACAAACATTGCAGGTTGCAGTGGCCGAAGAAAACATTGCAGATTCCGTTTTTCCCGCTAATTGGCGGCTCCTCACCCCGGTGTACACAAATGGATGAAATGTAGTAGGATGCATCGCTTTTGCAGTAGCCCAATTTGGTTGAAAACCGGTTGACATTACAATTGCGCGGACAAATGGTGCAGTTTTCGAGCTTTCTCAGGGGAGTTTCAAGTACTTCCAACGGAAGACGACTGATTTCGTCCAAAAGCTCATTCAATAAAAAATTATTCAACTGGTCTGACTTCCCTTCTCTTTCTGATAGCAATCCCACATTAATAACTCAAAGGCATTCTGAACCCACCCATTATCAAGCAATTTTTTAGCAAAAAGCTGAATTTCGTGACTTAATTCTTCGGTGTAGCCTGCATATCTTTTCATCATGAACCGGACATCAGTATTCCAACTCATTCGGGTGGCTTCTTCCTTCGAAGGAATTCTATCAATATTTCCTAATTGTCCCAGGTTATTTCCGGTCAAAATTTTGCTGTATTTGATGCAATCGGGCAGCTGATCGATACCAAGTCCGGGATTTGCTCCGGGTTTTTTAACCTCAAAAAGCCCTTCATCAAATGCTTTAACATAATCATCACCTCCTACCCTGCCTACCAGCCTGATTTTGTAAGGTTCAGGCAGTCCATCTTTGCCCAACACATCTTCATCAGAATGAATCAAAACGATTTCGCAAATCACCAGATTAGCTGCTCCTCCTCCATCACCAGTTTCAATAATCTGTCTTACTTTACACTCGAATTGTATCGGTGATTCCTTAACCCTGAAAGGGCGTATTTTTACAGCAGGTTCAGGGGTAAATCCGGCTTTTACGAATTCGTTAACTCCTTTTGGGTATTCAGTGCTGGCAAGGCTTGTCTGGTGAACCATTTCGTAAGTCACTACATTGATCACCACTTCGGGAACTTCCTTTAAGTTTTGATAGGTATGTTTTGTACTTCCGTCGCGTCCCCGGCGTGATGGCGAAAAAATGAGGGTTGTCGGGTTAACTCCAAAAGCATTGAAAAAGCTGAAAGGAGCCAGGTTTGGCCTGCCCAGCGCATCGATGGTGCTGGCAAAAGCTATGGGGCGGGGAGCTATTGAACCTAATAGAAATTTATGCAGATAAGCACCCGGAACCTCTTCCGGATTAATTTGTCGGATCATTTGTGTGGTTAGATTAGTGGTTGGTCAAATTCCTTAGCGGGGAGGATTTTTGTTGTTAGCTCGCCAAATCCTACTCTAATGTTGTCCTTTTCGGCAAAGGCTTTCATGATGATTGTATCGTAATCATTAATGAATTTACGTTCGCTACCATCAGGCATAACTATGGGATGAGTACCTCGCCAGGTAATTTCGAGCATTGAACCCAGCGAGCCGGGAGTTGGGCCGCTTATTGTGCCCGATGCCATAATATCGCCAATATTGACATTGCACCCGTTCACCGTATGATGAGCCAATTGTTGGTACATGTTCCAGTATAGGTGCCTGAAATTGGAGCGGCTCACTTTTTCACGTTTCCCGTTTTCAGCTTCGAGGTAAACATCGAGGTGAACATCAAAATGGCCATTGCCCTGGTACTGCAGGTAGGGCAGTACGCCTGGGTTCTGAACCGGACCTTTGGTTTGGAAGTTTTCGAGCGCATCGAGGGTGACAACCCAGGGCGAAATTACGGAACCGAAATTTTTTGATAAAAACGGACCCAACGGCACATATTCCCAGCTTTGAATATCTCTTGCCGACAAATCATTGAAAATTACCACTCCAAAAATATATTCGGGTGCTACTGCTGTCGAAATCCTTTCGCCAAGCTTACTTTCTTTGCCAACAATAAATGCCATTTCAAGTTCAAAGTCGAGTTGTCTTGTCGGGCTGAATACCGGAGGTTGGTCAGGGTCTGGTTTTATCTGCCCGTAAGGCCTGTAAATATTTGTTCCTGAAACCACTATGGACGAAGCCCTTCCATGATAACCCACCGGAAGGTGCTTCCAGTTGGGGAGCAGTGCATTTTGGGGGTCGCGAAACATTTTCCCGACATTGGTGGCATGTTCCATGCTTGCGTAAAAATCGGTGTAATCGCCAATTTTTACAGGCAAAAGCATTTCTACTTCTTCGGGCTTGAAAAATATTCCTTCTGTAAAATCCTGGCTATTCCAGAATTCCTCATTTTCAGCATTAAAAATGTTTGAAATTTTATTTCTGACCTCGCGCCAGACGGGTCTGCCCAGCGAAATAAACTTGTTCAGGTTATCGGTTTGAAAAATATCCTTCTCCCGGATTCCCTCATCCTTTAAATAGCCTTTGGCTGCAATGGCTGCAAGGTCAATTATGCGGTTTCCAATCCTGGTTCCCACGCGGGGATTCGTCCTGTTTTTTGGTTTAAAAACACCAAAAGGTATGTTCTGAATGCTGAAATCGGATTGTTTGTTAACTGGTAACCAAGACGTTATCGTTGGATTGTTGGCTCTGATCATACAATAAAATTTGCCGGATTTTTACAAAGTTCCACGTTTTGCCTGTTCAATTTCGATGGACTCGAACAGGGCTTTAAAATTGCCTTTTCCAAACGAACGCGCACCTTTTCGCTGGATGATTTCAAAAAATACAGTGGGTCGGTCCTGCACTGGTTTTGTGAAAATCTGAAGAAGATAACCTTCGTCATCCCTGTCAACCAGAATACCCAGATCGCGCAAGGGTGCAATTTCTTCGTCAATTTTGCCTACACGGTTCAACAGGGTGTCGTAATAAACATCGGGAACACGCAGAAATTCGACGCCACGGTTTTTCAAAGCCGTGACCGTTTCGATGATATTGTCGGTGGCCATGGCAACATGTTGCACGCCCGGGCCCTGATAAAAATCGATGTATTCTTCGATCTGCGACTTTTTCAAACCTTCGGCGGGTTCGTTGATCGGAAATTTGATCCTCCAGTTGCTGTTGGTCATAACTTTACTCCTGAGTGCTGTGTATTCGGTTGAAATATCTTTGTCGTCAAACGACACCAACTGTGTGAATCCCATCACCTTCGAGTAAAAATCAACCCAGGTATCCATTTCACCCCAACCTACATTACCCACCATGTGATCGACAAACTTTAAACCAACGGCTGGTGGCCGGTAAGCCGGTTCCCACCTGATAAATCCTGGCATAAAAGTGCCGTTGTAATTCTTCCTTTCAACAAACAGGTGCACCGTTTCGCCATAAGTATGAATTCCTGCCCTGACCACCTCACCGAAATCGTCTTTTGTCGTGCAAGGTTCCAGGTAAGGCTTGGCGCCCCGGCTGACCGTCTCATGAAATGCTTTTGTGGCATCATCAACCCACAACGCAATCACTTTAACACCATCGCCATGTTTCTGAACATGCCCCGCAATTTCGTGGTAAGGAAACAAAACCGTGGTGAAAACAAACCGGATTTTATCCTGATAAACCACGTAGGATGTTCTGTCTTTCAATCCCGTTTCCAATCCGGCATAAGCCAGGGGTTGAAATCCAAAAGCAGTTTGATAATAGTGTGCAGCCTGTTTGGCATTGCCAACATAAAACTCAACATAATCGGTACCATTAATCGGTAAAAAGTCTTCCATATAATTCGTATTCATTAGTTTGTGTGAATAAATCCTTATTTTTTACAATTCGATAATTTTTCTGTAACAACTTCACTCATTTTCCCTAAATGCTGTCGGGTGAATAATGTCAAAATACGATTTCAAAAATTACACGTCTTCAAATTTTTCAAATTTTGTTTGTGTTTTTTATTGGTTTAAGCGTCAAGCCAGCTCCGGTAGTAATGCTTATCTTCGATTGCCAGCGCTTCAGCGGTAAGTTTCAAAGGTCTGAAAGTATCGACCATTACAGCCAGTTCGCGGGTTTCGCGCTGCCCGATACTTCTTTCAACAGCCCCCGGATGAGGGCCATGAACGATGCCAGTCGGGTGGAGTGTAATCATTCCCTTTTCAACATGTTTCCGGCTCATAAACTCACCATCAACGTAGTATAATACTTCGTCGGAGTCCACATTGCTATGATTGTATGGAGCCGGAATAGCTTCAGGATGATAATCGTACAACCTTGGCACAAAGGCACACATCACAAATGTGGGCGTTTCGAATGTTTGATGAACTGGTGGGGGTTGATGAACCCGCCCTGTGATGGGTTCAAAATCATGGATAGACAGGGCATACGGATACAAATATCCATCCCATCCAACCACATCGAAAGGATGCGTAAGGTAATGATACGGAAAAATCATGTTGTCGCGCTTAATCTTCACCACGAAGTCGCCTTTTTCAGGATGTGTTCCCAGATTGGATGGCTTGCGAATATCTCGCTCGCAAAAGGGTGCATGTTCCAGCAACTGCCCTACCCGGTTGGTGTATCTTTTGGGGAACCTGAAAGGTGTGAACGATTCGACAATAAACAGCCTGTTTTCGCTTGTTTTGAATTCAATCTGGTAGGTAATGCCCCGCGGAATTACCAGGTGGTCGCCAGAGGCGAAATCCAAATTTCCGTACATCGTCTTCAGGGTACCTTCGCCAACATGCACAAAAATCAGCTCATGAGCGGCTGAATTTTTGAAAAAATAATCAGTCATCGAATGGCGGGGTGCAGCTAAAGCTATGTAAACATCATCATTTACAAGTACATAATTCCTGCTATCAAGATAATCGTCAGCCGGATTGGTTTTGAATCCCTGAAAACTTCTGTGCTGCAGATTATGCTCAACGGCGATGCTTGGTTTTACCAACACGGGTTCATCAACCTTCAGAACCTGAGTAGGATCGTTTGAATGATAAACGAGAGAATAAATGTCAGAAAAGCCTTCAGTAGAAACCAATTGCTCGGGATATAACGACCCGTCGGGTTTTCGGAACTGAATATGACGCTTGCGGGGAATTGTCCCTAAAGTATGGTAATGTGGCATGGTGTTTTCTGTTTTTGCAAAACTAAAAAAAACAGCGTTGGTTTAACTTTAGCCAACGCTATTAAATTTTGTTAATCCACGTGGTGATGGCACAAATATGCCGGTTCAAATCCTTCCGGAAGATTGAGGAACAATTTTAATAATCGTTCAACAGTGATTTTTGGGGTTTGGATGGATTACCAAGGCTCATCCGCAGAGAGATGTAGTTGGGTGATCCGTTAAGGTGATAAGTCGCCCGAGCATAATCAAACTGAAAAACTGAAATTTTCAATCCAATTCCCCACGAAAAACCGACCATACCCATTTTGTTGTAAACACCCAGTTCCTGACGGCGCTGATAATTATACCCTGCTCTGAATGAAAGGAATTTTGAAGGGATAAACTCTCCACCAATCACAACATGCCTGAACGCTTTGTCGGTAAAATCTGCCAATCCTGATTTTTCCTCTGTTTCACCAGTGAAAGGATCGGTTTTATTATCCGGATCGTTTGGGTCGTAATAGGTTAAATCCCATTTCTGAAGATTGGTGAGCAAAACCGAATATCGGAAGGGCAGATGCTTAAGACGCTGCGACATCCCCAAAGTCAGTTCAAAGGGCAAAGGCTCATAATTCCCATCTCGGTAAGGTTTTAGTTGCGATCCGATGTTACGTGCAATGAATGATACTGTCAGATTATGCTTTGCGTTGTGATAACTTCCGGCAACATCAACCGCAAGCCCATACGATTTGTATTCCTCAAATCCTGAATAGATGAATTTCAGGTTTGCACCAATGGTAAACAACGAATCGAGTTGGCGCCCCCAACCAAGGTTAAGTGCCAGGTCGCCGGCTGTGAAGGTTCCCAGGGTATCGGTGCCGGTTGCATCAGCGTAATTAAATGTTCCATAATTCAGATACTGAAAACTTCCGGCATAGGTTCCTAATTTCTTAAGATCGCGTGCATAGGTTGCAAAGCCATAATTGACATCGGTATAAAAATCGACAAAACTCATCGAAAGGTTGTTATGCATTTCAGGGGTAATGATGGATGGATTGAACAAGGCCAGACCCACATCGTTGTCGCTGATGGCCAGATTGTTGGATCCCATGGCTGCCGTCCGGGCCGAGCTGGTCAGGTTCAGAAATTTATACACGCTGTTTCCACCAATCTGCGCATGAATATGCGTGATTCCGAACAACAAACTGATGAATAATATCGAAAAGAAGTGTCTGAAATTTTTCACAGAAATCGTTAAATTTAATAATTATTGGCAAACGAAAATACACCTTTTTAATTGTAAAGGCTGATAATTTGTAGAATAGATGTTTTAAACCCGGTGCAGGTTGCGTTTGCAATTGTTGACAACTCATTTGTTAAATGTTCAATTTTTGAATGTTCAAAGATAAGGGTCTTGTATCCTGGTACTTCGGGACCGAAAATCAATTTGTTAAATTCTACCTGCGCTCTGCCCTTTGCCCTCTTCGCTCTGCCTATTTCCCATACACCTCTTTTCCATCCACAAACGTCCTAACTACCTTAACTTCTGGAATTTCGTGGCCTGGAATGGTCATGATGTCTTTCTCAAGGACAACAAAATCAGCATTTTTTCCGGGTTCGATGCTTCCTCTTACCTTTTCTTCAAAAGCTGCCATTGCAGCCCATATGGTCATTCCTTTCAAAGCATCGGTGCGGCTAAGTGCGTTTTCTGTCTGAAAACCATCTTCAGGCCATCCTTTCAGGTCTTTACGTTCGATGGCAGCATAATAAGTGTAGAGCGGATTAATATTTTCGATGGGAAAATCGGTACCGAGCGGAATCCAGCCATAAGCATCAAGCAATTGGCGATAAGCATAAGCGCCTTTGATACGTTCGCTTCCCAAACGTTCGTCAGCCCAGTACATATCGGAGGTAGCATGGGTAGGTTGCGAAGAAGGCACGATGGAATATTTTTCGAAAAGCTCAAAATCATCCGACGCCACTACCTGACAATGCTCGATGCGCCAGCGCAGGTCGTTTTTATCTTTTAGATATTCACCATACACATTGAGCATCAACCGGTTGGCCGAATCGCCGATAGCGTGTGTATTTACCTGATAACCATGATCCAAGGCTTTCTGGCAATATTTTCGAATCTGATCGGGCGAAGTAAGGATTAACCCACTGTTTTCGGGTTGATCGCTGTAACCCGAAAGCAATTTTGCACCTCTCGAACCCAGCGCTCCATCGGCATATAGCTTTATCGACCTTACCGAAAGTTTCGTAGTCAGGTAAGGACCTTTTTCCACGAAAGTGGAGAAATTTTCACTTGAGGGTGAGAGCATGGCATAAACATTCATTTTGAGCAAACCCGATTTTTGCAGCGAATCGATCAGATGGATGACTTTTTTATCAAGGCCAGCATCATGGACGCTTGTCAGGCCAACGGCAAAGCAATTTTCCTGTGCTTCAAGCAAAGCTGTTGTGGTCTGTTTTTCATCGGGTTCGGGTATCATTGCGGTTACGCGGTCAATGGCGTTATCAATGAGGACTCCTGTGGGTTCGCCATTTTCCAGAATCACATCGCCACCCTCGATTGTAGTGCTGGCGTCAATTCCGGCTAACTGGAGCGCAATTTTATTGACAAGTGCAGCATGTCCGTCAATCCTGGTGAGGATTACAGGATTATCCGGGAACATCTCATCCAGTTTTTTCCTTGTCGGAAATACTTTTTCAGGCCAGTCGTTTTGGTCCCAGCCACGGCCTTCAATCCAAAACGAGGTAGGAAATTTCAGCTGATGTTCTTTCATGATGGTTAAAACCTCATCAAAAGAATGCGTATCAACAAGATTGGCACGTTTGATCAGTCCGATCCCGTATCCAGTAAAATGGCAGTGTGCGTCAATAAAACCGGGGTAAACAGGTTTCCCGTCGCAGTCGATTACTTTGGATGCCTGAAATGTCGAGGCGATTTCGTTGTCGGTACCAACGGCCAGAATTTTACCATCTCTCAGGGCCATTGCAGAGACTACGTCAAAATTTCTGTCAACCGTGTAGATTTTTGCATTTTTAATTACCAAATCAGCTTTCTTCATTGTATTACATGATGTTACGTGTAAAACGGTCAAAACCAAAACCGCAATTCTGAGGTATTTCATATTTCTATTGCTTTAAATATTCAATTAAAATTTGTGTCAATGGTCGCTTTATAACATTTTAAGTACGTCTTCGATGGTGGAAACCACCTTTCTTTCAGCAGTTGTTTCAACCTGAAATGACCATGCATCACTTTCCGGGACTATTATTTTCATCCCAAAAAAACCATCCGGCGAATGACCGGTTACCTGATATCCTTTGCGAATGAGTGCTTTTCGCAACCACAAGGCAGCCTGGCTGTTTCCTTCAACTTTCACGTAACCTTTTGTTGGACAATCGAATGAGAAACTGCCATTGCTTGCATCAAACCGGGTATTTTCCCGATCGAAAAAGTCTGCAAATGAACCGTCAAGCACCAAATCTTCGGGTGTGCCGCTCACAATGGGCTTTCCGCTGGCCATGAGCCATATTTTGTCGGCAAAACTTAACGCAAGGTTTAAATCATGGGTCGAGAGCAGCACCGCTTTTTGCTGTTCCCAGGCAGCATCGCGCAGCAGAAGTAAGATTTCAGTTTTGCTTGGAAAATCGAGAAATGCAGTTGGTTCATCCAAAAATATTAATTGGGTTTCCTGTGCCAGCGACTTGGCAATCATCACTTTTTGTTTTTCACCATCGCTCAGTTCATCGAAATGACGGTTTCGAAGATGTAAAATTCCTGTTCTGGCCAACGCATTTTCTACAATCTGTCTATCAGCCAACGACGTTTTTCCTAAAAAACCTGTGTATGGCGAACGCCCTAAAGCGACCATCGAAAACACTGAAAAATTTCCCATTTCAACCTTTTCTGTCAAAACCACACTCACTTTTGTGGCAAGGGCGGATGGTGAAAAAAACTTAAGGTTTTTATCACCCACAAAAACATTTCCTGCCAAAGTGGGTATGAATCCTGAAAAAGTCTTGAGCAAAGTAGATTTTCCTGCGCCGTTGGGGCCAAGCAGGCAAGTCAGTTCACCTGGAAACAACTGCAGGTTTATGCCCTGATGCAACACCTGCTGGTGCTTTTTATCAGTATTGAAACCAATGTAAAGATCGGCTGTATGTAACACACATTTTTTCATCTTCTCAACTACCTGCATTCTAACTGTTAATCAATATTTTTGGTGCAAAACCTAATTACCTTTTTGAGTCCGGAACTAAACTACCTTTTTTCCATTACTCCTGCACTGACCTTGCCGAGTAACACCAAAACCTGCCGGCTTTCATGCCATTGTCAGAGTGGCTGCAACGCTGGTTGTGGTGATGGCACTACCTGATTGGAAAAGATATTGTTGCCTTTTCCGGATCAAGACCTTTTTTACGCCAGGCTCATTATTTATGTTGTTTCATGATTACGCGTCCATGTGTTCAAAAAAAAAAACTTTTAAATTCCCCTTTTTTGACAAAAAAAATCATGCATCAGCCCTGAATTTGGATTGTCTGACGATAATCCAGATCACGACCGGTGCGCCAACCAGCGAGGTAACGGCATTAATGGGCAAAGCACCGTCGAAGCCAGGCAGGCGGGCAATAAGGTTGCAAATCAGCGCCAACAAAGCACCTGTAATTATCACGCCCGGAACATTGGTGAGGTGATTTGATGTTTTAAAAAGGTTGCGGCTGAGATGCGGAACAGCCAGCCCCAAAAATGCGATTGGTCCACAAAAGGCAGTCACGGCAGCAGTAAGCAAACCCGTGGCAATGATAATTAAAACCTTTGCCGTTCTGATGTTTGTACCCAGGTTGAGGGCATAGTTTTCGCCTAAGAGCAACGTGTTTAAAGGTTTTGTCATTGCCACAAAAAGGAGTAGGCCAATAGCCACAAAAACAGCCAGAAAAGGGATTTGATCCCAGCCAACATTTGCAAAACTCCCCAAACCCCAGATAACAAATGCCTGCAGGTCTTCCTTGAGGCTGTAAAACTGCAGCACTCCGGTAATGGAGGTCAGCGCATAAGAAATCATCATCCCAATAATAAGCAGTGTTGCACTACTTTTGAATCTGCCGGCGATGAGGCCAATGATGAACAACACGGCAAAAGCACCCACGAAAGCGGCCACAATCACCGAAATATTGCCGGTAACCTGCTTAAACACCTGAAAAGTTCCACCCGGAAAATTGATAAACAACATCATTACCGCCACACCCAGGCTTGCCCCCGAACTCACACCCAGAACCGATGGTCCTGCAAGTGGATTTCGGAACAATGTCTGCATCATCAGGCCTGCTGCACCGAGTGCCGAACCAGCAAGCACAGCGGTTACAGCCTGTGGAAGTCGTGTATTGATGATGATGGTCTGATGCAAAAGATTTACAGTGTCGTGCGTAAAAAGAATTGAAAAAACTTCTGTTGCCGGAATGTAAACCGATCCCAGCATGATGTTCAGTATGAAAAAAACAGATAAGGCCACCAGCAATAGCATAAAAATGCCGGAAATTCCTGGCGACGCCCAACGGTATGAAACGACAAGATTTCTCATTGAAGAAGTTGATAATAAACATTTTGATGGCCTGGAATGAGGCCTGGATGAAAGATGTTGATATAATCGGCTAAAATTATCTGCGGTTCAAGCAATCCTTTCTGGTACAATGGTGCAGAAAATGTGTTGCAAATAAACACTTTACGCTCTTTGAAAGCTTTAAAACCGGCATAACGGACATCTTCCTCCAGAAGTTTGTCGTAGGTGTATTCGTCTTTGTTGTAAACAAGAATTCTCCAGAAATCAGCGTCAAACCCTTTGGCAAAAACGGTTTCAAAGTCGAGGGTAAAACTTCCGCGCATGGTATTTTCCGGATAAAAAAAACGGGCGCCTGCATCGGCCAGAAACCGGGCTTCGTAGCTTTGGCCACCAGGCAATGTCCAGAATCCGCCATACTGATTTCCCGACAATACCAGTGGCCGGTTATTAATTCCCTCGGTGAGCTTCTTCAGGCTATTATACTCATTTTTAATGGAATCAAACACTGCGATGGCTTTTTCTTCACAGCCAAACAGTACGCCCAAGCACTTGATCCATTCAGCACGGCCAAGGGGGTGCGATTCAAGATAGTCGCCGTTTGGAATCACGGTTAATCCGGCATTGATGAGCGGTTCCCAGGATTGTCCGGGTTGAGGCGAAACCATCACAACATCCGGATCGAGGCCAATCAATTGTTCAAGTTTGAACCTGTCACCCAATCCAATTTCCTTAATTTGTCCTGACTCGACGAGGTTTTGAAAATTTTTGGAAACAACATAACCGGCATTATTTACACCTGCCAGTTTATCAATCTGACCCAGTGCATCCAGAAACGAAAGGTGCGACGCCGAAAGGCAGACAATGCGTTTCACCGGGATGTGTATTGCCTGAACATCGGCAGGAAGCGGTGCGTTTGAGGTATCGGGCACAAGATAAAAAATCTGCGGTGCTGCAAGGCTGTCCCAGGGATGAAAGATGCTCAGGATTTTTTTGTCTTTACCCTCCTCTATCCTGAATCCTGTGGCAACAGAAGGGTTGGAAACTGAAAGAACCAGCTTTTGGGAATCCATGGTCACCTGACCCGATTGGGAATGACATGAATTAAAAACCATAACAACAGGCAAAAAAGCAAACAATACCAGCAAGTTGAGCCATCGCTGATGATTGAGCGTTTCAGACGTTGACCAGATTGAAAATTTTTTCCTGAAATTGATCATTGGCAGGTTTTGTTTTGGCTCAACTGATTGTAGATTTAACATTAACGAATCATCTTTCGGATCAGGAAAACATTTCATCATCACGTTCAAGCAGAAGAATTGAATATTGGGGAACAATAAAATATTTTTCACCATGAAAAATGATTTCCACAGCGCCTTTCTGCAGGAATATGGCCAAATCGCCAACCTTTGCCTGAAGCGGAATGTAGCGGGTTTTTTCTTCGGCCACCTTCCA
Organism: uncultured Bacteroidota bacterium; assembly: GCA_937950125.1. Classification (GTDB taxonomy): domain Bacteria; phylum Bacteroidota; class Bacteroidia; order Bacteroidales; family 4484-276; genus CALFEP01. The sequence goes on from CALFEP010000101.1 coordinate 28,645, forward strand.
GGGTTCATCGCTGTCGTCGGTGGGAATTGGAATGGGATAACCCGGTCCGGTTTTTACGATGTAACCACTTTGCACCTCTTCTTTCTCTTTGTAACCCGGAGGAAGGTAGAGCCCGCCACTCGATTTTACAGCAAGGGTTTTGGGTTTTATCAACACCCGGTCGCCAACAACAATAAGTTTGTTAATATCTGGATTTGTGTCCATTTACAAGGTTTTTAATAAACAATCTGAGCGCAAATTTAAGATAATGAAACGAACGACAGGACGTTTGGTTTTAACATCAGGAGATAAATTTTACTTTTGTAAACAAAAAAACCATGGCACTATTTTTTAAAACAAGAAAACCAAGACAGTTTGAATACATTCCCCGCTTTTACGACGAGGAAAAAGAAAAATTGGAGCAGCGCCGCAAAGAGCTCGAAAATGCCGGAGAGGAGGTAAAAAACTTTTCGCGGGGTGATTTGAAAAAACAATGGCTTAAATCAGACCGTAAAAAGCCACGCCATCGACAGCCAATCAACCTGTTGGTTTACCTTATTCTTATTCTTGTACTGCTTTACATCATATTTTTTTAGCAAACGCAAACCAAAAGAATGCCTGATATCATTCATCTGCTTCCCGACTCAGTGGCCAACCAGATTGCTGCCGGTGAAGTTATCCAGCGACCTGCTTCGGCAGTCAAGGAATTGCTCGAAAATGCCATTGATGCAGGGTCAACACAAATAGACCTGACTATAAAAGATGCCGGCAAAACACTAATACAGGTTACCGACAATGGTTGCGGAATGTCGGAAACCGATGCCAGGCTTTCGTTCGAGCGGCATGCCACTTCTAAAATTACATCGGTTGACGATCTGTTTGCCATCCGCACCATGGGTTTCAGGGGTGAAGCCCTTGCCTCAATTGCCGCCATTGCACAGGTAGAATTAAAAACCAGGAAAACAGACCAGGAATTAGGTTCATGCCTTAGTATCGAAGGTTCAGAAGTGAAAAATCAGGAATTTTGCCACTGTTCAGCCGGAACAGTGATTGCTGTTAAAAACCTCTTTTACAACGTTCCTGCACGCCGCCGTTTCCTGAAATCCGAAAACATCGAACTTCGACATATCCTGGAAGAATTTCAGCGTGTTGCGTTGGCATACCCTGACATTGGCATGAGTTTTTTTAATGACAGGAAACCCGTGTTCCAGTTAAAAGCATCAAACCTTAAACAAAGAATAATCGGAATTTTTGGATCAAATTATAACCAGCGGCTGGTTCCGGTAGAACAAAAAACAGATATTGTGAACATTTCAGGATTCATTGGAAAGCCCGAATTTGCAAGAAAAATGCGTGGGGAGCAGTATTTTTTTGTTAACAACCGGTTTATGAAGCATGCTTATCTTAACCACGCCATCGAAAATGCTTTTTCAGAGCTGATACCCGAAAAAAGCTACCCCTCCTATTTTATTTACATCGACATCAACCCTAAAGAAATTGACATCAACATTCATCCTACCAAAACCGAAATCAAGTTTCAGGACGAGGCGCTGGTCTATTCAATCGTCAGGGCGGCATCAAAAGCCGCGCTTGGGAAGTTCAGTGTTACTCCGTCCATTGATTTTAACATTGAACCAACTTTTAATTTTAAACCTCCTGACAAGAATTATTTCCCAAGTCAACCTCAGATTAAAGTAAATCCTGATTACAATCCCTTTGAGCAGAAAAAAGCTATGCAATCGCCCAGGATGGCAAGTAACCGGGAAAATTGGGAAAACTTGTTTCAGAAAAACTACGTTCACCTGTCTGAAAAACAGATGACAGAGCAGCCGCATCATGTTCAAAACACACAAACCGAGGCTGAAATTGAAGGAAATGTATCGTCCGAAAGCAGTTTTTATCAGCTTCATGGCAGATTTATTTTGTCGCAGGTAAAATCGGGCATGATGATTATTGACCAGCAAAAAGCCCATGAAAGGATTTTGTTTGAAAAATATGTTGAACTGCTACAAAAAAGAAGTGGACTATCGCAACAGGAATTATACCCCGTAAAAATTTCCTTGTCGCCGGCTGATGCTGAAATTATGGGTGAAATTATGGACGATATGAACATGATCGGTTTCAGAATCCTGCCTGACGAAAAAGGCAATTTCAGGTTTAAAGTTATGGGAACACCTGCCGATTTGAGACAAACCAATATTGAAGAACTGATTGAAGGAATCATCGAAAACTACAAATCAGGCATGATAAATCTCAATCTGGATAAAAGCATTAATTTAGCCCGCTCAATGGCCAAAAAAACTTCTATTAAATACGGAAAGGTCCTGCAACCCCATGAGATGAAAATGTTGATCGACAGGTTGTTTGCCTGCCGTGTTCCGGAGGTTTCAATTGATGGAGACAGTGTAATACAGATAATTACTTTGGAAAGTCTGCTCAGTAAGTTTGCATCGAAAAATGATCACAACATTTAATTATCAGGGTTAAAGAACTAAATTTCAACAATGAACAATCAATATTACAGTCCGCAGGGTTTTAGTTTACTGCCACCGGTTGTAAAAAACCTGCTTATCATTAATGGTTTGTTTTTTCTGGCAACCATAACACTGCAAAGTGCCTTTAACATCGATCTGGCCGATTATCTTGGCTTACATTATTTTGAAAGCCAAAAATTCAATCCTTACCAGTTTATTACCTACATGTTTATGCACGGAGGTGTATCTCACATTTTTTTCAACATGTTTGCTTTGTGGATGTTTGGGTATGCGCTTGAAAATGTTTGGGGATCAAAACGTTTTCTGGTTTATTACCTCATAACAGGGGTTGGTGCAGCTCTGGTTCATTATGTAATTTTCTATTTTGAGTTTAACCCAATTGTCGAAGCACTTAATAACATCATCGAAAACCCGGGTTACTCCAATTTTGCCAGCTTAAATGCAGCCATCGATGGCCGGTTATCGCCATACGCCGGCGAAATTTACCTCAAGTTTCAGGATTTTCAGCTTAACCTGACACGGCTTTCAAACAATCCGGCCAATGTAGGCGCTTTGGAAGCTGCCAAAGGCTTTGTAATCGATTACAAGGATTACATTCTCAACCGACCAAATGTTGTCGGAGCATCAGGAGCTGTGTTTGGAATTCTGTTAGCCTTTGGAATGTTGTTTCCTAACACGCTGCTTTACATTTATTTTATGATTCCCGTGAAAGCCAAATGGGTGGTTATTGCTTATGGGGCGCTCGAACTTTACATGGGATTTACGCAGTCCGACAGCAATGTTGCCCATTTTGCCCATCTGGGTGGTATGATATTCGGGTTCTTTCTAATCAAACTCTGGAAACAAAAAGGTATTTATTGATTTTATGTATTATTACCAAAATCCATTGGACGAAACCAAGGCGTTCTTCACACGCAAATCGACGTTGCAAAGGCTGCTACTTGTAAATGTTGCTGTATTTGTGGTTGTTAACATTGTTGGGTTGTTTTTTTGGCTTTTCAAGGCTCCCAACCATCCCGATCAGGTTCCGGACATTTCAGTCATGACTTATCTTTTTGCAGTTCCTGCTGAATTAATGGCATTGATGGAGCATCCCTGGAGCATTTTTACCTACATGTTCCTGCACGAAAGCTTCTGGCACCTGCTATTCAACATGATTGTGCTTTATTTCAGTGGACGAATTTTTATGGAATACCTCAACGACAGGAAATTGCTGACAACTTACATTTGGGGAGGTTTGGCCGGGGCTGTTTTTTACATTGCGGCATTCAATTTTTTTCCGGTCTTTAGCGAAATAAAAGGAAATTCGGTGGCGCTTGGTGCTTCGGCCTCGGTTCTTGCCATTCTCGTAGCCGCGGCAACCTACGTACCCGATTATTCACTGATTTTATTTCTTCTTGGCAAAATAAAACTTAAGTACCTGGCGCTGATATTGGTTATTATTGATGTGCTTAGCATCGATAAAGGAAATCCTGGCGGTCATATTGCTCACCTTGGCGGAGCCTTTTTCGGTTTTGTTTACATTAAATTATTAAAACAAAATGTTTTTTCGAATTTTGCCATTGGGCATAATTTTAATTTCGGCTGGTTGAAAAAACTATTCACCATTAAAAGAGAGAAAAAAATGGATTTCCGCACTTCAACCAGCCACGAACGCCCGTTGACTGATGATGAATACAACTACAGCAAAAAGGTGAAACAGGACAAGATCGACCGGATTCTTGAAAAAATATCCAGATCGGGATACAGCAGTTTGACCAGGGAAGAAAAGGAATTGTTGTTCGATTCAAGTACTAAAAATCAGCATTAAATTTATGACAAAATCCGGGAAAAAGAAATTGACAATAAGCTCGAAAATTTTTCTGGTGATAAATAGTTTTTCAATTGTCACCCTTTTGTTTGCTTACCTGGCACCCTTCGTAAATCCCGCCAAAAATGCAATTCCGGCCATGTTTGGCTTATTTTATCCAGCATTGTTTATTTTAAATGCCTTCTTTGTTTTTTATTGGATTTTGAGACTCAGGTATTTTTTCCTGTTTTCGTTTGTTACCATTCTTCTCGGAACGGGTCTTTTTTTGGAATATTTAAGATTTAACAAGCAAAAACCAGTGGGGGTTTACAAGGATGCGCTCAAAGTTTTATCATACAATGTGAGGCTTTTCGACCAATACAAGGCGACACCTGGTCAGGAATTTTTTACCCGAAATTCAATTTTCAGCCTGATTAAAGATGAAAACCCGGATGTGGTGTGTTTTCAGGAATTTTTTCATGGCAACGAAAAATATTTCCCTACGATTGGTCCCTTCACCGAAATGGTTAGTATTCCCTATTATCATGCCGATTACATCAAGACGGTTGAAGACTGGCGTCATTACGGCATTGCTACGTTTAGCAAATATCCCATTGTAAATCAGGGGTCTATCCATTTCAACAATTCCAACACCAATTCCGGAATTTTTACCGACATCGTTTTTAAAAAGGATACAATACGGATTTTTAATCTTCACCTGCAGTCCATTCATTTTTCGAAAGCCGATTATGAATTTGTTTCTGAGTTTATTGATCCGGGAGTTGCTTCAAATTTTTCAGGATCAAAAGTCATTTGGTGGAAATTGAAAAGTGCGTTTAAAAAGCGTTCGGAGCAGGCTGAAACAGTTAGACAAAGGATTGCCGAATCACCCCATCCTGTTATTGTATGCGGCGATTTTAACGACACTCCCGCCTCGTATGTTTATCGTACAATCAGCAAAAACCTTGAAGATGCTTTCATTGAAAGCGGAAGGGGAATTGGCTCGACCTATGCCGGAGACATGCCTTTTTTGCGAATCGATTACATCCTTTACAGCGACAGGCTTGAGCCTTACAAATTTCAGAAAACAAAAGTCGATTATTCTGATCATTATCCTGTTTCATGTTTTTTTAAAATAAAACAGGAGTAACTTAATTTTGAAAATGATGATTTTTTTTGGGATAAATTACAAATATCATCCAGAAACTTCGGGACAAATATCAAACCTGCCTGAATGCTTCGGCAGGCAGGTAAAACACAAGCACAAATAATTGAATATCGAACAGCCTGCTTGATTGCCTTTGCAGGCAGATAAGCATGAAATATGAAGCTTTTGTTCTGAATTTCAAAAATTTAGCGTTTCGTTACGAAATTTCGGGATGGCTTTTGTTTTTGTTTGTTCTGGCTTGTCCAGGTAATGAGTTATGGTTTTACTGAAAATATTGAATAAATAAAATCAATCTGACACTTTGAAATTCAAATTAAGTTCGGAATACAAACCTACCGGCGACCAGCCGGAGGCCATTCGTCAGCTTGTTGAAGGACTAAGCAGAGGCGATGAGGCGCAGGTTTTGCTTGGTGTAACGGGCTCGGGAAAGACCTTCACGGTTGCCAACGTACTGAACGAGGTAAACCGGCCGGCACTTGTTCTGAGCCACAACAAAACCCTCGCAGCCCAGTTGTACGGAGAATTTAAACAGTTTTTTCCTGAAAATGCAGTCGAATATTTTGTTTCGTATTACGATTATTACCAACCCGAGGCCTACATTCCTTCCACCAACACCTACATTGAAAAAGATCTCAGCATCAATGATGAGATCGAAAAACTGAGGTTGAGTGCAACTTCTTCGTTGCTTTCGGGCAGACGCGATGTTATTGTGGTATCATCAGTATCATGCATTTATGGAATAGGCAACCCCGATGATTTTACCAACAACGTTGTTCATCTCAGAGTAGGTGATCAGATTTCACGCAATAAACTGTTGCTCGATTTGGTTGCCAGCCTTTACTCACGTAACGAAATCGAATTTCGTCACGGGAATTTCAGGGTAAAAGGAGATTCGGTGGATATTTTTCCAGCTTATGCTGATTTTGCTTACCGTGTGATTTCATTTGGCGATGTAATTGAGGAGCTTCATGCTTTTAACCCCATTTCGGGGATCAAAATCGAAGATTATGAGCAAATTGCAATTTACCCGGCTAACATTTTTGTCACCTCAAAAGAAAAGATGAAGTCGGCTTTATACGAAATCCAGAATGATATGTTCAAGCAGGCCGGATATTTCAGGGAGATAGGCAAATCGCAGGAAGCCAAGCGGCTCGAAGACCGGGTAAGCTACGATATTGAGATGATGCGTGAACTTGGCTATTGTCCTGGAATTGAAAACTATTCACGATATTTTGATGGTCGCAGATCGGGCACACGCCCTTTTTGCCTGATTGATTATTTTCCGGATGACTTCCTGTTGATTGTTGACGAAAGTCATGTTACAATTCCACAAATAAGGGCGATGTATGGTGGTGACAGATCGAGAAAACAAACCCTTGTCGAATTTGGATTTAGGCTACCATCGGCTATGGACAACCGCCCATTGAAATTTGATGAATTTGAAGCACTAACCGGGCAGACCATTTATGTGAGCGCCACCCCTGCTGATTTTGAACTCAAAAAATGCGAGGGAATCATTGTTGAGCAGCTTATCAGACCAACCGGATTGCTGGATCCGGTAATCGAGATCAGACCAAGCCTTAATCAGATTGACGACCTGCTTGAAGAAATTGAACTGGTGATAAAAAGGAATGAACGTGTGCTGGTAACGACACTCACAAAAAGGATGGCCGAAGAATTAAACAAATACCTTCACAAACTCTCTATCCGCAGCAAATACATACATTCCGACGTTGATACCATCGAAAGGGTGGAAATTATGCGAGAATTGAGGCTGGGCAATATCGATGTACTTGTAGGCGTGAATTTATTACGCGAAGGGCTTGATCTTCCGGAAGTTTCACTTGTGGCCATTCTTGATGCCGACAAAGAAGGTTTTTTGAGGTCGGAACGCTCGTTAACCCAAACTGCAGGCAGAGCAGCACGGAACATTAACTCAAAAGTGATTATGTACGCTGACAGAATCACCGATTCGATGCAGAAAACCATTGATGAAACAAACCGCCGGCGCGAAAAACAATTGCAGTACAACCACGAAAACAACATAACTCCTGCTCCGCTGGTGAAATCGCTGCATTCGATCATGAGCCAGACCTCAGTTGCCGGCGCCAAACCCAGCAATTTAAAGGTTTATGCCGAAAATTTGGAAGTGGATGTAGCCGCTGATCCAGTTGTAAAATACATGACCCGCGACCAGTTGGAAAAAGCCGTTCAACAAACCCGAAAACGAATGGAAGAAGCCGTAAAAGAGCTCGATTTTATTGCTGCAGCAAGGTTTAGGGATGAATTGGCTGGGCTTGAAAAATTAATAAAGTCCGAAGCAAAATAGTCTGCCTTTTTTAAAAATTCACCTTCGTCAGTCTTTTTTATTCAATGGTATTAAACCATTGTCTCATAATTATTTATCAAATTAAAAATGCATCAGCAATCAAATTGTGTGAAAATTTACAATTTGTCTTTGTGCTGTTTTCAATTCATTTGACTAAATCTTTTACGCCTTTTCGCCTTTGTTACAAAAGTTTGATATTTTTGTATGCAAATGAATGTTTTGTAATTAAAAATAGTTTTTTCGAGAAAATAGCTATACCAGTTGCCTGATTTAACAAAGTGTGGTTTTTTTTTGGAAAAGAAAAACACGGGGAATGCTTCTATGTTTTTGACTTATTGTTTTTTACAAAGTCGGCACAATTGATGATTGAGCAATGGATTCGTCGTTGATAATAAAAAAGTTGGAAAAGTTTAGGATGAAGTAATTCGGAAAAGATGAAAAAGATTCTGGCTATTGATGATGAAATGAGTATCAGGTTGATCCTGGAAACAATTTTAAAGGGAAAATATGATGTTACGACAAAGAATGACGGTGAGGAGGGGTACACATGGATGGTAACCAAGCGAATATTGCCCGATTTAATCATTTGCGACATTCAGATGCCAAATCTTACAGGCTACGGTTTTTTGGAACGGATAAGAAATAGTGGTTTTTTTAGCGACATACCTGTGATCATGCTATCAGGAGAAGAACAAAGCAAGGAACGGGTTAAATGTTACCAGCTCAAGGCACAGGACTACTTAACAAAACCATTTAATCCGGTGGAATTGATTGAGATGATTGAAAAAAATCTGAATCCTAAAATCAAGTTAAGAGGCTTCGATTTAACCTATGGCGACAAATTGTATTATTACCGGCTGGGTGCATTGGATTTCATGACGCAATCCATTGATTTTGAAGAAGCCGAAAAAAAAATCAAACAGAGTTTTGAAAAAATCAATGATTTGTAATTTTTGCTGCAAATTACGTTAATGGACAATAAGAACGAAAAAATAAACCTGCTGTACATTGGAAGTGCTCCCGATACACTTTCATTGTTTGAGCAATCCGGCTTTTTTTCAATCAAACAAAAAGACAACAGTATCTCAGCACTTAACTATCTTCAGAAATTCGACAAAATTGATGCAATCGTTTCAGAGGTTCACTTACCCGGCACCAATGGAATTAATACTTTTAAGCTGCTGCAGAGTTACAAAATTACTGATAACCTGCCCTTTGTTTTAATGGCCCACCAAAATGAACCTGAATATTTTGATAAAGCGTTTAATGCGGGTTTGGATGATTTTTACGTCAACCCCATCAATATTACCCGCATCTACGAACGGATCAGGTTTTTGATACAGTACAAGGAACAAATTCCCCGTCACAATTCAGAACCGGTACAACCTTACACTACGCCAAAAATTAAAAGAATATTTGATGTTGTAGTAGCAGGTATGGCGCTGATCCTCCTGTCGCCACTAATGGCAATGGTTATGGCAGCCATAAAAATTGAGTCAAAGGGGCCATTTTTCTATGTTTCTTCAAGGGTTGGAGCAAACTACAACATGTTCAATTTTTATAAATTCAGGTCGATGTATGTAGGTTCTGACAATTTTCAAAAGCTTAAAGCCTTAAGCCATCTGAATCAATATGTATCAGATGAAATTGAGGAAAAATGTAATGAGTGTGCCAAATTACCCGAAGGCGAATACTGTTCATCAATTCTTTACATTAAAGGTGAGCAAATTTGTGAAAATCATTACATTAAAAGAAAAAATGCAGAAAAAGCATTTTTAAAGCTTGAAGACGACCCAAGAATAACACGCGTGGGCAAGTTTATCAGAAATACCAGTATTGATGAATTACCACAGCTGTTCAACATTCTGAAGGGTGATATGTCGATAGTAGGAAACCGACCTTTGCCATTGCATGAAGCCGAAAAACTTACGCTTGACGACCGGGCCAAACGATTTGCTGCAGCAGCAGGGCTTACGGGATTATGGCAGGTTGAGCTTCGGGGACGTAAAGGCACCATGTCAGAAGAAGAGCGGTTTAGGCTGGACAATAATTATGCTGAAAACAATTCATTTGCTGGCGATTTAAAACTCATTTACCGTACCTTTAAGGCAATTTTTCAACGTGGTAATGTTTAAAAGAAACAACTATGAGTCTATCTGGTTTCAAAAGATTTAAGTTTTTACTGGTTTCCATTACAGCCATTATATGCAGCTGTTCATCTGCCCTGATGGCTCAGATTTCAAAGGTTAATAATTTTGAAACTGATACAGTCCTGCTGTTTAATCCATTAATTGACAATATAGTTGACAAATTACCACCTCTTGAGGTACTAATCGATTCAGCCATAGCTCATACACCTTACATTAAGATGGAGGAGGCCGAGATTAGCGTTAACAATTACCTGCTTCAGGAAAAGAAAAAATCGTTATTGAACTTTTTATTTATTGACGGTGACATTGCTTATGGTTCGTCTTACGATTTCAGTACAAACGAATCAACCGGCTCGTTTCCAACGGACTTCTCTTCAAACAGATTTCAATCGAGTTATCGGGTTGGATTGTATTTGCGAATCCCCATTTTTGAATTTACCAACTATGGTACTCAGATAAAAATCGCAAAACGAAATCTTGAAAAGGGAATGCTTCAGCGTGAACAAAAAATCCTCGAATTAAAACAGGATGTGATTTTTATTTACCAGGATTTAATTATGTACCAGGAAAAACTGAAAGTTAAAAACCAGGCACAACTCACTACCACATTGCAGGTTCAATTAGCCGAAAAAGAGTTTCTGAATGGCAAAATAAGCATTGCCGAGCTTTCAAGGTTAACTGAACACCATGCATCAAATCTTTACAGTTTCGTAGAAGACCGTAACCTATTTTACAAACAGTACTTACTGCTTGAACAAATTGTGGGAATGAAGTTTAATTTAATCAACGAAATCGAATAAACCATGAGCATCATTCAATTAATAAAAATTTTCCTCCGGCATTTTTGGTTGTTGATATCGGTACCCCTTTTGCTGGCATTAATTGTTCTTTATCTTACTAAAAATCAAACCTATTATTACGAAACCAAAACAACTATTTACACTGGTATTGCATCAGGATACGGACTTGACCAGGACAGGCGTGTTGACTTTTTTGTTGCAAACAATTCATTTGATAACCTGATGAACATTATTAAATCGCGAGAAACACTCACTGAAGTTGCAATACGATTGTTAACACAGGGGCTGATTCTTGACAGCTATAATCCTGTCTATATTTCAAGGGAATCGTTTATTGAACTCAGGAAAAACGTACCCCAAAACGTTAAAAATCTTGTGGTTAAACCAATAATTGAGGGAGATTCCATTGCTTACAAGGTGGCTTTTGAACAAACTGTACAAAATCTTTATAATTATAAAAATTCCACGGACACCAACTATATTTATTCTCTGCTAAACTATCCTCACCCACATTACAGCCTGAGAAAATTATCGGAGGTTGATGTTAAAAGAATTGCCAGTAGCGACCTTATCGAATTAAGTTACAAATCAGATGATCCGGGCATTAGCCTGCAAACCCTTGTTATCCTTGCTGAGGTGTTTATGAGGAACTACAAACTGATGAAAGAAAATCAGTCGGATGCTGTGGTTAGGTACTTTGAAGAGCAGGTTAGGCTATCGCTGATAAGATTAAAAGAGGCTGAGGACCGGCTGCTGGAATTTAATAAAAGCAACAACATTATCAATTACTACGAACAAAGTAAATTCATTGCCGAAAAAAAAGAAGACATTGATGAGTTTATTCAGAAAGAAAAGATGAAATATGCAGGTGCTGAACAAACCCTGAAAAAGCTTGAAGATAAGCTCCAGATTCAAGGGCAAATACATGGCATATCTGATCAAATCATTGTAAAAAGAAACAGATTGGTTGAAATAACTGAAAAAATTGCCGTCAATGAAATTTACAATGAACCCGATACACTCAGCAAATCAATGCTTGCAAAACTGAAAAAAGAGGCGTCGCAGATTGAGAGGGAGCTTAACCAGGATTTGAATGAACTTTATCAATATACCAACACCATTGAAGGCATCCCGCTGCATGATTTATTGACCGAATGGCTGAAAAACCTGGTAATCTTTGCAGAATCAAAAGCCGGAATTCAGGTTTTATTAGAACATCAGAGAGATTTTCAAAAGAACTATCAACTTTTTGCGCCACTTGGCGCCAACCTCAGCCGCATCGAAAGAGAAATAGATGTTGCCGAAAGAGAATACCTTTCGCTTTTGCACAGCCTTGGCCAGGCGAAACTCAGGCAACAAAATGAAGAATTATCAACCAATATTAAGGTTCTTGATGAACCATTCTACCCCATAAATGCAAAACCTTCCAAAAGAAAACTCTTTGTTATTGCAGCAGCTTTCTTTGGGTTTCTGGTGGTGGCTTTCGTCATTTTACTGACTGAATATTTCGACAATACTATAAAAACACTCGAACGCGGCAAGAAATTTACGGCACTTACCACCGCCGGGCTTATGCCAAAAATTATCGCTAAATATCAATCCTTTAACCTACCATTTATCAGCAACCGACTTTGTGAATTGATAATTCAGGAAATTAAATTGTACACCACTACCTCCGCTGATGAAGATGAACGAACCACCAAGATAATCAGCGTCTTTAGCACTACAAATCAGGAAGGGAAGAGCTTTATTGCCGGAAAACTGGTTCAGAAATTAAGGTCGGTGGGCGATCAGGTGCTTTACCTGAATTTTACTTTTAAAGATGATGCCAATAAACTTATCGATCGTAATCAGAATGCTGGTAACAATCAGCATGTTGAGACCAGAAACAAAGGGGTAAAGGGTTTGCTTTCGATGATCCGATCCAATTTTACTAATTTTCAAATGGATGATGAAAGCCAGGCCACGCTCAACAAGGATAACATGACTTATTTAATTGATGATAGCTTTACCGAAAAACAAGATATTTTCGACTTATTACCCGATAATCAGATCACCTCTCTTGATAAATTCAGGTATGTTTTTGTTGAAATTCCTGCAATACTTTATTATCCATATCCACCAGATGTTATCGCCCAGTCAAATCTCTCGCTTCTGGTAGTCAGAGCTAACCGCGAATGGAAAAATGCTGACTCCAGTGCACTTGGTATTTATAGCGAAGTTAGCAAATCAAAAACACTTTTTGTATTAAATGGTACTGATATTGAGGAAGTTGAAACTGTACTTGGCCTTTTACCAAAAAAACGCAGCCGGCTGAGAAATTTTCTCAGACAAGCACTGCATTTTCAATTTTACACAAAATCTTCCATAAACTAACGTGAATGAGATCGAAGCTAGTAACACTGCTAAAAGATGACCATAGTATCTCATTGTTAACCAATGTAATAGTTGCATTTTTTGGGTTTGTTACCTTTTTTATCCTGGTCAGAACATATTCAACCAGAGACTATGGCTTTTGGGTGTTGTACCTTACACCACTTCACTTTACTGAAATGATAAAACTGGGACTCATAAAAACATCGATGGTAAGGTATCTGGCTGGTGCAAAATATAATGACAGGGTTCAGATTATCGGTTCGGGTTGGATTCTGAGTTTCACCATTGCTGCCATGGTTGTGTCACTTTTAATCATCGCCGTTCTTGTTTTTCCTCATCAGATTGAAAATTCGTCCTACCAACTGTTTTTTTATTATTATCCGATATACGCTATTTTTTCGCTTCCTTACAGCAACGCTATCGGAATACTCGAAGCAGATCAAAAATTCAGAGCAATTTTTTGGTTACGTTCCCTATCTTCCGGTTTGTTTCTTATCTACGTTATTTTTAATTACTTTTTACCTCAACAAAGCATTAATACAGTGGTCATTTCCCACTTGATTATTAATTCAATTGTATCCGCTTTTGCGATGATAAAGGGCTGGGATGGAATTGGATACATCTTTAAAGCCTCTATTGAAAAAATCAAATATCTTTTAAACTACGGGAAGTATTCCGTTGGCACCATGTTAGGTTCAAATCTTTTGAAAAGTTCTGATACCATTATCATAGGCCTAAGCCCGCTTGGTACAACAGCGGTTGCCTTGTACAGCGTTCCGCTTAAATTGATAGAAATCATGGACATCCCTTTAAGAAGTTTTGTTTTAAATGCCTTCCCCAAAATGTCGAGGGAAAGCATAAAGGGCAATAATCATGAGGTAAGGACGCTTTTCTACCAATATGCCGGAAGGACTACTTTTCTTTTCATACCCGGCTTAATGCTTTGTTTGCTATTTGCCAAAAACATGATTTATTTAATTGGTGGAGAGCAATATGTTGAATCTCAGACTGCAATCATACTTTTTCAAATTTTTTCCCTTTACAGTTTACTCTTACCAATCGACCGATTCAGTGGAATTACGCTTGATGCCATCAATAAACCAAATTTAAATCTGGTTAAAGTTCTGATCATGGCTGCCATGAATATTGCAGGAGATTTGCTTGCAGTTTTCCTATTTCAGTCATTAACCGCTGTAGCAGTCGTTACAGTAATTTTTACGCTTTTTGGTCAGATAATCGGATATCAATTTTTAAGAAAAGAACTCAACATCGAATATAAAAGGATTTTCTCGGAAGGCTATTTTTTCTTTCGTTCCAAATTCAGACCAAAAGCCATAAAATAAGCAGAAAATGAATAATCCAATCGAAAAAGAAACCGGGTTTAAAGGCATTGCATTGGGAGCATCAGCACTCATTCTTTTCCTTGCGACTTTCATTTTTGCGATTATTGTTCAGAGTGAGCGCGTTGAGTTTGCTTTAATACTGGTTGCATTTCCATTTTTAATTGCGGTGATCTGGATGATATTCAGCAATCCGATGATTGGTATTTTTTCGGTGGTCGTATTTGGCTTTTTTGCGAACGGATTAAACAGATACATCCCCTCTGTCCCCTTTGGCTTAGGCATCGATGGGTTGCTGGTGCTTACATACGTATCGCTATTCTTTTTTAGTTTCAACCGAAGCATAAAATGGATATCAGCCATGCGCGATATTACGCTTTTGCTAACGATTTGGTTTGCATACGCACTGGTTCAACTGTTAAATCCGGAGAAAATAAGCACTGAAGCCTGGTTTTATGCCATGCGTGGTGTTTCATTGTACATTTTTTTAATGGTACCTTTGGTACTACTTCTTTTCAGAAAATACAAAGATGTCGATATTTTTCTCTATATATGGGGTATTATTTCAATTATCGGGACAATAAAAGGGTTTGTACAGCTAAATATTGGTCTTGACCCTTGGGAAAAAGCCTGGCTTTACACGGGAGGCCCCTCCACGCATATCATTTTTGGAAAACTTCGGGTGTTTTCATTTTACAGCGATGCAGGCCAGTATGGAGCAGCACAGGCACATACCGGACTGGTTGGGGCTATAATTTTTATCAATGCCCGTACGCTGAAAGAAAGAATCTTTTTTGGAATTATGGCGATAACCGGCTTTTATGGGATGTTCATTTCGGGCACCCGAGGCGCAATTGCTGTTCCTTTTGGAGGGTTTTTACTGTACCTGATTTTAACCCGAAATGTCAAAATGATTACAGTGGGGCTGATAATGGGGTTCATGGTGTTTGTTTTTTTTAAATATACATCAATCGGAAGTGGGATTTATGCCATTCAGCGAATGCGGACTGCATTTAATCCCAACGACCCATCATTGCAGGTAAGGTTAACCAATCAAAGAATACTGAGGGTTTATCTGGCAACACGGCCGTTAGGAGGAGGCATAGGTTCAGCAGGAAACTGGGGTTTGAGGTTTTCGCCAAATGGATTCCTTGCCAATGTTCCTACCGATAGCTGGTATGTGCAAATTTGGGCTGAACAGGGTATCATTGGATTGGTTTTACATATTGCCATTTTGGTTTACATTTTAGGAAAAGGATCATTTCTTGCAGTTTACCGTGTTACACATCCAGTTTTGCAGGCGAAACTATTTGCCATGGCATCGGGTATTCTGGGAATAATGGTAGCTTCATACAGCAATGGAATTTTGGGGCAATTACCAACAGGTCCGCTGATATATGTTTCGATGGGATTGCTTTTTCTGGCAAAAGACCTGGATGAAGACGCAAATAATACTGACCCTATTAATGAAGAAAACTAAATGATGAAATTAAATTTTGAAAATCATTCAACATATACAAATCCTGAAGACATTAAAAGGCTTGGATTTGTGGTGAACATTATCAGAGAACTCATTGGTGACTCCGGTAAAGTTCTCGATTTGGGATGTGGTAAAGGTAATATGTCCATTCAACTTGCCATGATGGGATATGATGTCACTGGTATTGATAGCGATAAAGCATCTATTGAATATGCTCAAAGCGTACTAAAACGGCCAAATCTCAAATTCATCATCTGCACCCTTGAAGATTATCACTTTGAAGCACAATCGGCTGATGTGATAATTGTGAGTGAAGTATTGGAACATCTCGTCAATCCTGTTGGTTTAATCGATAGAATTTCAACCGTAATCAAGCAGGATGGAATCATCATCGTAACTGTACCAAATGGCCGTGGTCCGAGAGAGATGCTCGTAACCCGTCCGTTTTTATACTTTTCAAAACATTTTACACCGTTTTTCAAGGGGTTGCTGTCGTTGAAAAAAATGCTTGGCTACACCGGAACTAACCAATCAAAATCCGAAAACCTTGAGCACCTGCATTTTTTCACCTTAAAGCAAATTCACCAACTCGCTAATAAAAACGGTTTCGAGATCATTAGAAAAGGTAAATCAATTTTTATCGAAAATACTTTTCCCATCTCACTGTTAACCAATCGAATTCACATTTTAAAAGAACTTGACACAAGAATTGCTGATTATTTACCCTACTTCATGGTGTCTGGTTTTTTTACTGTTTGGAAAAAGAAAGCACAATCATGAATAAAATCAATTACCATAATCTTCTTCTGGTTGCAATTGATGCCGTTTTAAAAGCTTCTGAGAAGATACTTGAAGTTTACAAAACTGATTTTTCGTTTATGCTAAAAACTGATGCATCACCTGTTACAATTGCAGATAAACAAGCCAACGATATTATTTGTGAAATACTCAAACCAACTGGTATTGATATACTTAGTGAGGAAGGGCAACACTCGTCATGGAATGAAAGGAAAGGATTGAAATACCTCTGGATAGTTGACCCATTGGATGGTACAAAAGAATTTATTAAAAAAAATGACGAGTTTACTGTAAACATTGCCCTGGTTTGTGAAGGAAATCCTGTTTTGGGTGTGGTGTATTGTCCTGTATTAAAAGAACTTTATTATGGTCTGCCTTTGGATGAGGGTTCTTTTAAAGCACTAATCCCTGACCAATTGAACCTAACCAGCGATACGGTTGAATCCATGTTGAAATCTGCACAAAAACTGCCTATGATACTTGATAAGCAACATCTTAACGTCGTTGTCAGCCGTTCGCACTTCAACAGCGAAACTGAGAAATACATCTCAGGTTTGAAAAATGTGCATTCAGACATCAGGTATGTATCGAGAGGAAGCTCACTTAAATTGTGTATGATTGCCGAAGGCACTGCTGATATCTATCCCCGGTTTGGACCTACCCACGAATGGGACACCGCAGCTGGTCATGCAATTATTTTGGGAACAAAAGGTAACGTTTATCAAGACAATACCACAATCCCACTCCAATACAATAAAGAAAACACACTAAATCCATGGTTCACCGCGGTGAACTCAATGTACAATTCATGATTGGTAATTCTTCACACTGGCCATTGGTTTCCATCGTTTCGGTGAATTTTAACCAGCCCGTAGTAACCGGCGAGTTGATTGAGTCATTAACAAAAATAACTTACCCGGCTATCGAGGTGATTGTGGTTGACAATGGTTCTACAGTTGGAAATCTTGAAGAAATCGTGCAAAAATATTCAACTGTAAAACTCATCAAAAGTGATGTTAATCTGGGTTTTGCAGGTGGAAACAATCTTGGAATCAGACAAGCGGCAGGTGATTACATATTATTACTTAACAACGACACCCTTGTTGAACCTGGCTTTCTTGAACCACTGGTTGAAAAGTGTCGCCGTAATCAGTCAATCGGGGTAGTCTCTCCAAAAATTTATTTTTCACATACTCCCGGGCTGTTGCAATATACAGGGTTCTCAGAAATAAGCACCTTTACTACCAGAAGTATTGGCTGGGGTTGTGGTATGAAGGACGAAAATCAGTTTGAAGAAGACAGGGAAACATTTTTTGGCCACGGCGCCGCTATGCTTGTACCTCGGCATGTAATCGAAAAAGTAGGCCTGATGGCTGAAATATTCTTTCTTTACTACGAGGAAATGGATTGGTGCAAAAGAATCCGCAATGCCGGTTACAAAATTTTTTACGTTCACAATTCGGTAGTTTACCACAAGGAATCCGTTTCAACTGGCAAAGACAGTCCTGCTAAAACCTATTACCTCAATCGAGCACGAATTTTATACATGCGCCGGAATGTTCGTGGTATTAAATCATTGATTGCATTTGCTTATCAGGCAATTGTAGCCATCCCCAAAAATTTGCTGGTGTTTGCAATTCAAGGTAAATTTCATCATTTGGCGGCATATTGCAAAGCCATTTTGTGGAATGTTAAAACCGCTGCATCTCTACAAATCCATCATAATCCCTACTTGTAAAAAAAATCTGTGTAGCTCAAACCAATCACCTTAACCGCTTCAGGATAAAACTATTTTCAAATTTTCACGGAGGTTCAACCTAAAGTTTTTGGCAGAATCAGGAATTAAGCCTACCCGTAAAAAAAATCTTAACCGATGTTCTCTGTCTTTTTCAAAAGCTGAATTTTATCCAAAATTATCTACTTTTACAGGCACGTGTTCACCACCGGAAGTAATTTTTCTTGGTATTATTTTTAACGGTTTTGTTGTTTGAAGATTAGTTTTCAGATGAATTATTTAATAACCTGAAGAATGGCAACATTTAATTTTGCGGTTTGGATTATTGGTTCGTTTTGTGCGCTTTTGTTGGTTATCAAATTCATTTTTACAGGATTAACCTTTTTGTCACCGAAGCGCAAATTTCCACCGGGAGATAAAAAGAATTCATTTGCCTGCATTATTACTGCTTATCAAAACATAGAAATCACAAGACCCTTAGTTCTATCCATCCTACAACAGAATTATAGGAACTATCACATTTATTTGGTTGCAGATGATTGCGCATCAGATGATTATGGCATCGAACACAATCAACTTACTGTAATTAAACCTGAAACCAGGCTTGGATCAAAAGTCAGATCGATGCATTACGCCATAAAATTTTTTGAACAGCCACCTGATTTTGTAATCATTTTCGATCCTGATAATTTAATACATCCCGACTTTTTCTTCAACATTAACACGATGATAAATAATGGTTATCAGGTAGTTCAGGGTGAAAGAAAAGCAAAAAATCTGGATACAAGGGTTGCCTGCATTGATGCATTGGGAGAAATTTATGCCAATCATAC
This sequence comes from uncultured Bacteroidota bacterium, assembly GCA_937950125.1. Classification (GTDB taxonomy): domain Bacteria; phylum Bacteroidota; class Bacteroidia; order Bacteroidales; family 4484-276; genus CALFEP01. The sequence continues at coordinate 47,917 of CALFEP010000101.1, forward strand.
TTCACGGCTCATACCCTTTCAGCTTGGTGCAAGTGCCTCAATAGCAGGTTCTGGAATGGCTATTGCCTACCCTGTATTTTTGGATTTATTCGAGTACAGATTGATTAAGCAAAACTTTAACGGAATAATCCTGGGAGAAGACAAAGCTCTCCAGTGTTTCCTCCTTGAAAACAATGTGACGGTTGCTTATCAAAAAGAAGCCGTTGTTTATGATGAAAAGATCAGCAAGGGTTATCAAATTCAGCGGCAAAGAGCAAGATGGGCAAACACCTATCTGCAAAATTTTCCGGTAATTATGAGAATTTTTTTTCGAAATGTTGTAAAATTCAACTTTAAAGGTGTCCTCTCTGCTTTCAACATTATTTACCCGCCAATGTTTTTACTGATTATTTTTTCGTTGTTTGTTTCCTTGGTTGGCGCTTTTGCAGGATTATGGATAACAATCATTTTATTAATTGCACTTATCATATTCTCCTTGAATTTCTTACTCGTTTTATTCCTGTCCAATTCGCCAAGAAAAATCTGGTCATCACTTTTTTATATTCCGGTATTCATTTTTCATCAGGTAATTGGTTTATTTAATATTGGCAAATCCAAAAAAGATTTCCTGGCTACACGTAACGAAAAGATTATGACTGTGGAGGAAGTGATGTTAAAAAACAATGGAAAATTGGATTAGCAGACTCAATAACCCATCTGCCAATCACGCTGAATTATTTGATTAATACCACCTTTTGGGTTTCCGTTCCATCTGTGGCTGATACCCGTACATAATAAATTCCCTCATTCAGGTTTGTGGTATTAAGGGTAAATGTTTGGTGCCCACAACTGATGGGATTTTTGATGAGGGATTGAAGCGTTTTGCCTTGAACCGACAACAACTCGACGGTAACCTTTTCAGGTACATCCAATTCACAATCAATGCTTAATGATGTTTTAAAGGGATTTGGGCTTACGTGAAAATTGAAAATTCCGCCACGCAAGTCATTGTCAATCCCCTGTGCATTGTTGGCAACAAAGGACAATTCATCCGACCATTCACTCCATTTCAAATTCTGATCGCGGTATCGTGCCCTTAAATAATAAGTATTTCCGGTTGTCAGAATTCCTGGAGGTATCATCAGTGATGTCAGGTCAACACCAGCATTAAGGTCAACAGGTGTAAATTCAGCATCCACGCCATATACATTGCGCCAGTCGGTTGATTTTGAAAAAACTGTGGTCGAATAATTTCCGGCCGTTCCGGTTATTTGAAATTGTGAGGTCATAAGTTCATCAATTCCTGAAAAGGGACTTGCATGCAATACCAACTGGCCGTTGCCCGAATAGGTTGGAGCGGTAACTGTTGGCTGGTCAGGTTTCACCTGATCCAAAATCCGGTGCCATGTATCTGAAACCTGATTGTTTACTGGCACATCAATATTTCCCAGGTCAAACATTTGCCCGGTGTAAGATTTTTCGGCCAGGTTGATATCGAACAAAACGTAGAAATAATGATCGAGTGCCATGTTGATTTCGGGATAATCGTTGTTGGTGTATTCGCCCCAGCGGTCGCGGTAGCCACCTCCGCCACCCACACAGCTAATCCTGAAATCTCCGTCGGCGTTTTCAGCACCCGATTCAACCACCCCCATCTCGTAGGCATGCGTATGCCCGTAAGAAAGCTGTTGCACTTTTGAGTATTTTTTTAATACACCCAGCACATCCTCCGAAACCCATGCAGTAATGCCTTCTCCCCAAAGTTCACTCACTGGTGGGTGGTGTAGGAAACAAAAAACAAAATCAATCGACTTGTCATTTTCAGCCAACGCCAGTGTTTCATCAAGCCACTGTTTCTGAACATCACCGTATTGATAAATCAAATTTGAATTCAGACCTATCATCAAAATCCGGGGCAGGGTGTAAGTCCATACCTTTTCGAACAAAGGATGGGTTGATGGGAAGGCCGAAAATTCATCGTACTTTACATATTCATAATAATTGAAATGTTCCAGTTCATGGTTTCCGGCAACAGACATAAAAGGTATGTTGGCCGAAAGTGGTGCAAAAGGTCTAAAAAACTGATCCGTCCATTGTGAAATGTTGCTACCGTCGGATACAATATCGCCTGCATGCATGATCAGATTTATGCTCTCAGTGATATCGGGACCATAAAGTTCCTGCACTTTTGCTTTTGCTGACCTGATAATTCTTCCGGTTGCAGCCGAGTCTTCCTGCGAATCGCTGAAAAGGAGAAAACGGACATGATTGTTAAAATCGTCATCGGGCAGGGTTTTAAACGAAAAAACCGCCGATGTAAGGCTGCCGGTTACAATTCTGTAGAAATATCGGGTTCCGGGGGTTAAGCCTGTAAGCTGTACACTATGCCAGCGATAAGGTGAGGTTATCATCTCGCTGTAACCTTCGGCGCCAAATCCAAGCGAGGGTGTAATTCCGTATTCAACACTGGTTATATTTTGCAGTGTATCATGCCAGCAAACATACACCGAGTTTTTGGTCATGGATTGTAAAAAGGGATAACCGATGAGCTGAGGATGTTGAGGTACAGGATGGCTGAATCCTCCCAACTCAGTCACTTCCTGTTCGTTGAGTGGGATATCCCAGATTCCGATTTCAGACACGTTTATCAAATTATCCTCACCATCTTCGTCAGCAAACATCAACAAAACCGGGTCTAACGAAAATCTGCCATCAATGTCCTGTACTGCACCCTGTGTAATAAGCTCTCCATCAAGATAATATCGGTAAAAAGACCCATTGTCAACCGTAATTACCAACCTGTACCATTCATTAATTTTCACGGCAACCCCTGAATAACCTGTGGCCGCAACACCAATGTTTCCCGAAGGATTGATAAAACAATCGCCATCGTTTGTGTTTTCAGGATAAGTCTGGAAAAAACAATGCCAGATATCGAGGCTCTCCACCATAAAATCGATCTGCAGGGTGAATTCGTTCACAAAACTACCGCCACCATTTGCACTTATCCCATGCGTCATCCGGTAATGACTGCCAACTCCGATTTTTGCGGCAAAATCAGTTTCGCTGTGGCCAGCAACAAGCTGATGGGTTCCGACCAGTTCCAGTGGCAACCCATACCCCGGTTCAGGAAGCAATGGATTGTTCACGTCATCAAACTTCCACCAGCCCACCCGCTCCAGGGTCTGGTCGGTTTGGCCAGAAACCATTAGTGAATAAGCCATTATAACGAAAAGCAGCACTGTTTTAACTGAAAGTCGAATGGACTTGGTTGTTGATGTATCGTTCATAAATGCTTTCTTTACAAAAAAATATGAAAATCGAATTTCTTTAAATGTTCCAGCTTGAATTACAAAATTTAGTCAGGCCAGATCAAAAGTAACTTTGTGTATTTTAAGGAAAATAATTGTTCAAAAAAAATAAGCAGTGAAACTAAAAAATGAAAGAGAGCACCTCAAAATACTTGAAATGCCCTCAATCTTATCCACACTAAATCAGGATTTTATCTAATTATAACCATTTTCCTGGTACTGGTAGCTTGATTGGTTGTCAGCTGTAAATAATAGGTACCATCCGGAAAATCTGTTTTCAGTTCAAAATTGTAGTTACCTGGCGTTTTTACTCCTGCCTGAATGGATTGGATCAGTTTTCCTGTAACGTCGAGTATGTTAAAAGTAACATCCTGAGTTGAAAGAATTTCGTAACGGAAGGTGGTTGAATTGGCAAAAGGATTTGGATAATTCTGTTCAAGCACCGAAATTGTTGATATTCCGTCATTGTCGTTAATACCGCTTGGTGAAGTATAGGCATCGCCAAGTTCCTGCACTTCTTCGGCTGTTAAGGCAACATCCCAAATTCCAAGCTCTGAACATTTAATGTTCTGATCTTCACCATCCTCATCAGCAAAAAGCAAAAGAACGCTTTGGAGTGCATCCCGCCCATCAACTTCTACACCGTCTTCAAATTCAACCCAGGGCTGTCCATTTACATAAATTCTAAAAAAGTCGCCATTTTTTACAGTAACCAACATACGGTACCATGTATCCTGAGATACGGTATTTGTTGAATAGCCAAAGCGCCATGCACCGACCAGATTATCAGGATTGATGAACATTTCGGCATCATCTGTATTTTCAGGCGTAGTTTGGTAAAAAGCGTTGTAAACACCCAATTGTGGGACATTGAAATCGATCTGCAACGAATATTCATTCACAAACGAACCTCCACCATTGGCGCCGATTCCGTGTTCCATAGCAAGGTAACTGCCATTTCCAATAAGTGTTGCAAGGTTACCCGATACAGGACCATCAATTGATTCCTGCGTGCCGGTGAGTACAAGCGCATTTCCGATCTGTGCTTTGAGCATATCAGCCGGATCATCAAATTTCCACCAACCTTTTCTTTCAGGTACAGTGGCATTTACCACAAAGCTGACCAGCAGCAGGGTAAACAAAAAGGATAGACTTTTTTTCATAGTAATCTTAATTTTAATTTGTTAAACAAAAATTTTAATATCAAAAAATGAAATAAATAAGGCTATTTTAAAATCCACATCAGTTCGTTCACATTGTCGTTTCCGTTAAACTGCCTGTAAAGGGCTTCTTCAACATTCTGCCGGTTATAGGATAATTCATTGGAAGGGTACAACCATCGTACAGGAATTTTTGAAGGTATCGAGTTCAGGTTGGTTTGCTCGTTGATGGGCAGTTGCGGATATCCTATCCTTCTGTATTCAAAGTAGGTGTTCCAGCCATCCTGCAGAAAACCAATGAAATAACGCTGCTGAAATATTTTATTCAGCTTTTCTTCGGTTGATCCTGTAAAAGCAACAGCCGGACTTGCAATATAGGCATTGATGATGTCGCTCGTAATTTTCCTTCCGTGATGATACTGAACATCATCCGGTGTGCTGTTGGCAACAAAAAGCATAGCCGCCTGAACGCCTTTTTCATAATAGCCTTGTGCATCACCACTTGTCCAACCCCTTAGTATTCCTTCGGCAACAATAAAACATTGTTCGGCATAGCTGATAAAAAAACTCGGTTCACCTTTGCTCAGCTTGTAATATCGTGAATTGATCCCGCTTATCTGGCCGGCGTTGTACCTGGATGCAATAGAGCTAAAATCGTCAGAAGGATTCACGCCCACATAAGCTTCCCAATCGTCGGCGGTAAGGCCTGCTGAAATTTGTGCATTGGCCGGATTGGCAAAATAAAATAACCGGTAATCCTGCATTTCTTTCATTTTATCAACTATCGTAGAGCTCATGATTGGGTAGTTCTTGAAGTTGCTGTTGTAGAATGGATAATATTCTACTTCAACATCTGAATAAACAAGCTGGAAATTGTCGCTGTTTGAAGCAAGAAGTGGTTTACCGGTTACGATTGCATTGAATCTTTCAGTGACTTTCAGGTCGGGGTCATCGGTTTTTTTCATTAAATGTGTCAGCACTTTCAGTTCAAAACTATTTACCGCTTTCTGCCATTTCTGAACATTACCATCGTAAATCATATCTCCGGCAAAATTTCTACCTGATGCAAAAAGTGTTGAGGCTTGTTCAAGTTCATCCAGAATTCCAAGAATTACATCACGCTGTGTGTCGTATTTCGGATTGTAAATACCTGATTCACCTTTTAATGCCTCCGAATAGGGAATATCGCCAACACGCATGGTAAGTTCAAAAAATGTGTAGGCCCGCAAAAAATGCCCCAATGCCCGGTACGAATCTTCATAAATTGATCCGGTGGCGGCTTCAATCATTTTTTCAACATTGGTAAGGTTTACGAGCGACGAAAAATAGGTTCTTTCTATTTTGTTGTACTGGTAACTGTTCACCCCCTCCATGTACGAAATGTATTTCGACAACATGTCCTTGTATAAAAATTCGTTACCAATATGTGAGTAGCTCACTGGTTGAAGGATAAGGTTTGTGGCTAATAGTTCCGCAGTAACTTTGTTGGTATTGTTGGGGTCGGTGTTTAGTTCATCAAATTTCGAACAGGAATTAAATCCAACCAGCAATACCATGGTTATTAAAGTAATTAGTAAATTTTTCATAAATCAATCAATTTTAGAAAGTTGCCTTTAAATTAAACCCAACATAACGCAATGATGGTGATACCATGTCCCAGGTTTCCCCATAATCGGGGTCTGTATTTTTAAATTCCTTTCCCCAGTAAAAAATATTCTGGCCAATCAGAGAAAGTGCGAGGTCCTTCATTTTCAGCATTTCGGAAACTTTAGCGGGCACCTGGTACGACAGCGAAATTTCACGCAGCTTAATAAATGTTTCATCAAGAATGTCCTGGCTGCACCAGCTCCAGGCTCCAAGGGCGTAATGACTTCTCATGTAACTTTCGTAGGAGACTTCAACATCGTTGGGAGCATACTCCCGGGTATCGTTTGTAATATTTCCATAACTGTCGTAGGTAACCGATCCTGCAATTACTTTTACCCCAGGTCCGACATAGTTTTTCAGACCATTGACAACCTCGTCGTAACGCCACTGATTGTCGGTTCCGATGTGTGCGCCCGAATTCCAGAGAAGTGCGTCGAGCCTCGAAAACGAAACACCCCCTACCCTTCCGTCCAATGCAAAACCAAAATTGAAGTTTTTGTATTTCAAATTGGAAATGAAGCCCCAGATCCAGTCAGGATTGGTGTAACCTTCCACTGTATAAAACTGCGACCTTACCGGAAAACCGTTTACATTGATCAGGTTACCCGATGGGTCCTTCTCCCAATCCCTTACAGTGTAAAAATCAACTCTTTCTCCTTCTTTTATCCACAGTTCATCGGGGGTATATTGTTCGTCAAGTTTCAGGTAATAGGTAGCATCTTTCGACCAGTTGAAATCGACGCTCCAACGCCAGTCGCCCGATTGAACCGGTGTTACCCCCAACATGATTTCGACGCCTTTTTTCATGCGCTCTTCGTCGGTGTTCACATATTTTGAATAAAAACCTGTGGCATCGCTGATGGGTGCAGAAGCCAGGAAGTCGTAAATTCTTTTTCTGTAAACTGCCACATCAAACCGCAACCTGTTTTTCAGGAAGATGGCGGCTGTACCTACTTCAAATGTCTGTGCTGTTTGAGGCCTGATGTCACTTCCACGAAGTTCGCTGGGATAATACGCTGAGTTGTAACCTCCCCAAACTTCGTTGTTGACGATGTAATTTGCATTTATGTCGTAAATGCCAGCAGGGGTTTTCGACATTGTCCACGATGTTCTCACCTTCCACAGGTCGAGCCAGCTAACATTTTGCAATAATTCCGAAAGAACAACACTTCCTGCAACGGAGGGATAAAAATACGACCTGTTTTCTTCCGAAAGTGTTGAACTCCAGTCGTTTCGTCCGGTAACATCAAGGTACACCAGGCTTTTCCACGAACCGGTCACCCGGCCGTACAGACTATTCACCTGGCGCCTTTCGATGGAGGTGTTCCAACCAATGGGGTCCACCGAAGCTCTCAAACTGTAAAAGCCCGGCACCGATAACCCGCCTTGTGTGTACGCATTAAAATAATCGTCGCGCGTTATAAAAATGGTTCCTCCCACCAGCCCGTCTATTCTGAAATTTCCATACTGCTTTTCAGCAGATAAAATCAAATCGTTGTTGTTGCTGTATCCGGTATTTTTTTCGTCTTTGTAGTAACCCAGCTCGCTCCATGCATTTCGTGCACTAATTGGATTTCTGGAAATGTATCTGTCGATGTAAAAGTCGAGACCAGTACGTAAAGATAATTTCATCCAGGGCGTAAACTTGTACGATGCCATCACAAACCCGTTCAAAATGTCGCGGTCAGCCGATTGAATTACCTCATTAGCAATGAAATATGGATTATCGTACCACTCGTTGTTAAACCAGTTTTGCTGCTCATCTTCCACCATCCAGTAATTGGAATATTCTTTCAAATCCCACTCAGCGCCAAGCCATCCAATAAGGTTGTACAGATAACCGCCTGAATACTGGTTTCCCCGTATGTTTGGCGATATGTGTTTTGAATAAGACAGATTCGATTCGAGTGAAAACTTCCCCAAATCAAGATTTCCACCAAGGTAGTAGGTTATTTTATTCAAACGTTGATTTGGGAATTGCCCCTGGTTGTAAACATGCGAAATGGATGAGCGGATGCTACCGTTCTCTCCCTGATTTACAATGCTAATGTTATTGTTTAGGATGTAACCAAGCTGCTGAAAATTTTTCAGGTTGTCCTTCCCTTTCGATACCAGCGGTGTGCTGTCTTTCCACATCATCTCGTAAGGGTCCCAAAGCCTGGCCGTCCGGCCAATGTCAAGCTTATCACCCCAAACATAGTCGTCGCCGTATTTTCCATTAAAACCTGAAGAATACGACTTCTGGGTTTTTGGAATGGTAACAAAACCCAGATTCAGCAAAGTTGACGAATTGATACTCACCGTCAGTCCCCTGGCTTTGCTACCCCTTACTGTTGTAATCATCACTGCACCGTTGGCGCCGCGATAACCATACAATGCCGAAGCAGTTGCGCCTTTCAGTACATCAATGCTCTTGATGTCGTCGGGCGAAATGTCGTTGATGGAAGTGTTTGCCGACGGAACCCCGTCGATGACAATCAGTGGATTTTCACCACGTAGTTTTACGTCGGGAGCAGTACCAAAGTTGGTACTGTTGCGGATCATCAAACCAGCCACTTTTCCGGTGAGCGAGGTAGTAGGGTCAGAAACCTTGATGGTTTGAATCGTTTCACCATTCACCTTTTGCACCGAATACCCCAGGGCTTTTTCTTCTCTTTTGACGCCCAGCGCTGTTACCACAACACTTTCGAGTTCGGTGGCCGTTTCCTGCATCACTACGTCAAGTTCGGTAATACCGCCTACTTCAAACTCCTGTGATTTGTATCCCAGATACGAAAAAACCAACACAGCATCCTCAGTTTTCACCTCAATGGCGTACAAACCTTCCAGCGTTGTGGTTGTGCCAACCAATGTACCTTTCACCTGAACAGTTAATCCTACAAGGGGTTCGCCTGTTTTTGCATCAGTTACCTTTCCCGAAATCTTTTTTGGTGGGATAGCTTGCTTTGTGGGTTCCGTTTTTGCTGGTGTAAGAATAATTTGCTTATCAATGGTCACTATGTCAACATTCATATCCTGAAACAGGGCGTTGAGAATGTCGATGATGGGAGTGTCAACATACACCGCATCAGCCTTGCGGGTGAGATCAATCAGTTTTTGGTTGACCAAAAACGAATAATCGCTTTTTTTCTCAATTTCATTTAAAATGTCATTTAATGGCGTATCAACAAGATTCAATGTAATTTTTGTTGATTGTGCCATGAGGCTGTTTGGGATAGCATGAAGTAAGAAAATAAAAACAAATGGTAAAAAAAATCTCATAAAATACTGTTTATTAATCACTAATCACAAGAAACCAATCATTATTACTTTTTAAAATCGCTTTGAGTTTGTCAAAGCCTTGAAATGAGCAGAAAAAAAACACATGAAGTCAGCTCAATACCGCATGTTTCTTATCACTTGCTTTCATTACTCCTGCTATCCCGAAGCCTCTATACCTGATATTTGAAGTTGCATAATCAATTTGTTTATTTTCAATTGTTTGATGAATAAATCAGAATCTTTTTCCTTGTGAAAGTGCCGTCAGGCCTTTTGTGCGGGTTTATTTCACGGTAATCGAAAGGCGATGAAAGTTTCAGGAGGGTAAGCAGTTCGCCTAACGATTCGTTTTCAAAAGTTGCCCTGAACCGGTATTCCTGAACCTGGTTGTCAACAATTTCGATGTCAACGTTGTACTGAAGGCTGATCCGTTTGGCCACTGTACTTAGCAAATCGTTGCGAAACACCATTTTACCATCTTTCCAGGCGTAGTGCTTGTAGGTATCTTCGTTCAAAATGGAAATTTCACCACTCAAAGTATCCATTTGCAAACAATGATTCGGCCTGAGTTGTACAATGTTTTCTGACCCTGAACGCTGAATATTCACTTTTCCTTCAACCAGCGCTACTGCCGGATTCTGCCAGTTTTTGTAGGCTGATACATTGAAACGGGTTCCTGTGGCTGTAACATCAAAATAAGGTGTCTTCACCAAAAATGGTGATTTTTGGTTGGCAAGAACCTCAAAATAAGCCTCGCCGGTAAGTTGAACCACACGATGTCGGGTGTCGAACTTTTCAGGAAACTCAAGGCTGCTGCCTGAATTCAACCATACATTGGAACCATCCGGAAGCTGAAAACTCGTGTAAGTTCCAAAAGCCGCAACTATCTTTTGGGTTTTCGTTTCATCCATTTTTCCAAAGCCACCATTCATCAATAGCCACACTGAAGCAGCCAGCAAAGGAATAAACAGCACAGCAGCAACTTTTTGTAAAAAATGCCACAAATTTCTGGTAACAGTCTGTTTGTTAATACGTTTTAATACTTTTTGCAGGGCTTCAGGGGTTGAAATATTTAAAGGATTAGAAAGCGCCCAAACCTGATAAAACTGTTTGAAATAGTTGCGGTTGGCTTCTGACGTTGAAGTCCACAATTCCAGTTGACGGATTTCTTCGGGCGAAGATTTCCCATCAAGGTATTTTACAATCAGTTCGTCAACCGTGTTATGCTCGTTTACATTCATAATTTGTTCTTTCATAATAATGACGATTCAGCAATGAAAACCCACATCGGAAAAATCAGATTTTTTAATAGAAATGAAAAAAAATGCCCGGGCAGGCATTGTTAAGTGTAATTTATTGTAATAGAATCAAATACAATGTTAATATTAGAAAGTTTTTCAACTCGTTGCGGATCAAGGAAATGGCCTTCGACATTCTAACTTCAACAGTGCGAACCGAAACGCCTAACTTTTGGGCAATCTGTTCGTAGGTAAGCAAATCGTGGTGGTTTAAGCGGTAAACTTCGGCATACTGAGGCGGAAGGTTAGAAACTGCTTTCAAAAAATGTTCTTCAAGTTCTGCATGCAAAACCTGTTTTTCGGTGTCATTATCCGAAATGATGATATTTTCAAGGATTTCGGAAGCATATTTATTTCGCACGTTTGTAAACCGCAAATGGTCGATGCTTCGATTTTGCACGGCAGTGAGCAGGAACGATTTCAGGGATTTATTGATGTTAAGCGAATTACGGTTTTCCCAGAGTTTAACAAAAACATCCTGAACCAATTCTTCAGCTGAATCTGAATCGTTGGTAAACCGCATCGAAAACCTCACCAAATCATAATAATACCTTGTAAACAGGACTCCAAACGCCGATTGGTCATTTTGGTTGAGCTTTTCAATCAGAATTTTCTCAGATAAATCCTGGCGAGCTGTCATTCCACCCCTTTTAGCCACAAAAATATTTTTATTTTCATTTCAATTTTTTTCCAAAATAATCATCAATCATTTCTGAGCTCAGTCATAGAACTATTTTTTTGCCACTAAATTTATGTTGAGCCTGCCGAAACAATACAAAAGCACAAATTTTTTAAAATGTTAATACACTGATATACTGTTTTTTGTGCTGTAAAGAGCCTTTCTACATCAGGTAGGTTTTGGTGTTACTTCGGCAAACACAGTACAGGTTTTGTGGCAAAATTTAAAACTTGACCTTTTTAGTCTGGCCTCATTACTGAATCTTACATGGCAAAATAAACAGGGAAACCTTGTTCTCACTTCGGAGAGTAATGACGTTTGAGCCAGGTGCTCAACCCGTCGAAACCCGGGAAAAGCACACGCTCATTGATGTTAACCTGGTCGAGTCGGTCGCGGATGTCCCATTTCATTTCCTTGGGAATTCTGATCTTAAAATACAATTCGGGTTTATCGGCAAGCCATTTGTCCAAAAGCAATGTCGAACGCGACATGAAGGTAAAAATGGCAAACTGGTTCACAATCCGCGTGTCGAGCGACGGCGACTCAAACGCCACAATAAATTCAGCTTCCTCCATCGACAACTCATTGATGTTGGCGTAAACCTGGTTGAGCATTTCTGTGGTAAAACTGTTTGAGCCTACTGTTGTCAGCACAGTTTTAAGCTTTTCGGGCAAATAGTCTTTTAACGCTTCATATTTCAAAGCCCAGATAATGCCATCTTCATCAAATTTATCGAGTTCGGCGGTTGCAAAATGAAGGGCAACATACGGCGAGTAAGTCCAATCGAGCAGACGGGTTGGCAAGCCATGATGCTGCGCCAGCGCAAGCCATTCCCAGTCGGTGTTGTTGGCAACTTCGGGCTGATGCGAATATTTTTTAAAATTTCGCAGTAAATGAAATTCCAGCTCATCAAATTTGCCACCCAGTCGGTTAAGCGATGTTTTTAATTGGTAATCAAAAATGGATAGCCCACGGTAAATATAGGGCGACCGGATACGGTTTAATTTTTCATTGTAGGCATCAAAAAAAAGCATATCCTGCAATTCAATCCAATCACCAGGTGTAAGTTCGCGATTATGAGTCATATTTAATAAATTCAAAGCCAGTTTTCAGCAAAAAAGCCGGTTTTAAAAATAATTGAATTTTATTTATTGAATTCTCATTTTTTTAACTTTGTGCAAAACACTTGTCTTAAAATCATAATTCAATCGATTATGGAAACACATGAAACCATTTGCGCCCTTGCTACACCTCCCGGCAATAGCGCCATTGCAGTAATCCGAATGTCGGGAAAAGATGCTTTCGGCATTGGCGAAAAGATTTTTGTCGCGGCAAATAAAGAGAAAACAATTTCAAGTTCCGACTCCCACACCATACTATTTGGAACCGTGCACGATGACGAGGGAATTGTGGACGAAGTACTGATATTCATTTACAGAAATCCCCAATCTTATACAGGTGAAGACAGTCTTGAGATTTCGTGTCACGGATCGCCCTTCATTCAACAGAAGATCATTGAGTTGCTGATAAAAAATGGCGCCAGGATGGCCAATGCGGGCGAATTTACACTCCGGGCTTTCCTGAATGGAAAATTCGACCTTTCGCAGGCCGAAGCTGTTGCCGACCTCATCGCCTCCAATTCAAAATACAGCCACGACCTCGCCATAAGGCAGATGCGCGGCGGTTTTTCATCCAAAATAAACAACCTCAGAAACGAACTCGTAAACTTTGCCTCACTTATTGAACTGGAACTCGATTTTTCGGAAGAAAATGTTGAATTTGCCGACAGAAATCAATTACTGAATTTAATAAAATCGCTAAAGGATGAAATTAGCAGCCTGCTGAAATCTTTCACAATGGGCAATGTTTTGAAAAATGGGATACCGGTGGCAATTATCGGAAAACCAAATGTGGGAAAATCAACGCTACTCAATACACTGTTGCAGGAAGAAAGGGCTATTGTTACCGATATTCCCGGAACAACCCGCGACAGCATCGAAGACACCATTGTGATTAATGGTGTGGCCTTCCGGTTTATCGACACTGCCGGATTGCGCGCAACCGACGACCACATCGAAAACCTGGGCATCGGACGCACACATGAAAAAATTAAGGAAGCTCGTATCATACTTTTTGTTTTCGATGTAAACGAAAGTGATCCTGAACAGGTTAAGGAAATCCTTGAGGAGCACCAGCACCTGCTCGAAGACCCGGAAAAACATGTAATCCTTATCGGCAACAAAATCGATAGTCTGGTCGAAATTCCAAAAGGCTTTAAAGACCTGGTTGAACATGAAACCCTTTTCATTTCGGCCAAACGAAGGGAAAACATCAACCTGATTCCCGACAGTCTGCTGAAATCGGTTGAAAAATACCAGATTGCCGACGATACCATAGTGGCAAATGCACGACACTACGAGGCACTGACACACGCCCTTGAAGCCATTTTGGAAGTCGAAAACGGATTTATGCATCACCTTACAGGCGATCTGATTGCCACCGACCTGCGTAAGGCACTGCACCACCTCGGCGAAATTACCGGACAGGTTACAACCGACGAAATCCTGGGCAACATTTTTAGTAAATTCTGTATCGGAAAATGATGAAAAATGATTTCCTATTTCTTTAATTTTCTGTATTTTAAATAAATTATGATTGAAAATCCCGAACTAAAGCTTGCCTACGACTTTGTACAATACACCAACCGGAATATTTTCCTTACGGGAAAAGCAGGTACAGGCAAAACCACCTTTTTACATTCGTTAAAAACCAAATCGCCAAAAAGAATGATTGTAGTGGCCCCTACGGGGGTTGCGGCCATTAATGCAGGCGGAGTGACCATTCATTCCTTTTTCCAGATGCCTTTTGGTCCCATTCTGCCCCGTGAAGCCGCAATGACAAATCAGCAACAAAATGATGAGCGGTTTCACCGGAAGTTTAACAAAGTAAAAATCAACATTATCCGTTCGCTCGATTTGTTGGTTATCGACGAAATAAGCATGGTGCGCGCCGACCTGCTGGATGGAATTGATGACGTACTGCGCAGATACCGCTTTTCCAATCAACCATTTGGAGGTGTTCAACTGCTGATGATTGGCGACCTGCAACAATTAGCGCCTATTGCAAAAGAAGATGAATGGCGGCTGCTGAGGCCTTATTATGACACAATCTATTTTTTTAGCTCACGCGCACTCAGGGAAGCACCCCCAATTTCGATTGAACTGAAACTCGTGTACCGGCAAAAGGATGAAAATTTTATCAACATCCTGAACGAAATCCGCGACAACCGGCTTACCGAGGCATCCATTCAAATCCTGAACCAACGTTTCGATCCAAACATCAACAGCCGCGAAAACAAAGGCTACATTACCCTGACCACCCACAATGCCTTTGCCCAGAGGATCAACGAAGACCACCTCAGAAACCTAAAGCACAAATCATTCACCTACAAGGCGTGGATTAAAGGTGATTTCCCCGAATATGCCTACCCTACCGATGAATGGCTGGAGCTAAAACTGGATACCCAGGTGATGTTTGTGAAAAACGACAGTTCTGCCGAAAAGCGATATTTCAACGGGAAAATTGGCAAAGTAGTGGATATTTCGGAGGAATACATTTCGGTACAGTGTGAAGGAGACGAACATCCTATTACGGTTGACCGTGAAAAATGGGACAACGTTCAGTACTCCATTAACGCCGACACCAAAATTATTGAAGAAGACATCACCGGTACTTTTGAACAATACCCGCTGCGTCTGGCCTGGGCCATCACCATTCACAAAAGCCAGGGGCTTACCTTCGAAAAAGCCATCATCGACGCCAAAGATGCCTTTGCCCACGGACAAACCTACGTTGCCCTCAGCCGATGCAAATCACTCGAAGGATTGGTTTTGAGCACAAAAATTGGTCATAGCGGAATAATCTGTGATCAGACGGTGACCTCGTTTAACCGTGAAATCGAAAAAAATCCCCCTGATGAAAAGAAGCTTTCAGAATCGAAAGGCAATTACGAATTTTCACTTATCGAAGAGCTTTTCAACTATAAACCAATACTTTATCAGGTAAATCGATGCAAACGGATCATCAACGAAAACTCACGGATAATCCAGGGAAACCTTTCTGCAACACTGAATGAGATGATCGAAAATGGCCTGAAAAACATGATTGAGGTTGCCGATAAATTTATGAAACAGGTTGAATATTTGCAGAAAATGGAGCCAAACCTCGAGGCCAACCTGCAGTTGCAGGATCGTATAATAAAAGGTGAAGCCTGGTTTAGGGAAAAAACCAGCCAGCAACTTCAGGTGGCATTCGATCAGGCTGGTTTTGAAACAGATAACAAAGCTGTCAGAAAGCAGATTGAAGAAAGTTGCGATAAAATTGGTGAATTGCTTTATGTAAAAACAACATGTCTGGAAGCGGTAAGCAAAGGTTTGCAGGTAAAAAATTACCTTGAAGCCAGAGCAAAGGCTATGCTTGGCAAAGAAAAACCAAAAAGCAGGAAAAAGACGCTTGATGTGGTGGCCGGCATTACAAGCCGTCACCCGGTTTTGTACGAGCAGTTGTACAACTGGCGGGCAACGGTGGCCGAGGAAGACCAAATGCCTCATTATGTGGTTTTACCACAAGCTACCCTCATCGAAATCACAAACATGTTGCCTGTTACACCCTCGCAGTTAAAAACCATCAGCGGAATTGGAAAGAAAAAGTTGAAAAAATACGGCGATGAAATAATTCAGATGGTAAAAGATTACTGTGAGGATGAAAAGATTATAAAACAGGATGTTGTGAAAGAAGAACCTGATGAATTTCCCCGCAAAAAACCGAGTCGGGAAATCAGTTTCGATCTTTTCAGAGAAGGCAAGATCATCAGCGAAATATCGCAACTTACCAAACTGGCCATTTCGACCATCGAAGGGCACCTTGCCTATTTTGTAGGACAAGGAAAATTGACTGCTAATCAGTTTGTTCCCGAAGATAAAATTGCAAAAATCAGGGAGTTTTGTAATTCCCACCCAAACGACGGCCTGGGAGAAGCGAAAAGTCATCTGGGAAATGATTACAGTTTTTCGGAGCTCAAATTTGCAATACAGCAATTCAGGTTTGAAAAAGCGTCAGGTGAAACAACGGTTAATGTTGATAATTAGTGATTTACATTATTTTATCAGGATTTCTGAATGAAAGTTTGCTTGTTTTTGATTTATTTTTCAGGTAAGAATAATTGATTGAAACTTAGGATTTGGTTGAAATTTTTAGTGGCAAAAGGTGAAACCTTGTAAGGCCGGGCAAAATTTCTTAACCTGGCCTGTTCAAAAACATAACAGAAAATCCCTAGATGACAAAGGCACGAATGCAAACGTGCCCATTTGATAGGTTATTGAATAATTCAGGGTAGCTATATTAACAAACTGAAGTTGTCCTTTATACCTTATCGTCAATTAGTTGTTATTACACAGACGATTTTTATTTTTCAACAACGGTAAAATTGAATTGGTTTCTGAAGAAATGAAATCAGTACTTTAACACTACGATTGAGTTTGCCTGATCATCCTGATATCAAGTGAAAATCTAAAAAAAAAACACAGAAAGACCAGTTGAATAAAAAAATGATCGTCGATGAAAAGTCCTTTGTTTTCAGAGGTTTTGCAAAAATTAGGATGGAAAGTTATCAAGCAGGCAGTAGTGGATTTTCAACCACTTTTTTATTGCCGGGAGGCATTCTTCCAAGCCAACTCTGGATGGATAAACCGACAGTTCAAATCAGAGTGAAAAAAAAAGCCTCTTCCGGTAAGGAAGAGGCATGCAAAGAGTCATGAATAAAAAAAAGTTATATGCTTTATTTTATTATTTCATAGGTAGGTTCAGGTGTAGTAAATCTTAGAATGAAGGTGATTGTGCCACCGTCCGGAATTGGAATATCAGCACCACCCTGTACCAGGGTACCATCATCCGGAGTTTTAGCACCCAGGTTAATTGTCCATGCGTCGTTTGCCCTGAATTTAAACCTTTGATTAGCAGCGGCTGGGATATCAGCTACTGTAACCGAAAGTTGCTGGGCAACCGGATCGTAATCCATATTTATATCGCTTGACCAGCTGAGCCATTCGCCAATTACTCCCCAGTTTTCGACACCATCACCATAATTCCAGGTAAGGGCATTGATATCAATTTCCAAATGATACCCACCAGCACCCGGAACCATAAGGTTACCAGCACCATTGTCGGTAGAAATGGTAAACTCAGTAGCGCCGGCACCGTAGTTTGTATGATCCCAGTCAGGGTCGGATGTAAATTTGAACTGGAATGTACCACCTTCGGGGAAGAATACATAACCATTATAAACACCATCACCATCAAAGTCGAACACATTTGGTGCAGTAGCTGGCGCCCATCCCTGGTAATCGCCTGGTACATACAGTTTTGGGAACGAAACTTCACCAGTAAAGGTTGTAAATTTGGCCATTACTGTATTTGAAGTTAGTTTTGAATAATCAGTATCGGTATTCAGAAACGAAATCAGACGGAATTCTACGGCCATTGCGCTGTCAGGAATTAAACCCATACTCATGAGTTTGCTGTTCATTTCACCAACTGTTATGCTAAAAGAGGTTTCAGTCGTTGTTATGAGTTCTCTTTTGTTAACAAAATTGCTGTCGGCCATATCCATTTGTAAAATGTAGGTAGTAGCCTGAAGGTCATCAAGGTTATAGCTGGCAGGTGACCATGAGAAAAGGTTGAGCAGACTATCCTGATTTTCCTGTGTAAACACAAATTCAGCGTCGTTGGACGGATTGGTAAATGCTGCTTTGGTAGCCAGCGACATATCAAGTACAGGGTCCTGGGTTGCTTTTTCGCATGAATTGAAAATACCAAGCCCCACCAATGTTATCAATAAATATGTTATTTTTTTCATAATCTGAAAGTATTAAATTTTAATAACCAGTATTCTGTTGTAGATTTGGATTAGCTCCGATATCCGATGCTGGGATTGGGAAAAGGTTAAATTTATCAGCTGTGGCTTTACCTTCGGGCACATTGCCTTTCCACGGCCACAAGTAATCGGCAGTTGTAAATTTGCCAAACCTTACAAGGTCGGTTCTGCGGTGACATTCCCAATATAATTCACGGGCTCTTTCGTCAAGAATGAAATCAAGGGTAAGGTCGGTTGTGCCAACATTGCCAGCATCATCACCATATGCCCTTTCTCTAACAGCGTTCACATAGTCAACAGCCATATTCATGTCAGCGGCGCCTCTGATGGCAGCTTCAGCATACATGAGGTAAAAGTCGGCCAGGCGGAATACCGGGAAATCGGTATCGGGGAAATCAACACTTTTTCCACCCGATCCGGTTGATGTTTTGTTTTTAAATTTTGTTATGGCATAACCATCGGTAAATTCGCCCATATTTACAATCTCCTTGTTCTGACCTGAGGTAAAAAACATTGCTCTTTTGTCTAAGGTTCCTGTTTCATCAGGAAATTTATTGACAAAGGCGCTTGTGGTGCGGGTTCCGCCCCATCCACCACCAAAGCCGAAGTCAGCAGGATTCATATCGCCACCAATGGCTGCATGAATAATAAAGTTTGTTCCACCCCATGTTCTTGTATTGTCGCCATCAAAGTTAATGGCGAAAATGATTTCGTTGTTATTCACATCATTGTCAGCCAGGAAAAGGTTGGCATACACCGGGCTAAGTTCATAACCAGCATTGATGATATTGGTGCAATAGGTTGCGCATTCGGCATATTTATTAACACCGGCATAAACCTCTGCATTTAGATAAATTTTTGCCAAAACTGCCCAAACTGTAGCTTTATCAGCACGGCCATACACGGCTCTTGGATCAAGCATCAAAGGTTCGATAGCCAACAATTCTGATTCGACATAATTGAACAAATCAGCACGACTGGTTTGTTCCGGGAAGAACGAGCCAACAGCATCAGCTTCAGTAACAAAAGGAACATTTCCAAACAAATCCATGGCATGCCAATAGCTTAATGCTCTCAGGAATCTGGCCTCGGCTCTGAATTTTTCAACATCGGTCCTTAATTCACCGGTAACACCTCTTTCGTCCAGTTTGCTGTCGGCAGTTTCGCGAATGTACTCATTACAGGCAGAAATCTGGTAGAAAATTCTGTAATACATCGCCGCAATAAATACGTCACTCGATCCCCAGGTCTGATAATGAAAATCCTTGATGGTTTGATCGTTCCAACCGATTACGGCCTCATCAGTTGGTAATTCCTGATGATACCACCAACCTCTCAGGTACTGTCCGAATCCTTCGTCAATACCACTGATGTCGCCGTTTCCTGAAGGGCCTTCCTGACCTGAAACTGCAAGACCGGCATATAGTTTAGCCAACACTTCCTGATAGGCAGCCGGATCATCAAATACGTTGGCTGCTGTTGTCACGTCCTCATCCAGAGGCACTGTGTCAAGATCTTTTGTGCAGGATACAATTACCAAAAACAATCCTGCCAACAATACTGCAATATTTAATATTCTTTTCATAATTAAATCGATTTTAATGGTTAAAACTGTAGGTTAAGTCCTAACGTGTAGGTACGTGGACGCGGATACAAGCGGTTATCGATACCACCACTGATTTCCGGATCGATTCCTTCATAATCAGTAATCACAAAGGCATTATTAACAGTGGCTGAAAGCCTGAGATTTGCTTTTCCATTAATAATGTCGGGGAACAAATAACTCAGACTGATGTTATCCATTCTGAAGAAAGAAGCATCCTGAATGAAGTAATCTGACTGGTATTCAGGGTTCTGGAAACCAATATCTGTAACACTGGTGGTTATGTTGCCCAAGTAAGGACCTTCGGGGCGGTACAAACGTTCGTACACTGAATTTTCGGAAGCAACGTTGTTGTAAACATAGTTACCCAAATTTGCACGTCCTGCAAAAGTGAAGTCCCAGTTACCATAAGTTAATGTTGAGGTTATACCAAAGAACCAGTCGGCAGCCGGTTTTTTGTAGTGGTAACGATCGGCATTGGTAATTTCGCCGTCACCATTGCGGTCAACATACATTCCCTGGATGGGTTTACCATCGGTGCCATAAACCTGTTCGTAAACGAAAAATGAATTGGCTGGCTGACCCACACTGTGCATCTGGATAAAGTTTCCTACACCACCCGATATTCCTCCTGTTTCAACACCTAAATAATCAGGGTCGTCGGTTGCTGTCAGACGGGTAATTTTATTTTTGTTATAGGTAGCATTGAAGCCAAGTTCCCAGAAAGTTTTATCAGTTGTAACCGGTCTGGTTGTTACTGCAAACTCAAAACCTTCATTTTCAAGGTCGCCAACGTTGGTCAAAATGAAATTGGAGAGGTTTGTTCCGGCAGGAACAGGAATGAAGTTAATCAGGTCTTCGGTCTTCCGTTTATAATAATCAACAGATCCATAAACCCTGTCATCAGCAAAACCAAAATCCAACCCTACGTTTACAGTGGTTGTTTCTTCCCATTTAATGTTGTAATCATAACCAGCGGGACGCATGGTGTAGTAAAAAAGGTTACCCATCTGATAACGGGCGTATTGATTACTTCTGGTATAGCGTGGTAAGTAAGGATAGTCGCCCTGGTTGATGTTTTGCTGACCGGTAACGCCCCATCCCAAACGAAGTTTCAGTTGTGACATACCTTTTACATTTTGCATAAACGATTCGTCCAGAATTTTCCAGGCAAAAGCTGCTGATGGGAAAAGTCCCCAGCGGGTGTCGGGCGAAAATCTTGATGTTCCGTCGTTACGTAATGTAAAGGTGAGCAAATACCTGTCGGCTAATGTATAATTGAAACGGCCAAAGAATGACACGAGGTAACTTTCGGTTGGAACATAATTGGGAGTGATGTTATAGGTCCTTTTTGGGTCACCAAAGAAGTTTTTCTGATAAACACCTGGACGCAACGGATCAATCGTAAATTCACGCGAATAGTTGCCATTCAGTGATGAATCGGCTCTCCAGAAATGTTGCCACGAATAACCGGCCATGAGGTCGAATTTGCTCTGGATACTTTCAACGTATTTTACATAGTTCAGGTAAAAATCTAATAATTCGTTTTTCTTTTCCTGTTCATAATAATTAAAGGTACCACCACCATTCAGGGGATCATAAGTCCAGGGAGCATAGTCGGGAACGATTACTTCTCCTGATGATTTTGAATGGTCGTAACCCAGGTTCAGGTTTGCCCTCAATTCGGGCAGGAAGTGAAGTTTATAGTCTAACTGAATATTACCAATCACCCTGTTTACATCGGAATGGTCATCCCGCATATTAAGCAGTGCAACAGGATTACTCGATCCCTGTTCTACTGGATTATCAGTACCGTTGCTCTGAATCCAGGCATAATAGCCGCCAAAATCGGTAGAAGGCATAAGGATTGTATCAGCTACGCCATCTCCATTCTGATCGTTCAGATAATACGGATTATAAACCTGGTCGGAAGTAACAGGTTTGGTAGGATCGTATTGAACAGCAGCACCAATAGCACCGCGGTCGGCAAATTGGTTCTGTGCGTTCACATATTTAACATTGAAATCAATTTTAAGATGATCATCCAGCAATGTTGGATTTAATGATGCGCTGAGTGTTGTCCGCTTCATGTTGTCGGTTTTCAGGATTCCATCCTCGTCGGTGTAACCGGCTGAAAAACGATACGGCAAGAATTTATAGGCTCCCGAGAGGTTTACGTTATGGTCCATCCCAAAGGCATTTTCATAAATTTCTTCCTGCCAGTCGGTATTGGCATCGCCCATCATATCGGCATGTTCAGGGAAGCGTTCATTGATAAGTGAACGGAACTCGTCAGCACCGAAAACATCAATTTTTTTAACAGGCTGTGAAAGCGAGAAATTACCATTGTATTCAACCCTGAGTGGGCTGCCTTTTTTCCCTTTTTTTGTGGTAATAATAATAACCCCGTTTGATGCCCTTGAACCGTAGATAGCAGTTGCAGAAGCATCTTTCAAAACAGTGAAGGTTTCGATATCGTTTGGGTTGATGCTGTTGAGCGGGCTTCTCATACCTGAAATACCTTCATTATCAACCGGAACGCCATCGATAACAAACAAAGGATCGTTGCTTGCCGAAAGTGATGAGCCGCCCCTGATGCGAATGGTAGCACCTTCACCAGGAGCACCACCGCCACTCGTTATCTGCACCCCTGCAATTTTACCCGAAACAAGTTCGGTTGGATTTACAATGGAACCACGATTGAAAACCTTGGAATCAACCGCAGTTACTGATCCGGTTGCATCACCCTTTTTCTGGACGCCGTAACCGATAACAACAAGTTCAGAAAGTGCAGTTGCCTGCGAAACAAGAGCAACATTTACCACAGTGTTTGGCTGAACAAGCAACTCCTGTGATTCGTATCCGATAAAGGAGAAAACAAGGGTGGTGTTGGGATCAACGTTAATCGAAAACTTTCCGTTGATATCAGTCACTGTACCCAAAACAGTCCCTTTCACTACAATAGTAGCGCCGGGTAAAGTAGTACCATCGCCCGCATCGGTCACCGTACCGGTAACCGCTCCGCTCTGGGCAAATACCGAAAATGATCCAAAACACATAACTGCAATAAGCAGTAATAGTTTTGTTCGTAGCTGTTTTACCATAAATACATTGTTTAAAATTAGTTAATCAATTTTGTGTTCAACATTCCTTTTTTTCTATAAAGGCTGCAAAAGTAAACAAAACAATAAATTTGTACCAAAGATTAATTTTAATTACATGAATATTTTGTTATTGGCCAGGTTGATTTTGATGCTTTAATTCTGAAAGAGTCCGGTCGAAAAAGGTTACGTTTTCGTAAATGCCAAAAAACATGCATTGGATTTGCCAAAGTATCACAAAATCAATAAACAATACGTAATAACCGATATCAATAATTTTAAAATTCAACTAAGTTTGTTCGACTATGCGGCCTGCCTGCCAAAGGCACAAAGGCAGTCAGACAGATTTTTGTGCTAAAAATTAGTTTGTTGCCTGAAATCCTTTTATAATTCTCAAAGCAATAATGCAGCACATTTGTATGCCCCTTGACTGCGATAACTCATGTGTGGTAAGGATTTCAGATACTCACCCCGATAAGGACAATTTTTCATCACTCAAATTAGCGATCGGTGTTTCATCGGGTATCTGAATCAACCAGTTAATCAGGATTTGACAAAAATTTTATTAAAAAAAAATTTCATGTATTGTTTATTTCATAAATTTGCACATCAAAACAATCATTATTACTAATCAAAATTAACATTGTTATGAAAAAGCTTTTACTGATTTTTGTTGTGATGATGGCCTTTGCAGGCTTACAGTCTCAAGTAATTGAGAATTTTGAAAGTATCACCATGAACATTTTTTCTGGTGGAACCAATGGAGCGGTTTCAGTTGTACCAAATCCTGATGCAACCGGCGCCAATACCAGTGCTTACGTTGGAAAGATGGTTCGTGGATTCGACGGCGATCCATGGGCAGGTTGGTATGCTACCATGTACACACCTGTTAATGTTACTGCAAACAGATATGTTCACGTAAAACTATGGAAACCACGCGTTAGTCCTGTAGTTTTTAAATATGAAGGACCACAGGGTAACTCAGGTGACATTTATCCAATTAATGCTCAGGCACTGACCAATCAATGGGAAGAACTGGTTTTTGACATGAGCGTTGTAAGCGGTGATTATGTAAAAATCGTTCTCATTCCTGACTTTGAAAATCCACTCACACTGACTGAGGATATCGTTTTGTATTTTGATGACCTTTATGCAAACGATGATCCGACAGTTGCCAGTGCAGCAGTTAAGGTGATGGAAGATTTTGAAAATATTCCGTTAAACTACCTGTTAGGTGGCGCCGAAGATGAAAGTATGATGGTTAAGGTTCCAAATCCTGACATGTCAGGTGCTAACCTTAGCAAAACCGTGATCCAATTCCTTCGCGATAAAGACGGTGTGCCGTGGGGCGGTTTCTGGTCAAATTTACCAGAAGTTATTGATGTCACCACCAACAAATACGTACACGTTAAGGTATGGAAACCCCGTATCAGTGCTGTTAAATTCAAAATCGAAGGTGGCGCTGCTGGTACCATTGAAATCGAAAGTATGAATCCTCAGACCAAGATTAACGAATGGGAAGACATTGTTTTCGATTTCAGCGAAAAAACAGGAACCTACCCGATTATTGCTTTCCTGCCTGATTTTATGGATCCGGTTGGCTTAACCGAAGACATTACCATTTATTTTGATGACATTGTTTTGAACAACGATCCAACCCCGGTTACCGGCTATAGCCAGACAATCAATGTTGATATGACCGAATCGGGAATGACAGCAGGCGAACCTGTTTGGATTGCAGGAGCACTTGGTGGAATTTATGGAACCTGGAACGAACCAGGAACCAATCCAAACAACCAGATGCTTGATGGTGATGGTGATGGTATTTACTCGATTACCCTTGCTTTGCCAGAAGAACTCTATGCTTTTAAATTCTTCTGGGGAATGGGTTGGGGCAATGGCGACCCGGCTCCAGGCGGCGACAGGGTGCTGGTTTTCTCGAACCCGATGGAAGCTACCTACAAATGGGGTGTTGACGGACTCGTTCCCACATCGCCACAAATTACCTTCATTTGCAACATGCAGTACCAGATTGCCCAGGGCAATTTTATCGAAGGAACTGATTATATGGACATTGCAGGCTCATTCAATGGCTGGAACGGTGAAAACCATCACCTGACTTCATTGGGAGACGGAAAATACGGTATTACCGTTGGTGAAATTTTCACAGCTGGCGAAACCATCGAATTCAAATTCCGTATCAACGGCAACTGGGATACCTCAGAATTCCCGGGCGGTGGACCAAACCGTACCTATACCGTTCTCGACGGAGCTCAAACACTCGAAGTATGGTACAACAACGAAGCTACCGGAATTAATAATCAGGTTCAGGAAATGTTCAACATTTATCCAAACCCGATTTCTGGTGCAGTTACCATCGGCAACATGCAAAATGTAAGCAAAATTGAAATTTACAGTGTTACCGGAAAACTTGTTAAATCGTTTGAATACAACACAGTTGATCAGGCTACTATCAACACTGAAGACCTGACATCAGGAATGTACATTATGACAATTTTCTCAGGTAATTCATCAAGTACAACCAAACTGTTGAAATATTAAGAGAGATAGGAAATATTTTTTTCATGAGAAAGGGGAGCATCGCTCCCCTTTTTTTATGCCTTACCCTTCAAGTTTATTTGATATAGTCAAACATAATGCACGGACCACAACCAGTTTTACAATGCCTGCTTTGATCAAATTTTTGTGAGAATAAAACCCAAATAATCAAAAACTTTACCCTGAATAAACTGCCTCTTTCTTTCAACTTTCTCATCTGATTATCTGCTTGTCATTGTTTTAGGTATTAAAAAGAATCTCCGCTATTTAGCGGCTACCTTTTAAAAAATAGCGTTCCCATTTAAAGCAATGCCGATTGAGTCCATCAATCAACCAAAGCATTATTAAACAAACCTTTTGATGAATTTAAATTTTAATCGTTATTATCATTTGCTTTAAAAGGTATTAAACAATATTTTAATATCTATTAAAATGTATTTTAATACACATTAAAAAAAAGACTCGATTAGTAACATTTTTGTAAATCATCTGGCAAAGGTTAGGGTTAATGATTTAGTGTTTGGCCTTACAATGCCAGGATTAAAAATTCATCAATAATAAGGAACCCTCTATTACATCTTCAGCTATTTAAAAAAACAAAGGGTTCCGAACTTTTGAATGGTTCGGAACCCTATTTTGTCAAATGATTATTTCAGGAAGGGTCTTCTGATTATTTAACAACGAACTTTTTAACCAAACTTCCGTTCTCAAGGTTTAACTTTAAAAAATAAAACCCTGGAGCAAGGTCTGCAACATTAACCCGAAATGTTTTTTCACCCTCGAAAGCCTGTTCTGTGAGAGTTATCTGATTTATCTTCTGATTAAAAACATTAAGGATTTCTGATGACACTATTCTTGTTTCTGAAATATTTATAGTTACAAAAAGATTATCAGAACCTGGATTCGGATAAATTGTTACTGGTTCCTTTTTATTAACCACTTCCGAACCAAAAGAATTGGGATCATATTGAAAACCAATAGCTGTAAGTGCTGGCTGAATTTCGGGATTTGCCATAAACATATTCCACAACAGGCCAGACCTGTAATTTTCGATCATGTCGATGATCGGTCCCTGGTCGATAGCCAGGTAAGAGGTTGCAAACCAATTTACTTCTTCGTTAAATGCATCAACAAAACCGTAATTTCCCCATATTTTCTGACCCAGATTTCTGTAAAAATGTTTTAGAGCATCCATGGATTCCTGTGGGGTGTAAGGCATCGACGATAAGGCAGCCGTTGGCGTAATTGTTCCGTTGTCGCGCTGGCTGGTTGGTTCGTGGGCAGAATAACCGTAAGGATCGTCGCTGGCGGTAAGGCCCCAGCAATTTTCGCTGTAGCCAGTGTAACTTTTAGGATTGGCAATACAATAAGCCCTGTTGATTAAGGTATGGTTTCGGTTGTTGTTGAAATAATTGGCATATTCATCCTTGATATTTCTCGGATCGAATCCAAGGTAGGAATAATGGGCGAAGAACAGCGGTCCGCCATTATCCCAGCCAACCCAAAGGGGGTAACCATAGAAAGTGCCTCCATTTACATAATAGGCAGAGCTTGCCCATCCGTCGTGCCACAGGGCAGCAGGTACGCCATGTGTAGGTGATGCAATGGCAAGCAGATAAACAATTGCAGCCTCGTTAGGCCCTTTCACCTGCATGTTCATATCCCAACCATAATTGGGTGACCAGTGCCAGTAAATGAAATTGCCATTGTTGCGGCGATACCAGTCCCATTCAACACCTTCCCACAATTGGGTGATTTTTTGAACGATGTTCTGTTCCTGCGTATTTTGTTCCTGAAAATATTGCCTTGCTGCCAATAATCCCTGAACCAGGAACGCGGTTTCGACCAGATCACCCCCATTGTCTTTGGTGCTGAAAGGTATGACGGTTCCTGTTTCACCATTGATCCAGTGCGACCATGCGCCATGAAACCGGTCGGCATTTTCGAGGAAATTCAGGATTTTCAGCATACGGTCAACTCCCTGCTGTCGGGTAATAAAGCCCCGTTCAATTCCAACCAGCATGGCCATAATCCCAAAACCTGAACCGCCTGACGTTACTGTATTTCCTGACCCAAAACGCTCGCGTGCCATTCCTGACATTGGATGAGCATAATCCCAAAAATACCTGAAGGTGGCTTCCTGAACCATATCAAGCAGTTGGTCATCGGTCATGTCATAAGTTGAAACATCGACAATATCCGAAAATCCTGAAGGTTCGTTGGCGATATTCAGTGCGTTGATTTTGTATTGGAGTGAGAGGTTTGATCCCTGGTCACCGACAAAATCAGTAAAAATGGTATCGTTGCTGCCAACAATCCCGATTTTTGAAAAAGCCTGCCCGCCGTTGGCTGATTGAAAAATTTCGTAACCACCAACATACGTTTCCGGATTCTTTAACCAGGTTAAATATACATGTCTATCATATCCGGTAGCGGTTAATCCCTGTGGTACAGAAACTGGAGGTGATGTTCCGTTTCCTTTAAAAACCCTTACATCGTCCACAAACAGGGTGTGTTCGGTATTGTCGGCAAGATTTTGTGTGAATCCCATGGTTTTGATATGGGTGTAATCGATAGGATTGGGCTGGGTAAGAAATGGTTCCATCGGAACTTTCAGTTTTGTCCATTGCCCTGCGGGAAGTGTTCCTGAATAATCGGACAGGCTGATAAAGATGGATTTGTTGTTTTGTGTATCTTCTAAAAATATTTTCGGAAGGTGTTCGGGCACAATGCCTTCCACCGAAAATAAATAAAAGGATAATGTATCAGTGTCGCTGATGTTTTTGTCAGTCCAGTTCATTCCAGCAGCAATGGCAAACCAGCCGCCACCTTCCTTCGAAGTCCATTTCAGCCGTAATGCGTTTAGCCCTTGTTGCGCCGGAGTAACCGATTCAACCGGAAAACGGCGGAGTTCGTTACCAGTACGTTCAAGTTCACTTGGCGGTGTTAGCTCCATCCAAGAATAGTCGTAATATTCAGGATCGGGCGAATCCTGAAAATAATAATAGGTTTGCGCATTAGCGGTGAAGCACGCAAACACCAGAAATAATAAAGCCTGAATTAAAAATTTCGTAATGATCGTTTTCATAAGTAAATTGTTTTTAGCTTGTTAGCATTTTTTTACCAAAATTATTGAATAAAAGTAAACCGTGCCGACAAGGTCTGTTGTGAATTTGATCCGACAAATACTTCGAAATCCCCTGATTCGGCAACCCAGTTCATGTTTATGTCGTAAAACTTTAAATCCTCATCAGAAAGTAAAAATTCTACCTTCTGCGATTCACCTGGTTGAAGAAATACTTTAGTAAAACCCTTGAGTTCCTTCACTGGCCTGGTAACACTCCCTACCAAATCGCGAATGTAAAGCTGTGTAGTTTCCTCTCCGGCAAGATTTCCGGTATTGGTAACGTTGACGGCGATTTTTAAAATATCACCTCTGTGCAGATTTTCCTTTGACAAAACCAGGTTTGAATAATCGAATGTAGTGTAGCTCAATCCAAAGCCAAAGGGAAAAAGCGGAGTGCTGGCCACATCCAGATAACGGGTTGAATACCTGTCGTCGTTGGTTGGTCTTCCGGTATTTTTTGCATTGTAAAAGATGGGTACCTGCCCCAGATTTCTGGGGAAAGTAACCGTTAGTTTTCCTGAAGGATTGTAATCGCCAAAAAGAACATCTGCAACGGCATTGCCGGCAGTAGTACCCAAAAACCAGGTTTCGAGAATGGCATCAGCTTGTTGGGCAAGGTAGGAAATATCAAGTGGCCTCCCGTTTGAAAGCAGCACAATCACTGGTTTTCCGGTTTCTTTCAAGGCTTTGAACAGCGCAGACTGAACACCCGGAATATCAATCTCCGAACGGCTGGTATTCTCGCCGCTCATCCAGGCTGCTTCACCAATGGCAAGTACCACAACATCCGATTTTTCTGCTTTTCCGATGGCTTCAGCAAATCCCTCAGTATTGGTTCCTTCAATTTCACAGCCTTTAGCGTACAAAATTTCAACCTCTGGAGCTACATTTTTAATTCCCTGCAAGAAAGACACACTGTTTCCGGGTTCACCCTGAGCATACCAGGCTCCCAGCATTTCACCGCTGGCATCGGCCAAAGGACCAATCAGGGCTATGGTCATTTCCTTTTTTGGCAATGGAAGTATGTTTCCATCATTTTTCAACAAAACAACCGATTTGCTGGCAAATTTTCTGGCAAAAGCAAGATGGTCAGGGTGCAGGAGTAGGTTTCTTTCCCGCTCTTCATCGCAGTAAAGGAATGGATCGTCAAATAAACCCAACATGAATTTAATACGAAGAATACGCCGTACTGCTTCGTCAATGGCAGCAGGATTAACCTTCTCTTCTTTTACTGACTGAGCGAGATATTTACTAAAAATATCCGACTGCATATCCATATCAACGCCCGCATTGAGGGCAACCTCACCAGCTTCTTTGCTGTGAGCCACATTTCCATGGTTTACCATTTCTTCAACCGACGTATAATCGGTGACCACAAATCCGTTGAAGTGCCATTTGGTTTTAAGAATTTTGTTTAAAAGGTAATGGTTGCCCGTGGCCGGAATGCCGTTCAACTCGTTAAATGCAGTCATGATGGTACCCGCTCCGGCGTCTAATGCTGCTTTGAAAGGTGGCAGATAAATTTCGTGTAGCGTGCGGTCCGACATGTCTGTGGTATTGTAATCGCGACCGGCAAAAGCAGCGCCATAGGCAGCATAATGTTTAACACAAGCCACCACAGTGTTATTCTCCGCGAGACTTTCACCCTGGAATCCTTTTACACGTGCAGCAGCAATTTTCGATCCCAGCCAGGTATCTTCGCCGGCGCCTTCGCAAATCCTTCCCCAACGCGGATCGCGGGCAATGTCAACCATGGGTGCAAAAACCCAGTTCAAACCCACAGCAGTTGCTTCGATGGCCGAAATCCGCTCAGATTTTTCAATATCGGCCAGGTTCCAGCTACAAGCCTGAGCCAGCGGAATTGGGAAAGAGGTTTTGTAGCCGTGAATTACATCATAGCCAAATATCATCGGGATTTTCAACCGCGTATTGTCCATCACAAGCTGCTGAAGCTGACGAATATAACTTACACCCAGTGCATTAAAAATGGCTCCTGTCCTACCCTTTTTCACATCATCAAGGTAAGTAGGCTTCATGAATGGACCTGTTACATCGTAATCGCTGGTGAGCAGGTTCATTTGACCTATTTTTTCTTCAAGGGTCATCAGCCTGAGCACGGAATCAACTTTCCGGTTTAATGTAACTTCATCGTATTGAGGTGATTGTGCGTACAAACCAGAAAAAAAAGCATGAAAAATGATTAAAAAAAGTATCGTTTTCTGTAACGGCATTGCTTTATTTTTCAATGTTTAATAATGTGTAGTTTAGCTTTTTGACGGCCAAAATGAAAACCAGATTTCCGTTTGCGTACTCAAACAGAATTTCTTTGTCCATAATAGTCTACAAAAATCAGCATTTAAACTATGCATTTTCAAAATATTTAATTTTTAATTTTTTGAATTTTCAATCTCTCACGACAAATGAAACCTGATTTTGGAGGGTTCATCAAAATACATGTGTGGCAGATGAATTGGATTTTTATCTGATAAAAAATAATCTGTTGAAAAATAGTAATTTGAAAGTAAATGGAGTTATTTTTGACCATGCATTTTCACAATACAAAACGGAAAAGTCATGAAAAACAGTTTAATACTACTTAGCCTTTTCATCTTTCTTTTTGGCTGTAAAAAAGATGATTCAACCGATGACAATGTGCCACTGAATGAAATCGTCATTGAAGATTCGTTTACATGGGAAACATCTCACAGTTATCAATTTACAGTCATTATGCCTTTGAGTGGCATTGTAAAAGTGACTGGTGAAAATGCACAAACCGTTTATTACAAGGGTTTTAACAATTGCCTAAACAAAGATTTTGAAGTTTGGGTGCGCATTCCGGCCAATATTAAAAAGGTGGTAGTAAACGAAAGGTTGACTGAGCTTACGCAACAACATGTCGTTGTTGATTTTACGGAGTCTGCAGGCAGGGGCTATAAAAATGGCGCCGAAGGCAGAGGCATGGTCTCGTGGTGGCCTATGGATGAAAATACAGGTACGGTGATTCACGACCAGACCGGTGGAAATAATGGTGTAAACCACAACGCTGCATGGCAGGCAGGAATTCATGAAAGTGCACTTGATTTTAACGGTACAGACGCTTGGGTTGAAATTCCCGAAAAACCTAACCTCGATATTCTCGAAGCCATTACCATGAGTGCCTGGGTAAAAACACGTGAGAACAAAACCATGAAAATTGCCCAGAAAGGTGACTGGGACGGATACGGGCTGGGGCAAAGCAAATGGACAGGATGGACCACCTCGATAACCATGGCCGATATGACCAACCATCAGCTTTATTGGGAACAGGGAATCCCTTTGCTCAATCAGTGGTATTTTCTGGTGATGGCCTATGACGGGGCAACCATGAAATTCTATGTAAATGGGCAATTAAAATCGTCAAAAGCGGTATCTGGTCTGCTTCGCAACAATGGCAGGCCTTTTTCCATAGGTTCGGATGCCGGTGAACAAAAATTCTGCAATGGGTTGATTGATGAAGTAAGGCTATACGATCATGCACTCACACAAGATGAAATAAACGTTTTGTACCAAAACTTACCAAATGAAGATACGGATGGCGACGGCGTGCCAAACGAAGATGACGACTATCCGGATGACCCTTTGCGCGCATTCAACAACTATTTTCCCGCTTCTGGCCCCGGAAGTCTCGCTTTTGAGGATTTATGGCCAGGCAGAGGTGATTATGACTTTAATGATCTGGTGCTGGACTACTATTTTCAGACGGTAACCAACTCGAATAACCTGGTTACGGAAATCAACGCCGATTTTATGATCAAAGCCATTGGCGCAGGGTACAAAAATGGATTTGGATTTCAATTTAACCAGTCTTTTCCTGTTGAAAACATTTCAGTAACCGGCTTTGCGCTTACCGAAAATTATATTTCAGTTGAACCCAACGGTACCGAATCGGGGCAGGAAAAAACCACCCTCATAATCTTCGACAACGCCTCAAAACATCTGACATTTTATGGAGGAATTGGTTCGAATGTTGACCACGATTATGAATATTCAACACCTGATACTTTGGAGATCAGCATTGATTTTACGGATAACTTGTACACCGCCGAACAAATTTCCATCGATAACTGGAACCCTTTTTTAATCGTGAATAAAACCAGAGACATCGAAGTACATCTTGCCAACCAACCTCCTACCTCACTTGCTGATAACTCGTTGTTTGGCACTGCCGACGACAACTCCAGTCCGGCCACCGGCACCTGGTACAAAACCACAAACAACCTGCCCTGGGCAATCGAAATCCCAGTTTCGTTCGATTATCCGGTCGAGAAAACTTCCATTGCTGATGCACATCTCAAATTTGTAAATTGGGCAGCATCGGCAGGAAATAATTATACTGACTGGTACATGAACCTGCCGGGATATCGTGATACAATGAAAATTTATTAGCGCCGGTTTCGCAGCGTGAAACATTTGCCTTTTGCATGACATTTTCGGTCAAACCAGGTCGTTGGTTGAAGATTTTTTGCCATAGGTTGAAAATCTTTGGTTGATGGCAGTCGGATAGAATATTTTTGAGAACATTGTAAGTACCAAAAATAAAATCTAGTGAAAGCAAACCTCAACAAAGCGATTTTTGGCATGCTGTGGATGATTATTCCGCTGTCGGGTTTTTCAAAATTACCTGGTGATGCCTTACCCCTGCCTCCGCCCACAGGAAATGTGATCAGTGTTTCGACCTGGCAGGAATTGATTGATGCCGTGTGGTATCTTCAATCAAACACCACAATTGTAATCCAGCCCGGAATTTATACAATTCCGGAATGGTGGTTCATAAATGTTGGGATAGACCAGGAAAATGCCATTGATAACATCACAATCCGGGGCGCTACCGGCAATTACAACGATGTAATAATTAAAGGTACCTCACCCGGAATGTATGGCTCTTCTTCCTTTGGATTTTTCATTAACAATGCCACCAACGTAACCATTGCCGACCTCACAGTTGGGGAGGTTGCACATCATGCAGTTCAGCTCAATCCCCCGGCAATTGGCGCTGCCGATGGCATAAGGCTATACCATTGCCGGTTTTACGATTGTGGCGAACAAATCATCAAAGGCAATTACCTGGTAAACCAGGCAGGCCTGCCAGAAGGCGTTAAAAACGGAAGAATCGAATATTGTGTTGTGGAATACACATCGTGGGGGCCGTTTGATGGATATACCGAAGGAATTGACCTGCACGCCTGCGAAAACTGGACCATACAACACAATCTGCTTCGCAATATCCGTGTGCACCAAAACCCTTATCATACCCATGTTCCGGCCATTCTCATCTGGAATAATTCCAAAAATGTGAACGTCGTCAGCAACACTATGATAAATTGCGACCGGGGGATAGCTTTTGGTTTGGTCGATCAGACAACATATTCGGGTTTCCCGGAAGTTGATACCGGCTTGATTTGCAACAACATGATTTACCGCCAGCAGGATTCAGTTTTCTACGATGATGCGGGAATCCTGGCCTGGGACACACGCAATGTTAGTATCCTCAACAATACCATACTGGATGAATATTTTTCTTATCCGGCTATCGAATACAGGTTTGTGAAAGATAACAGCAATTATGTTATTGCAAATAACCTGGTTAGCCCAACCACCAACAGCCCCTTGCCACCCATTTGGGACAGGGACAATACCGGATACCAAAACGCAACGGTGTTCAATAATTTTACCGAAGCCACCCACGATTTTTTCAACTTTGATTACGAAGGCGACCTGCATTTGAATGAAAATTTCGTAGATTTCGTGTTTGGAATTGAAATTTATCCTGACTGCCTGACGGACTTTGACGAAAATCTGAGGGGCGAAACCACCACCTATGGTGCAGACCACTGCTTTCCTTCGTTTTTTGAATCTGTTGCCACCCATAGTTTTACCAATTACAACGGTGGATCACACCCCAACACAGTAACCATGAACGGATACCACGTTAGCATTGATTTATCCGCCATTGCAGGAGCAAGCATTTTCAGGGCTGTATTTAATCCGGGCAGGAATTTCAATTATTACAACCTTACCGAAAACCCATTTTATCAAAATACGATGGCGTTGAATGTGAACGGAGATACGCTGGAATTACTTGCGCCCAGGTTTAAAACCTTTGATGCAACAGCCGTTGCCGCCAACAGTCTTTTATCCGGCAACCTTTTCACAATTACGATTGACAACCAGGGTGCAGGATTTGGCGAACATGTTACACTTGATGTCCTTTGTAATTTGCCGCTACCTTCTCCCATTCAGCAGGTTACAGCAGCCAGTGCACGGTTCATCAATGGCGATGCGTTTATAACTTTTGAAGAGGTAAATACCCCCATTTCTGAAGCGCAGCCATCTTTTTCAACATTCAATCAGGCTTATCAGGAAGTTATGGATGGAAACATCCGCTACAGAATTTACCGTTCAACATCACCACTGACCACACCATACGATATTTTGCAGGCAACCTTTGTTGATGAAATTTACCCGCTTTCGGGCTGGAATCCTGAACTGGAAGGGCCGGAAAGGGTATTTCCGTACACCTGGAATAATGGTACTGTCAGCAGGCTGCCAATTGATCATGAAGTGCTTGCCGATGTTGGAACCGGAATTTATGTCAACAGGTACAAAGGCGAACAAACGGTTGATACTGCGTGGTACTTTATCAGTCATACCGTGGATGGCGCAGAGGATTTTTCAGCGATCAATCAGGGAATGAACCTGACCAATGCAGTCGAAGAATCACCGGGAAATGGCGCAGTCTTCCTGTCGAAAACCCGGCACATGGATGATTACATTTATGAGCCGCCAAGTACCTTTTATTTTTATACCAAATGGGAAACTACTCCGGCAGCAGCTTTTCCAAACGAAGCATCCAACTACCTGGTTGTTCTTCGTGACGATATTGATTATGCTTCATTTCAACCCGGTGTTTCTTTAAAACTTCACTGCTGGGGCGGCCATCTGATGGAAAATTGCAACTGGTGGTTCAATGCAAACGAGGGTCATATCATGGTAGCAGGCAATCAGTTTCCGTGGCAAAACTGGTGGGTGGGACATCACAGCAGCCTGGGAACCCTCAAATCATACCATGACGGAACGGTTCAGCCTTTTACACCTTTCCGACTGATGAACTTTATCTATGATTTTATGAGGGAAGAATACAACATCGACACCAACAAAATCATGCTTTCCGGATCGTCGATGGGTGGATCGGGAACATCGATGATAGGCATCAGGAACGGGCAGCTTTTCTCGAACCTGAACGGTTGGGTTGGAGTTCATGATCCAGGGAATACACCAACTTTTCAGGGCTCCTACGAAGTCGCTCTGGGTGATTCCTCCTGGCACTGCAATTATTCAAACGTCGATTTTACAACAAAATACGGAGGTATTGAAGTAAGACCTGAGGATGACTACGATGTTTGGGATTATTTAAACAATTCGAAATGGCTGGATGCCCATCCGGATGCCGAAATTCCATGGCATACTTTTTCAAATGGTGTAAACGATGTTGCCATTGGCTGGCCGCAGGCAGCAGAATATGTACAAACTCTTATTGATCACAGACTTCCGTTCAACTTCACCTGGGGGCAAAACGGGCATGGTCAGCGGGCTATGGTATTAGCGCCATATGGTTATGAATCGGACAGGAATTCGCTCATTACTTTCAGGTCCGATCAGTCTTTCCCGGTATTTTCGAATGCAAGCAGCGACAATGACCTCCTGTTTGATCCCGAAGGACAAATAAACAACCTGTTTTACTGGGATACAGGCAGCATCAGTGATACCGTTAACAGTTGGGGGGTAAATATTTCGCTGAACAACCGTTGTGAAGAAACTTCGGTAACCGCTGATATCACACCACGCCGGCTTCAGCATTTTGAAACCACACCCGGCTCAGCCTACGTTTGTTCGTGGTACGATAATGAAACCCTGCTGGTGAGAGATACAGTAATTGCTGACGATTTTGGCCTGGTTACTTTTACTAATCTTGAAATTACGAAAGACCTGAGGCGTTTGGAAATAAACCTTTTACCCTTCCAGGCAATCAACGTACAGGCGGGTTGGAGCGGAATTTCGAGTTACATTATTCCTTCGGATAACGATATTCATGAAATGTTCGAAAACCTGGAACAATCGCTGATCTATTTGGGAAACCTGACCGGAAGTTATGTCCCCCAGTTAGGAATTAATACCCTGAACCAATGGGATTCTCATTCCGGTTACATCATTAAAACCACAGAATCATCCATCCTGAGAGTTGAGGGCAGTCCTGAACAGGATCACACGGTTGAACTGGCTGCCGGATGGAACCTGATACCTGTTTTGAGCAAGGAAAATGTCAGTGTTCAGGCACTTTTCGATCCGCTGGGCGACTCGTTTCAGGTAGTGGTAGATGTGGCTGGTTTGTCAGTCTATTGGCCACAATACCAAATAAATACGTTGGCTGTACTTCAGTCCGGGAAAAGTTACTTTGTTAAGGTCAGTCAGCCCGTTTCCATTACTTTTCCTTCAGGAAAATAATCATGTAGCAATTTTCATTCACGGGATGTTACCAACATACGATTGCGAAAACGCAAAAGGGCTGAAACACATGGTTACCCATTGTTTTAGCCCCTTTTTGAATTCGTTTATTTTACCTGTTTCTATTCAACGATTAATTTATCAACATCCTGAATTTCACCTGTCGTGGTGCGTACCAGGTACATTCCCGGATTTAAAGTGTAGGTGAAATGATGGTTACTACCACCGGGAATTATAGAACTTGCATCTCTTGAGGTTTCCATGATTTTATTTCCGATCATATCATAAACCTCAATAGTAATTTTTTGATTCACAGTTGAATTGAATAAGAGTGTGAACTCGCCGGTGGTAGGATTTGGATAAATATCCACCAGATTAGTTTTCCTGCTCTCAGTGGAATTTTCATGGATATCGGTGTTCAAATACTGGGGTTTTGGTATGTAAACTGAAGTGTAAAGCCTGTATTCGCCGGGGTTTAATGCCACAGCCTGGTTATTGGCGGTTACATCGAGTGTGGTTTGCGTAAAAAACTCGTACCAGGTTCCGGTGGATGGCCAGGCAGGTGCGTGTGTCTTGCTGATTACATCAAAATTTCCAACCACCACGGCTTTCATCGAACTGTGGTTAAGTACAATGGATTTTGTTGAGTTGTAAAGGTCAAGCGAAAAATCTGTGGTCCGGAAAACGTCATGGTTCAGTTTCAGATCGATAAGGGCCGCATTCACATTGTACAAATACCTACGGCGGTAATCGTCCATATAATCCCACCTTGGCGGCTTTGCGGTGAGGCGGTCATTTTCAGTTCCTGATGGCCAGTTGATGGAATAATCAAATCCTCTTTCGCCAAACTGCCAGATCATTTTTGGGCCTGGAATGGTATAAAAGAAAGCGGCGGCAGCAGCCTGTCTCTCTATTGCAATGGTGGTGTCTTTCACGTTGTAATCGCCCGAAAAGTTACCCCAGGTAACATTCTTGTACATGAGCCTTTCCTCGTCGTGGCTTTCCATGTAACCTACGAGATGAGGATCGTTCCAGCCTCTTTTTTTGTACGAAATCCACGAAAAGTCAGAACCGCCACTGTTGTGCCAACCCATGGTAGCTTCGTTGTAGTTGTAATTTGAATTTCCCCACAACATGCAGCCATAATCAGCCAGGATTTTTTCTTCAGGATTATCGCACCAATGCTCCAGTATTACGTAGGCTCCGGGCTTTACATCCCAAATGGCATCAGCCATCCTTTTTATGGTGTTTATTCTGTCCAGGTAGTACCCTCCGCTACCGCTGTTGGTAAATCCTTTTGTGTAATCGAACCGGAAACCATCCATGTTATACTCCGTGAGCCAGTATTCAGTTATTCTGTCAACGAGTTGTTGTGTGTAAATGCTTTGATGATTGAAATCGTTGCCCCAGCAGTATGGCTCGTGAGGACAAACCTGATTAAACCAAAGATTGTTGGCAGCCGGGCGGTTGTTTTGGGAATCCCAGTATTGCTGAGCCATCACATTTTGTCCGTATGAATGGTTTAATGCAATGTCCATGATTACTGCAATTCCATTGGCGTGACAGGCATCCACAAAAGTTTTGAGGGCATTTTTTGTACCGTAATATTTGTCAGGTGCAAAATAAAACGAAGGGTTGTAACCCCAGCTAAGGTTTCCTTCAAACTCGTTTATTGGCATCAGTTCGATGGCATTAACCCCAAGCCTTTTTAAATAAGAGATTGTATCGGTAAGGGTCTGATAATTCTGGGCTGCAAAAAAGTCGCGTACAAGCAATTCATAAACGACAAGGTCTGTATTTTCAGGTGCGTCGAAGTTTGTAACCTGCCAGGTGTAAGGGGTCTGATTGGTTTGCAGTACCGAAACAATTCCTTCGGTAACATAGCCGGGATAAGGTTTCAGGTTGGGATAGGTTGTGTTGGGAATGTATGGATCATTCCATTTGTCCAGAATTTTATCGGCGTATGCATCAGCCAGCCTCAATTCTTCATCGATGAGATATTGAAAAGCATACTCTGTACCCGGGGTCAGGTTGTTGAGCGTAACCCAGTAACGGGTTTCGATGTTGTTGTAGTCGGTTTTATTTCTTTTGAGCTTAAATTCGGGGCCAACTTCCCAGTTGTTGAAATCACCAACCACATAAATGCTGCTTTTGTATGGCGCATGAATTACAAGGGTTGCTGTGGCGGCATCCTGGTAATTTATTCCATCACGCACACCGGCAGGCAGATCTTCAACGTATGAATCGCCTCTGACATAATAATAGGTTGAATCGGCCATTTCGCCTGTGCCGTCGTAAGCCACCACTTTTATCCAGTGTTTTGTATCGGGGTTGGCTGAAGCTGTAATTGTTTGGTTGATAGAGTTGCCGGGTTGGTTTACAATCAATACATTATCAACAAATAACGAAACATTCTGTGCAAAAGATGCCTCGGCTACCACAGCAATGTTTTCGCCTGGCTCCACAAAATATGGACTTTGTGCCGGGCTTACAAGCAGAATGTTGAGCGAAGGTTCAAATACCGCAATAAAAATATCGGGTGAGGTTTGCGGACTGCCTTCCGCCGCCCTGAAAACAAAACACATTTCGGTAATGTCTTCGGCTGCCGTACAATTGTAAAAAGCTCTTATCGAAGGAGTAATTTCCAATTTGTAAAGATCGGTGCCTGTACGGATAAGTTGTGGCTGGGTTTGGTTATTTCCCCAGCTTCCTATTACATGCTGCCATTTGTTGGTTCCAATAGTTACTCCGGTATGTGCGTAAACATTACCAGTATAACCCTGCAAGCCTGTGCCTGCAGCATCCAGATAAATGGTTACCGGAGCGTCGGCTGTAGGCAATGACGGATCGGTGGTGACCTGTGCAATAACTGATACTGCAAAAAATGCGAGCATCAAACCAAATAATGAAATTCTCTTATTCATATCAATCGTTTTAAATGTTATTCAAAGTTTTGCAAAAGTATAAATAAAATCTTCTTTTCATCAACTGGTTGTTACAGGCTAAGGCCTGCCTTCCAAAAGAGATACCTCTAAGATATTAATATTCAGCTGATTTTAGTCAAATAACAGGATATTAAATGCAGGTTTTTAATCAATCCCACCTCCCCTTTAGGCTTGCCACCGAAAGCAGCACTCCTAGCACTATGCCTAATATTGCAGCAAACAACACCCTGAACTCGGCGGGAAGCAGAAATGTAACGGTGTGTGCCGGAAACCAGAAAAGAGGGATGGTTTTTTTAAAAACAAAGCCCCATTGGACATTCCAATTGATCCGCGACATAATTTGACCAAAGGGTATTGGCGTGAAAAACCCTTTGACTGTGCCTCCGGTTCGCAAAATGTGTGTATCGGTTATTTTATGGATGGTCATAAAAACCGGTGCAAAAAAAGTATTCATGGTTACACTTACTGTAAACGCTGTCAATAACTGCAATCCCGAAAAGGTGGTAAAAAAATTCTGGTTAAGGATTTCAGAAGGATGGCCATCGGGAAACGAAATGCCCATGGCAGCAAGCATCCGGGGGGCGCCCTCGCCAAAAATCACAAACGCCATTTTAATCCCTACTCCCAGAATTCCCCATACCAGTGCCCGGGGAAGTATGCCAAAACCCGACTGGAGGTACTGTCCGGTCCTGATGCGTAAACCAATCAGTTCGCCTGTGGTTGAGAGGATTGCAAACTTAACAAAGCTCATTAAAAATGGATGATGATGGTTGATACCCTTATAAAATTCGTACACTGCCGGAAACACAAAAAAGGGCATTAAAAACAAACCTGCACAGGCTGCAAAAATGAAATCGTTTCGTTTCATGTAATCGATCAATTATCAGTCTGCAAACATAAATCAATATTTTTTGGGCTTGGGTTGGATTCCTTTTTTTTTGAAAATGTTTTGCATTACTTTGCAGTAATAATTAGGGCAAAAATGATCATAAGCAACACTATGAAACACACATTCAGGACTAAACTTGTCAAGGCAACTACACTTGGGGTGGCAACCCTCTTGTTATTTACGTTGAGTGCCTGCAAAGACGACGATCCGGGTGATTTTGTTAATTATGCCGAAACGGCAGTTCAATACGTACAGTTCGAAGATGTGACCGCTGAATTGTTCGTGCTTTTTCACAGGGCAGTAAGCGACACAGCACTTATAAGCCAGGGCACAGCCATCATTGACAGCGCTGTGGTAATGTTTTCCCTCAATCTGGCCGACTCCTCAGCCATGCTTTATTTCGATTACGGAACTGATGGCAAAACCATGCCCGATGGTAGCGTTAGAAAAGGTGAGCTATTTGCCTCGTGGGAAAAACCTTACCATCATTCTGAAGTTGCCCTGCTCGCATCTACACAAAACTATATGGTTGACGATGTTACGGTTAAAGGAATTTACCTTTACCACAACACGGGTGAAACAGCCGGAGGAAAAATAAAGTTTGAGATCATTATGGACCTGTCATTTCATCGTAACGATGTAAAAATCTGCGACTTTTATTCCGAAAGAAACTATTTTTGGGAAACCGGCTTCAATGAGCCTTTCAAAACCATCAACCATGTTTTTTCAGCACCCGCCCAAACCATTACCGAAGGTACCTTTTATGAGATAACCACACTGCCGGCGCCTGAAATTTCATTTACAACTTCATTCACCGATTCATTTATCATCCATTTTAAATGCGATAACCCGGTAAAGCAAGGCAATTTTGAAATATTAATGTTTCATGAGAGCCTGCCTTCTATAAATCTCTCAGGTGAATTCATTGATAATGACCTTGATGGGTGTGCCGAAAAAGTTATTCTTAAAAACGACGAAAATTTTGGATATCCTTTTTATCTTTGATCTATCACTTCACAAGAATTTTATACTCACAATTATGAAAAATCATTTACGCTGTTTTTATCAAAAAAGAAAAAGGCTGGTTTTCCAGTTCCTTCTTACCTTTATAGTTCTTTCGTTTATTGCCTCGTGCAGTAAATTTGAAGAGAGCATTGATTTCGACAGGATTTCCGATCCTGAGTGGAATCCCGATATGGCTCTGCCATTGATCAATTCAAGCCTGATCCTGCAGGATTTCTTCCCTGATTCGGCTACTGAATTTTTCAGGATTAACAACGATAGCTCCATCAGCCTGGTTTACAACGGAAAACAGTTGTTTTCGCAGGCAGCAGGCGATTTGTTGAGAATTCCCGACCAGCAAAACACCATTCCGGCGTTAATAACATTGCCCGATGTTCCCGTTGGATTTCTGGATTCGCTCGACATCCCGTTAAGCTTTCAACTGATAACCGATGAAAATGGGCAGCGTATCGACAGCCTGATTTTAAAAAACGGAACTTTGACAATTGACGGAAGCTGCAATTTAAACATGAACCAGGTAGTTCTGCGAATGATGTTTCCAGGCATTATTCACAAAACAACAGGTAAACAACTTGTTATGAATTTCGACCTGAGCAATCCCGGAGGGCAGCCGGATATCACATTTACACAAAATGCAAATTTCAGCGATTATGATTTGATTTTCGATAACCAGTCATCGGTTCAACCCAACATGGTTAACTTCATACTGCGCTTTGTAATTGCCGGCGACGAAAATCCAAATCTGTCACCTTACACCTTTGAATTCAACTCTTCGATGCAAGACTTGCGTTTTACCGGTATTTACGGATATTTTGGCAATCTCAATTTCAGTTTTAACGACTCTATTCAGATCACGGTTTTCGATAAGAACATTGCCGGAGGTATCGATGTGGGTCAAAATGCAATAAACATTGTAGTGGATGTGGCAAACTCGATGGGTCTGCCCATACAATTCAAGGCAACCGACATCTGGTTTTATTCACCTGTAAATGAGCCATACTACACCGATATTTTTCTGTTCGGACAGGGTGTGGAGAACATTTTTGATATTACCTCGCCTGATATTTCACAGGCAGGACAAATTGCCCGGTCGCACTTCGATTTCAGGAACAACAATATTGAAGATGCGTTTAAAATTGCACCACGGCTTTTCCATTATAACTTCGATTGTCAGACAAATCCGGAAAACAACCCCGAATCTTCAAATTTCCTGCTGGAAGACAGCCGCCTGGCACTCGATGTTTTTGTCCAATTCGATCTGTTCGCTTCCATGCTAAAATATTCAGTGCAGGACACAGTGGATTTTAACCTTAACAATGATCAAAAAGAACTCGATCATCTTTTATTCCGGATCAATGTCACCAATGGTTTCCCATTTAATGCAAATATGCAGGTGTATTTCACCGATGAAAACTTTGTCGTTATCGACTCACTG
Organism: uncultured Bacteroidota bacterium; assembly: GCA_937950125.1. Classification (GTDB taxonomy): domain Bacteria; phylum Bacteroidota; class Bacteroidia; order Bacteroidales; family 4484-276; genus CALFEP01. The sequence goes on from CALFEP010000101.1 coordinate 91,403, forward strand.
ATCACCGATAATGAAACCACCATCATTGAAGGTGCTCCTGTAAGCGGTCCTCCTTTGTACAAGGTTACACAGCCTGCCAACGAAATAACCGATGTTATTATTGATGCTGAAAGGTTTAGCAGAATAAAACAGGCAAAAAAGTTCCTTTTGCTTACCGAAATATCCACCACCAACGAACAGTTCATAAAGCTCTACACCAGCTATAGAATGGATATTAAAATTGGCGTGATTGCAGGAATTAACATCAACAGCAACAATTAGGAGGAAATAACCATGAAATACAGAACAAATAAAACCGGAATAACCTTGATATGCTTTGTTGCCCTGGTTTTAACCACAACATTTTCATTCAGGGAATTGAAGGCACAATCCGACCGATCCATGTATTTTCTTCCAATTGTTCCACAAAAACACACCATCAATCCGGCCTATGCGCCCGATTACAAGTTCTACATTGGTCTTCCCTTTTTGTCATCGATTAAAACATCCTTTGAAAATACCTTAAAATATGATGATATTTTTAAAGAAAAAGGCGATTCGCTTTATTTGGACAGAGATTACATCATCGGAAAATTAAAAGATAAAAACTCTTTGAATTATAATCTGATGGAGGAGTACCTGATTTTTGGATTCAAAGTCGGAAAAAACTATTTCCACGCCAGGGTGGCTGATTTGGTAAATGCAAATGTCACCATTTCGAAAGGTTTGATAGAGTTGGTATTATACGGAAATGGCCATGAAAATTTTATTGGCAAAAAAATTGACATGAGTGGCAATGCCTTAAATCTGACTTATTACCGTGAATATCAAATTGGTTATTCGAGGCAGATTAACGATAAACTTACCGTGGGTACCAACCTAAAGTATCTTCAGGGAATTGCCAGTGTTTACACCGAAAAGTCTGATTTTACACTACAAACCGACGCGACTGATTTTACATTAACTGCCACTTCAAATTTCGTCATCAACACCTCTTCACCATGGCGTGGCGAAGGAGAGGCCAAGCCCGAAAGCCTCTCGCCAAACAGCAACAATCCGGGTTTTGCAATCGATCTGGGTGGAGAATACATCGTTGACGACAAAATTGAAGTATCGGCCAGCATACTCAACCTTGGCTCGATCAACTGGAAATCCGACACGAAAAACTATGCAACAGAAGACCCGTCAAACGAAATTGTTTTCAGTGGTTTCGACATCAGTGAATACTTCACGCAGGGCGAACTTAACCAGAGTCAAATAAATAAAGTACTCGATTCGATAAAAGATGAGTTTGGAATTGTTGAGAACACCGAAAAATACAAAACTCCCCTGCCAACCTACCTAAATATCGCCGGCACCTATCATCTCACCAAACACGACCACTTTGGCTTACTTTTCAGACACCAGTTTTTGAAAAACCTGGGCTGGACAACTGCCACCCTTGGCTATACAAGGTCATTTGGAAAAAACGTGAACCTGTGCTTGACAAACACCATCATCGAATCAAGTTTTGTTAACCCGGGGGTTGGTTTTGCAGCCAATCTGGGTCCGGTGCAACTTTACATGCTCACCGAAAATATCATTGCACCCATCAACCTCAAAACTACCAAATTGTTTGTTTTCAGGTTTGGTGTAAACCTCGTTTTTGGTAAAAAGCAGCAGCAGAATGTCGAAAATAGCGGGGACGATGTGATTATTCCTGATCAGGGAGCGCCAGTTATTCAGGAATAATTAAGTTTTTAATCAAAAAAAAAGGAAGTTTCATTTTTTTGTGTAATTTGCAGCTCAAAAATTAAAGTTACAAAAACCAAAAACAGGAGGCCATATGCAAACCTATATGTTATTTACTAAACTGTCGACCGACCTTTCGTTCGAAATGAAAAACCGTGAACGTCAGGGCAGAAGCTGGCTAGAACAAGTGAAAGCCAAATGCCCGGAAGTCAAATTCCTGGCGCATTATGCCATATTGGGTGACTACGATTTTATTGATATTTATGAAGCACCCGACCCCGAAACTGCTGCCAAAGTTTCGATGATCAGTCAGGCAAATGGCGCCATGCAGGCAAAAAGTATGCTGGCCATCCCATACAAAAGATTTCTTAAACTTGCCGACCAGATTTGATTTATAAACCGGTTACCGGCAAAAACTTCCTGATTTAGTCAATATTCCTTTGGTAAAAAAAAGGAATAAATAGCGTTGTTTGTTGAAACCGGAAGAAAAAAAAAGCATGAAAATCTTAATCATTGGGGGAAATCCCGCTGAGGTAAAAACATTGAATGATTTACTGATCGGGATAAATGATGCTGGTTTTCAATCGGAGGTAGTCCCGACACTTTTGCAGGGAATCGAAAGGATTAATAATCAGTCGTTCGACATGATTGTTTTCAACCTCAGCATTCCCGACAGCAGTGGATTACATTCCGTTGGAAAAATTTTTGCAACTCAGCCAGACGCTGCTGTAATTGTATTGACCAACAAGAAAAATGAAACTGCTGCACTTGAAGCAGTTTCGCTTGGCGCCGACGATTATTTGATTATTGACGAGCTGAACAGCGCTTCTGTAAAACACGCATTGTTGAACGCTGATGCAAGAAGCAAATACAGGCGGCTGGCTAACGAACAAACTAACAAAAAGAAGCCACCGGTTGAAGAAACAGCCCCAACATCAGGCAAACCTACCCATGCAAATATTAAATTTCACGACGCACAGGTTGAAAAGATCAAACCTGATGAGCATTTCAGCCTGTTGCAGGAGCTTATCGACAATATCCCAAATCCGATATTTTACAAAAACAAAGACTTGATTTACACCGGATGCAACAAGGCATTTGAGGATTTTATAGGTTATCCTGCCGAAAAAATCATTGGAAGCTCAGTGCTGGGGGTATCACCACTCGAACTTGCCGTAGTTTATCACGATGCTGATGCCAAATTGCTGAAAAATAGAGGTAAACAGGTTTACGAAAGTAAGGTTCAATCGCATGATGGTTCCATTCGCGATGTGGTCTTTTATAAAAGCGTTTATTACGATTCAAATGGTAACCCCGATGGGATTGTGGGTATGATCATCGACATTACCGATAAAAAAAGAACACTCGAAAAACTTCAGAAAGAATCAGAAATCAGCGAAGGAATTGCCAGCCTGACACAGCTCCTGCTTCAACCCGGGTTAACACTTGACTCGGTTTCGAGGCTTATATTAACCGAGGCACAAAAGTTTACAGGTGCAAAAAATGGATTTACCGGCACCATCGATCCTGAAACCGGTGATCTGGTAATCCAATCTTTTGCCGATTCCGTGGATGACATACTTATTTCACAGGAACCAACCCTTACCTTTGGCAAAAAAGATTACGGATATCCAACCTTACTGGGTTATGCCCTCAACACCCGGCAGGCCTTCTATACCAACGACCCTCGCCAACATCCGGCTTTCACTGTCCTACCAAATAACCATTTACCCATCGACAATTTCTTGTCCGTTCCTGCAATTTCCGAAGGAAAACTGGTAGGACTAATTTCACTGGCCAATACCAACAATGGATTCACGGATGAAGACCTTCAGCACGTATCCAGATTGTCGCTGGTATATGCTGTAGCCATGCAAAAACACAATTTTTACTACGATCTGATGATGGCTAAAGAAAAAGCCGAACAATCTGACAAACTCAAGTCGACTTTCCTGGCCAACATGTCACACGAAATACGCACCCCACTCAACGCCATCGTTGGATTCTCTGAAATGTTGGCCGAAACAGAACTTACCCAAGACGAAAACCGACAATTCAGAAACATCATCAGCCAGAATTCCGATCTGTTGCTTAAACTCATCAACGACATCATCGAGATGGCCATGATTGAAGCCGGTGAGCTAAAAATTAAAACCCAGTTGACAAAAGTTGAAGATATTGCCCGCGATGCTTTCAATTATTTTGCTCTCAATGAAGCCTTTTTGAAACAAAGAGCCGAGCTGGAATTCAAATACATGCCCGATCAGGCACTTGACAGCTATTTTATCGACACCGATCCGATCCGTCTCACCCAAATTTTGAAAAACCTTATCCATAATGCATTCAGGTTCACCAAAAAAGGCCATATCCATTTTGGGTTCAGGCTGGTCGATGACTCTTCGGTGGAGCTGTCTGTTGAAGATACAGGAATTGGAATTTCGGCAGAGCAGCAAAAATACATCTTCGATAAATTCAGGCAGGTTGACGAAATGTCCGTTCGCCCATATAGTGGCACCGGCCTGGGGCTTACCATCACCAAAAAGCTGGTCGAAAAACTCAATGGTGCCATTTCGATTGAATCGGAATTACACAAAGGAACCATTTTCAGAATCATATTTCCGGTTACACCGCAACCATTAACCACCCAAAACCTGCAGTCACAGGAAAAAAATACCATGTCAGGAAAAATACCCAACCTCAGCAATTTAACTTTCCTCGTTGTTGAGGATAACCCATCAAGTTTTGAGTTTCTCAAAATACTGCTCAAAGATTTTAAAATAATACAAGCCTGTGATGGCCGGGAAGCAGTTCAGAAATTTGTTGAAAACCCGGAAATCAACATCGTTTTAATGGACCTTCAGCTCCCTAATATGAACGGATATGAAGCCATTAAAATCATCAAAAAATATGATAAAACTGTGCCGGTGATTGTTCAAACAGCTTTCTCAACCAATATCGAACGCACAAAGGCTCTTGACGCTGGCGCCGAAGAATTTTTAATCAAACCCATTGTTAAACGCGAACTCATGGAAGCCATCAACAGGGTTGTAGGGAAAAACTTGTAAACTGCAACAAACAAAAACACACATTTATGCCATTGCTAAAGATTGAAACCAATGTTAATACCGGAAACAGTGAAAACCTGTTGAAAAAACTGTCGCATCTTACAGCTTCACTTACCGGCAAACCCGAAAAATGGGTCATGGTTTCCATTTCATATAACCCCGGGATGATATTTGCCGGAAAAACCGATCCGCTCATTTATGCTGAACTCAAGAGCATTGGATTGCCTGTTGATAAAACCGCCGAAATTTCAGCAAGACTTATGGAATTTCTGCAAAAAGAGTTGTTAGTCCCACCCGACAGAATGTATGTTGAATATTCGGATGCGCGCAGCAACATGTGGGGCTGGAATAAGGATACCTTTTAAATTGTCATTTACCAGTAATAAATATTTTTTCTAACCAGCAAAAGAGATACTAATAAAATGAATGTACAAAAAGAATGTGAGCTACTGCAAGCCTGCGGTTTTTTTAAGAAGCACTGTACCACCAACCAGCTTGCCTGTCAGGGTTTTATAAGCATGTACTGCAAAGGCGACAAAATGGATCAGTGCAAACGTAAGCTATACCGGCGTCAGCATGGTGTGCCACCTACCGACGACATGCTGCCATCGGGTCAGATTTTGAATGAAAAACCAAGCAATTAAACAACAAATTCTTGTTTATTCATTGAGTCTGGTTTAGAAACTCAGATTTCGCCTCTGAACCTGTCTGACACAGGCAGGCACTAAAACGTAAAAAAAACTCAAAACGATAATATTGATAATCAATGTTTTGTTTTTTCTGGTGTTTTTGTGTTTTGGTGGCATTTTCCCATTTATTACCTTTTTTTTAGGCGGTTCTCATGAACAGTCTGAAACATTTCAGTCCACATTTTGAAAAGGAAAAATGTGGACTGAAATGAATTTTTATTCAAAACCTGTTACCGTAAAAGCCGGCTGCTTATTCTAAAACAACTGAAACCTTTGAAACAAATGATCTGTTTTCGTTTTCAACCTTTACCAGATAAATTCCATCAGAAGCCGCATTGAGGGCATTTCTGGTTAACCATTGTAATTGATGGTTTCCTGATTCAAGATTTCCTTCGAAAATTGTCGTAATCAACCTTCCTGTAAGGTCGAACACAGATACACTGTAAAAACCATCATTTTCTGCAGCAAAATCAATGTTAACCACATCATTTGCCGGATTTGGATAAACATTCATTCCCACGCCAGTGCGTGGTTCATTTTCGTCCATTCCGGTAATGATCAGGTTTTCATGTATCTGAAAACCTGCAAGACCATCGGCAAGGAAGGTATGCGAGCCCTCGATGGCTACTCCCAGACCAAAACATCCTGAACGCTTGTAATAAGCCGCGATGAACGGTGATGCCGGAAACGAAATATCAACCACTTCCACACCGCCCAGGATGTAATTGGCGATGTAGGCATAATTGCCTTCCACATCCACGCACCAGGCTACATCAGGCAAATAGCAGTATCCGACACTCATCATGTTGGCCGGGTCAGAAACATCAATCACCTCAAGACCACCCAGATTGTCGCCAACATAAGCATAATTACCCTGAACCTTTACATCATAAGCCGCCGCCTGCATGGTAGCATACCTCCCAATAAATACCGGATTTGTGGGATCGGTAATGTCAAAAGAATACAGCCCTTTGGTGTCTTCGTCCGGAAAAGGCTGATAATCGATCAGGTACAAATAATTCCCACTCACATCCAACGCCTGCACATAGCACCAGTCAACACCCGGAACTGCCCCACTTGTCCATCCGAATTTGTGAGTGGCCAGTGTTGGGGCATCGGGGTTTGAAAAATCGACCACCCTGAAACCATCCCACCAGCAGGCAATTATCGCAAAATGATCGACAATCACCAGATCGTTGGTCATCACTGGTGCCATATAGGTGCCTCGCAGGAATGGATTGGAGGGATTGCTGATGTCCATTATGTTCACCGGGTTGTTGGCTCCCATGCTGTTTGGAATATACACGGCAAGGTCACCCGAAATAGCCGCCATCGAACCCGGTGTTTCATCAAATCCAATTTGTTGGGGGTGATATTTGTCCGTAACATCAAAAACCCTGAAACCATTGCTTGGCGCTAAGGCCAGATTGCCCTGAACAAATACATCTTCAGTTGAAACGGGCATGGTAAAAACCTTTACAATCTGCGGATTGTTAAGGTCCTGAACATCGTACACCGAACAACCATAATAACCCCCGGTGGTTACTGCCACACCTTCTCCTACTGCAATATATTCCACATAGTCAGCATAATAGGATGTAACCGTCAAAGCCGCAGGATCGGTCACGTCAATAATGTACATTCCACCCCCGGCATTTGTTGTAGCATTTCCAACAAAAGCATGATTGTCTTTAATATCAACCCTGTAAGGTGTTCCTGTAATGGCCAGTTGCCCTGCGAGCTGTGGCGACGATGGATTTGAAACATTCCAAACTTTTAATCCATAATTGTAAGCAACCTGGTAAAGGTATCCATCCTTAACCGCCACACCTGTGGTAACTCCGGCAACAACGCCCGCAATTGCCGGAGTGTTTGGATCGGAAACATCAACAATCCGGCAGCCACCATTGCCACAGGCACAAAAAATCAGGTTTCCCTGTTTGGCTGAATTCCACACCAGGGTAGAGCTTGGAATAAGGTAAGCCCCGGTTTCAACAATATTGTTCAGGTCGCTGATGTCGAAAATGTGGATACCATCGGCAACCGTAACGGCATATACTAAATTTCCTTCAGCAAACACACCACCTCTCGGATAACTTGATGTTGGAATTCGGGCAAGGCGGTGAGGGTTAGAAAAATCAGACAGGTCCCAAATTTCAACCCCCGAAAAATATGCACCCAGGTAAAGCCTGTGGGTCGCTGGGTCGTAAAAACTGGCATCGACAAGTGCGCGGGCAGCTACCACCGATAGTTCAACCGGATTGTTGGGATCGCTGGCATCGAGCACAATCACGCCCGCACCCGAGCCCACCAAAAAAATGTTATCACTTCCCGTATATCCCATCGACAGGCTTCCTCCTAAAGGCCAGTTACCCTTGTAGGTCATGTTCAGCGAATCGTAATCCAGCGCACGGGCGCCATTCCAGTAGCCATTCCCAATCATGTCGGAAAACGAATATCCCGTCATGTCAGGTTTCAACACTTCATGTTTCTGAAGTTCAAGTTCACCACGATGTGTAACAAGTTTAGTCTGAGCAAAAACGCTACTGAAAATCAGCAGCATGGCAAGTAAGAAAGTAAGTTTTTTCATATCCGTTTAACATTTTAATTTGGTTATTTACGAAAGTAAAATTATGGGTTTTCCCATTAGGTCGAAAAGATGAATAATAATTTCACAGAAAAAAAATTCAGGTAATTTTACAAAGATTTTAAAAGTTGAACGTAAATCAATGACAACAATGAAACTCAAACTCTTTCAGGTCGATGCCTTTACTGACCGGGTTTTTGCCGGAAATCCAGCCGCCGTTTGCCCTTTGGACGAATGGCTAACTGATGCACTGATGCAGAAAATAGCCATGGAAAACAATCTTTCGGAAACGGCTTTTTTTGTTAAAAATGGAAATGTTTACGAAATCCGTTGGTTTACACCCACCACCGAGGTTGACCTTTGCGGACATGCCACCCTGGCCAGTGCCCATGTTTTGTTCAACCATTTGGGTTACAAAGATGAAATCATTTACCTGAAGTCGAAAAGTGGCGACCTGCAGGTAATGCAGCGCGATGGCCGGCTTGTCCTTGATTTTCCTGCTGGGTTTTACCAGCACATACCCATTCCCACCAGATTAGGCGAAGCCCTGGGTGACGAACCCCTCGAAACCGGCTGTGCCCTCGATTTTCTGATGGCCGTGTTTGATAGCGAAGACATCATCCGCAACATGAAACCCGATTTTCAACAACTTTCGCTTCTGCCCTACCGCGCATTTATTGTAACAGCCAAAGGCACAAAGGCCGACTTTGTTTCGCGCATGTTTGCCCCGGCATTGGGCATCAGCGAAGACCCGGTGACTGGCTCGGCACATTCGGTGCTCACACCGTTCTGGTCGTCACGACTTGGTAAAATACACCTGCTGGCGCATCAGATTTCGGAGCGGGGCGGCGTTCTTCACTGCAAAATGTCGGGCGACCGTGTGGAGATTGGCGGACAGGCAGTGACGTACCTCGAAGGGGGGATAAGGATATAGCAGTCGGCAGTCGGCAGGAAGCAGTAAGCAGTCGGCAGGAAGCAGTCGGCAGTTAGCAGTCGGCAGTTAGCAGTCGGCAGTTAGCAGTCAGCAATATAAAGGACGCAAGCCCCGAAACCCAAATGCCTATCTTTAAGCAATTTGCTGATTGAGGGGATGGCGGCCTTGAAATGCAGAGCGCAGAGCGCAAAGCGAAAAAAGGACGCAAGCCCCGAAACCCAAATGCCTATCTTTAAACAATTTGCTGATTGAGG
>CALFEP010000102.1 GCA_937950125.1 uncultured Bacteroidota bacterium
AACCAGTTTTCGATATTCATTTTTACTTCATAATAAAGCGTATCACCTGCATTAATTGTGAAAGATGAATTGGGCAAATCAACCGTAAAGTAATTCTGGACAAAGCCTGTAATGGAATCAACATTGATCACACCCCCACTGTAAACCTGCCCGATACCAAGATGAAAATTAAAAGGCTTGATGGCGCCATCATTTGCCAGCCATTTTCCGTTCAGTTTCATGTAATGGTAACCTCCTCCCAGGTATTCAGGCCAGAACATGTCTCTTTCGGGCGGATTGACAAACATAAGCGACTGATTTTTAGCTTCGTTTATTCCAAATGTAAATGAAACCCTGGTGTAAACTCCCGGCTTTATTGGATCAGCAATGTCCCAACACTGGGTTTCCGGCAGGTCGGTGTCAATGTAATGTATGTCGTCCACATCATCAACCAGAACCGAATCGCCATTTGTGTTGTGAAAAACCACATCCGAAACAAAATACTGAATCTCATTGACAAGATAGTGGTTTCCCGCTGCATTGATGTATTTCATGGTATCATATTCCAGATGGTTTCCATCGCAGTATTGGGTAAAAACCAGCATTATTTTTCCATGCGTCGGAACTTTGGCGCCATCATCTTTTTTGCATGAAAAAACAATTGCTAACAAAACAAATGACATAAAAGTTAGCATGGAAACAAAAGGTTTCATATTCTTTATGTTTGATTGATTTTTCTAAATTTAACGGCGTTTTTTTTGCAAGAATCATGCAATTATTTCATCATATCGGGTTTCCTGTGGATGTGTAAAATAGTTGTATTTGTTTGTTATTGAATCGTTTAGGAATAAACATTACGTGCTTACCTATTCCTTTTCTAAATTACTGATTAATCACATGATTTTTAGTCATTGAAAAATTGTATCATTTACATTTGTTACGTCATTAACCAATACATAATTACATGAGAAAAACAGTACTGCTTTTCGCCCTGTTTGCCTTTGGATTGACAGCCTTTTCACAAAAGACATCTGAAGACGGCCGTTCAATTCTTGAAGGATACATGGGGTCGAATCTGGTAAAGGTTGCCGATGATATTGGTGATTTCACCATCACCGATTCTGACGGAGTAACCTGGAATCTCTACCAATCTCTCGCTGAAGGTAAAACGGTCTTCCTCGACCTATTTTACACCACCTGACCGAGTTGTCAGGCATATGCATCACTTATTGAAGATGTATATGTCAACACGGGCTCAGGACAGCAGGGAATTCTGTTCTGGGGATTGTCGCCCACCGACAACAACACTCAGATTAACAACTACAAAGCTCAGTACGGCATTACAAATCCGTGTGCCGGAACGCAAGGCAATGGCCCGGCAGCTATCGACATTACCATTGACGGACAAAACTTTATTGGTTATCCAACCTATTGCGTTGTTTGTCCTGATCACACCCTCTATTTCGATGTTTGCTGGCCTCCTACCGAGCAATGCTTTTATCCGTATTTCGAGATGTGTGCTCCAGCAATTGCCGCAAACTTTACCTCTGACATTCAGGATGTTTGCCAGTTTGGCAACGTTCAGTTTGACGATCTTTCCATGGGTAGCATTACCTCGTGGTTATGGACTTTTGAGGGTGGAACACCTGCTACTTCAACAAGCCAAAATCCGTTGGTAACTTACAACACGGTGGGTGTTTTTGATGTAACGCTAACAGTAACAGGCTCGTCGGGCAGTGACACCTACACAGCTTCCGATTACATTCAGGTATTTGCTTTGCCGGTTGTCACGCTTGCGCCCTTCACTCCGGTACCGGTTAATGCACCTGCATTCGCTTTGACAGGCGGATTACCTTCAGGTGGCAATTATTCTGGTCCGGGCGTTTCGAACAACATATTTTATCCAGCAGTAGCAGGTTTGGGAACACATACCATCACTTACACTTTTATGGATGGTAATGGTTGTAGTGACGAAGCACAGCAAAATATTGTTGTTACCCCGGAAGGTGGTGAATACTGTGTTCCAGGTGCCAATTGCAGTTACGGTGACGGTTTTACCGATTTTGCCTTTGCAGGAATTGAAAACTACGAAAGTGGCTGCAGTCCGGGAGGTTATGGCGATTTTACCGATATGACAGGAACGGTTGAAATCGGGTACGTTTTCACGGCACAGATGCAAACGGGTTACGATGACCAGTTTGTTAGTATGTGGATTGATTTCAATGACAATTTTGAATTTGAAACCTGGGAAAGAATTGTAACCGATTTCTCGTTGACAACTGCCGGAGTTATGACGCCTCTCGACATCCTGATTCCCGGCAATTCGTTGCCCGGAACCCACCGAATGAGAATAGGTTCAAACTGGCAGGCCAACTCTTCACCCGATCCTTGCGCTACATTCAATTATGGCGAGTGGGAAGACTACACCCTGGTTATTAATGGAACGTCCATCGCAACAGATGCGCTCGTTTTTTCAATTGACATGAACAGCACAATACAAACCGGAGATATTTTACCAAAAGCCACGGTTAAAAACAATGGTACACAGACTATCAGTTTTCCGGTGGTTTGCACTGTGCCCTCGGCGGGTTATACCTCCACAGTTCAGGTAACTGATCTTGGACTGGGACAACAAATTCAGGTAACTTTTGATACCTGGGCTGCTGCCGGAGGAATTTACACCCTTGAGGTTTGCACACAATTAACCGGTGATGAGCTTTCTGGCAATGATTGCATGAGCAAGGAAATTGCCGTGTTGAATTATGATGTTGGTGTATTGGCGGTAAACATGGGCGCCATCGTAATGCTTGGTGATATCACTCCGAAAGCCACTGTGAAAAACTTTGGTTTCGAAACTGTTACTTTCCCGGTTACCATGACAAGTACCAATGCAGGATATTCATCCACGGTTGAAGTGGCCAATCTGGCTCCCGGTGAACAATTGATTGTTTCATTCGACACCTGGTCAAATTCGTTAGGCCAGTTTACTTTTGAAGCATGTTCGGAACTAACTTTGGATGAAAATCCCAATAACAATTGTTCGGAAATGCTGGTAACCGTATCGGAGGACGCCCGTCAGAAGGTGGTGATGGAAATCGCCACCGGCACGTGGTGAGGGTATTGTCCGTATGCGATGGCCGGCGCTGACCAATTGCATCAGGAAAACCCTCAAACCCTTGTGGTTATTGAGTGGCACGATGGTGACGAATTTGAATTCCCACAATCAACACAACGAATCAACTATTACGGAATAACCGGATTCCCAACCGCTGTTTTCGATGGAATCGAACAAGTGGTAGGTGGTTACACTCCTTCCAGTTATCCATACTATGTTCCTGTTTTTGAAGGACGAATTGGAACTCCGTCAAATTATAGTATCGATCTCGAAATTAGCGAAACCGACGGTTCCAGTTTCGATGTAACAGCTACTGTCGAAATTCTGGAAGGCAACACCACAGAGGCGCTTTCGCTGCTGATGGTTCTTACCGAAACAGATGTTCCGGCGATAGGAGCCGAAAACCAGAACTTCGTGGCACGTGCTGTATATCCTGACCTTAACGGAACACTCATTGATTTCAGCACACAAACTGTACAGACGGTCACTCAAACAGTAACTGTGGAGGATACTTATGTTTATGAAAACTGCGAAATTGTGGTGTTCCTGCAAAATTTATCTTCAAAGGAAATCTACCAGGGAACAAGCAAGATGATGACTGAAATTACAGGGATTAACAAACCTGTTTTCACCGAAGAATTCAGCATTTACCCCAACCCGGCTCACGGATCGGTAAATATTAAATCATCAAGCACGATTCAAAAGGTGTCTGTGTATAATCCGTCGGGACAGATTGTGTTTGCTGACAAGGCCAGTTCAGGTTTGTTCCAGCTCTCAACACAACAAATGAAACCTGGTTTGTACCTTTTCAGGGTAGAAACCGAAAGTGGGGTGACAACTCAACGGGTTATAATTGAGTAAAATAAAATTGATTTTTTAAGAAAGAAGCGCTCCACAAGGGCGCTTTTTTTATTGGC
>CALFEP010000103.1 GCA_937950125.1 uncultured Bacteroidota bacterium
TTACAACGGAAAACATGGATTGTTCAGCGGCAGCAAAAACACTGGAAAGCAGGATTTCTTTACCTGCATGTTGCGATTATTGGCGTGCTTACCTACCTTTTTTCAGGATATTATTCAAATTTCATGATCCCATTGATGGTAATGGTCACCCATTACCTGATTGATTTGTGGAAAACATACGCAGGCGATGGGTTGAAAAACTTCCTGATTGACCAGATTTTACACCTTACAATTGTTGTTGCTGCGTGGTACTTTTATCTTTTTCCAGGTGTTGATCTTTTTGGATATTTCGAAACTGCCTTTACAAGTCAGAAATTTCTGACAATCGTGTTGGCCAATATTTTCGTGATCTGGCCGGCGGGTTTTTTAATTGCAAAAATTACCCAACCCTGGCAGGAACAGATTGGTAAAAACAAGGGACTGGTGGACGCCGGTCGATGGATTGGCATGATTGAGCGGATTCTGATCCTCACTTTTGTCCTCATCAATCAGTTTACCGGCATTGGTTTTCTGATAGCAGCCAAATCCATCCTCCGTTTCAGCGATATCAAAAATGCCGACGACCGCAAAGAAGCCGAATACATCCTGCTGGGCACCATGGTGAGCTTTATCGTGGCCATTTTCACGGGGTTGCTGGCGCTTGAGGTGATTAAAAATCAATAGTGTTTTGTAAAATAACCTGATAAATAAAAAAAAAAGCCCTCCTGCATGGAGAGCTTTATTGAATAGGAGATATCTCAATCTTAGTACATTCCACCCATTCCGCCCGGAGGCATTCCGCCTGGCATTCCGGCTGGTTCTTTTTCGTCCTTGTTTTCGGCAAGTACGCACTCAGTGGTGAGGAGCATACCCGAAATCGAAGCAGCGTTTTCGAGCGCAACGCGTGCTACTTTGGTAGGATCGATAACGCCTGCATCGTAGAGGTTTTCGTAAATTTCAGTTCTGGCATTGAAGCCAAAGTCATCTTTTCCTTCCTTAACCTTGTTCACGACTACTGAACCTTCCATTCCGGCGTTTTCAACAATCTGACGCAAAGGCTCTTCAAGGGCTCTCCTCAAAATTGCAATTCCTGTCGTTTCATCTTCGTTCTCACCCTTTAGGTTGGCCAAAGCATCGATAGCACGCAGGTAAGCAACACCACCGCCTGGGATTATGCCTTCTTCGATGGCTGCACGGGTGGCGTTCAAAGCGTCGGTGAAACGGTCTTTCTTTTCCTTCATTTCAACTTCGCTGGCTGCACCAACATAAATTACTGCAACGCCACCTGCCAGTTTGGCAAGTCTTTCCTGAAGTTTTTCCTTGTCGTAGTCTGATGTGGTAACTTCAATCTGTTTTTTGATCTGGGCAATACGTCCGTCGATGGCTTCCTTGGTTCCTTTTCCGCTGACGATGGTGGTTTTTTCCTTGTCAACAGTAATTTTTTCTGCAAGGCCCAGGTAGTTCAGGGTTGTGTCTTCGAGTTTGTAGCCTTTTTCTTCCGAAATTACAGTTCCACCTGTGAGGATGGCAATGTCTTCTAACATTTCCTTGCGTCTGTCACCAAATCCGGGGGCTTTCACAGCAACTACCTTCAGTCCTCCTCTGAGCTTGTTAACAACCAGAGTAGCCAAAGCTTCGGTTTCAACATCTTCGGCAATGATCAACAGCGGGCGTCCGGTTTGGGCAACTTTTTCAAGAATCGGAAGCAAATCTTTCATCACCGATACTTTCTTGTCATGGATCAGGATGAATGGATTTTCGTAAACGGCTTCCATTTTTTCAGTATCTGTTACAAAATATGGTGAAATGTATCCCCTGTCGAATTGCATACCTTCAACAACATCTACGTAAGTCTCCATGCTTTTTGCTTCTTCAACTGTAATCACACCTTCCTTCTTCACCTTGCTCATAGCTTCGGCGATGAGTTTGCCAATGTAGGTATCGTTATTGGCCGAAATGGCTGCAACCTGTTCAATTTTTTCTGAACTGTCACCAATCTGTTTGGTCTGGGCTTTCAGGTTGGCAACAACAGCGGCAACAGCTTTGTCCAAACCTCTTTTCAGATCCATTGGATTGGCGCCTGCGGTCACATTTTTGATTCCTGTGGTGAAAATTGCCTGGGCAAGAACCGTAGCGGTGGTTGTGCCATCGCCGGCAATGTCGTTGGTTTTTGAAGCAACTTCTTTCACCATCTGAGCGCCCATGTTTTCGACCGGGTTCTTCAGTTCAACTTCTTTGGCAACGGTTACACCGTCTTTTGTAACTTGTGGAGCACCAAACGATTTGTCGATGATTACATTTCTGCCCTTAGGTCCCAGGGTAACTTTTACAGCATTCGATAAAGCGTCAACGCCTTTTTTCAATGCCTCTCTTGCTTCGATGTTATAAATGATGTCTTTTACCATGTTTTTACTTTTTTATGTTTTTATTAAAATTTTATCAATCAATTAAACAATTGCTACAATGTCAGCTTCGCGCATGATTAAATAATTATTGCCATCAACAGTGATTTCTGTTCCTGAATATTTGCCATAAAGAACTACATCACCTTCTTTAACTGTCAACGGTTCGTCTTTTTTGCCAGGTCCTACGGCAATTACAGTTCCCTTCTGAGGTTTTTCTTTTGCAGTATCAGGAATAATAATGCCTCCCGATGTTTTGATTTCTGCTTCCGAGGGTTGAATTAAAACCCTGTCAGCCAATGGTTTAATATTTACTTTTCCCATAGTACGATAATGTATTAATGATGAATGATTAATGTTTAAACTTGAATTTTTTTTACGACGTTGGCGGCTTATCATAATTTATGCCAAAGGATAAAAACCTAAATTTTGGTTGAAATCGGTGTTAGTGTTTGAAAACTTGTCAGGTGTTATGGCATTTTTTCCTTCAAAAAAGAAATTTTATTTGAAAAGAATCACGGATTTTGCTTGAAAACAATGAGATAAAAAAAATGTCAGGATGAAAATGACATCCTGACATTTTTTCAATAGCTACGACGAGCTATTACTTTTTATTCGTTGGAGTTATCAGTATTTTCTGACGACTGATTTGGATCAAAGGTGCTTGTTGGAATAGGTATTTCATCAATGGCAGTCCTGATTTCGGTGTCGGCTGCTTCGGAGGTTCCCTGGTATTTAGGGATAATTTTTGACGAGGCAAGAACAAATACCAGCATGCCAATTGCCAAGGTCCAGGTGGCTTTTTCGAGGAAGTCGGCTGTTTTTCTAACACCCATGTATTGGTTCGAACTTGCGAAATTGGATGCAAGTCCACCACCTTTTGAATTTTGCACCAGAACAACCAGTACTATTAATACGGCAACAATCAGAATGAGAACGGTTAACAATACAAAAAATCCCATGTTTTCAAGTATTTAAATTATATTCTTTTTTAATTTTTTCGATAAGGCCGGCAAAGTAACTACTTTTTTCCGGAACTTTAATACATAATTTCTCAAAAATTTTAATTGCCTTGTCAGGATTACCTTGTTTGTAATAAATATTGGCAAGTGTTTCGCTTACAATATCTTCCTTATCAATACTGCTTTTTCGAGCATAATCAACAGGATTGAAAAAGTCAGTTTTTGAACGGGTAATCCTAGGGGCATTTTCGATGAATTGATTGATGAGTTCATCTTTTGTCAGCGGTTTAATTTGCTTGATTTTTGGTTGGAATGATTCTTTTACTCCGCCAACAGCAGTGTTACCGGCGGTTGTAACTGTGTCTTCATCCATTGAGGTTTCAACGGCTTTAGGTATTTTGGATTCCTCGGTTTTCAGAATTTCTTCCGAAAGTGGTTGAGTTACAACCGGCCTGAATCTTTCTGTCAATTTTTTCAAATTTCCCCTGTCACCCGAACTGGCTGTTGCAATTTTTAACTGATTATGAAAATTGATATTGTTGAACTTAAGCAGCGATAAAAGATACAATAGCTGGACAGTTTGACAGTAAGAATACTGGCTGCACAAAATTTCCAATTCCTGAATATTTGAAATCTGGATGTTTTCGGGATTTTGAATAAGCTGTACAAACTGCGTCTTGTTCATTTTATTGATTCATTATGTTTTTCGGAATAATTGGTTTTGGGATAATCGAGCGAGTAGTGCAAGCCGCGGCTTTCTTTTCGTTCGGTTGCCATTTTTATGATGAGGTACGATACATTGATCATGTTGCGAAGTTCGCAGATTTTAACGGTAAGTATCGATTTGTTGTACAGGTCTTCGGTTTCGCGGTAAAGAATTCTCAGGCGGTCGATGGCACGTTTTAGCCGCAGATCAGACCGGACTATTCCTACATAACTACTCATGATGGCCTGTAAATCTTTAAGGCTTTGGGTAACAAGGATAAGTTCTTCGTTGAGCACAGTTCCTTCAGCATTCCAATCGGGCACCTCATTTTTAATCGAAGTTTCTTTGTATCGCATTAAGGCATCCAGAGCGCCTCTGTGTGAAAATACAAGCGATTCAAGCAGTGAATTGGAAGCTAACCGATTGGCGCCATGAAGTCCGGTGGAGGCACATTCGCCACTGGCGTACAAATTATGGATGGTGGTTCTGGCGAATTCGTCAGTCTTTATTCCGCCGCAGGTATAGTGCGCAGCGGGCACCACCGGAATCATATCGCGGGTTATGTCGATTCCGATGCTCAGGCATTTGGCATAAATAGTCGGGAAATGAGCAATCAGGTCGTTTTTGCTTAAATGCCGGCAGTCGAGATAAACATGCTCACTTCCGCTGAGTTTCATTTCGTTATCGATAGCGCGGGCAACGATATCGCGTGGAGCCAGCGAAAGACGGGAATCGTACTTGAGCATAAAACTTTCGCCTTTAATGGTTTTCAGTTCAGCACCAAATCCTCTTAATGCCTCGGTGATGAGAAATGAAGGTTTTTCGCGGGGATTGAATAATGCGGTCGGGTGAAACTGGATGAATTCCATTTTTTCGATGAGCCCTTTTGCGCGGTAAACCATTGCTATGCCATCACCAGTGGCTACCTCAGGATTGGTTGTAGTAGCGTACACATTTCCGGCTCCACCCGTCGAAAGCATGGTTGTTTTAGCCAAAAAGGTATGGATTTCATTTTTTTCGATATCCAAA
Organism: uncultured Bacteroidota bacterium; assembly: GCA_937950125.1. Classification (GTDB taxonomy): domain Bacteria; phylum Bacteroidota; class Bacteroidia; order Bacteroidales; family 4484-276; genus CALFEP01. Next base: position 5,079 of record CALFEP010000103.1, read on the forward strand.
ACGTAGGCACCGTAACATTGGATGTCGTTTTTACGCCGGGTTACAACTTCGTTGAGGTGATGCTGGGTGATGATATCGATTGTAAAATGATTTTCAAAGATTTCGATGTTTGGATGTTCCTTTACTTTTGTCAGGAGCACATTTTCGATTTCAAAACCTGTATTGTCTTTGTGATGGAGAACTCTGTACTCAGAATGTCCTCCTTCTTTGCCAAGGTCATATTTTCCACTTTTATTTTTGTCAAATTTTATTCCCCAGTTAATGAGTTCGTTCACCCTGTCGGTTGATTCTGTGATGGTTATCCTGACTATTTTCTCATCGTTCAGATCATCACCGGCATTTAACGTATCGTTGATGTGTTTTTCGTAAGTATCGGGCGTGTACATCACGGCTGCAATGCCACCTTGAGCATAAATGGTGGCAGTTTCTTCGGCCTTGTTTTTAGTTATCAGGCACACTTTTCCATATTCTGCTACTTTTAGTGCAAAACTCAATCCTGCAATACCCGATCCAATGACCAGAAAATCACAAATCTTCCTCATATTACCGTGTTTATCCTCAGGTTAAAGGTTTTGTCTGATGTTTTCAACAAGCGTTAAGAATTCTTCCTGAGTCAGATTCAGTTTGGGTTTGCTGAAATCGATGTCGTAAACGGTGTTGATGGGCACGAGGTGGATATGGGTGTGCGCTACTTCGAGACCCAAAACAGCGATACCGATTCTTTTGCAGGGCACTGCTTTTTCGATGGCAGTTGCAATTTTTTTTGAAAAAACAATGAGCCCGGCAAGCTCATCATCGTTCAGCGAAAAGATGTAGTCGTTTTCTTTTTTGGGGATGACCAGCGTGTGTCCTTTTGCAAGTGGATGGATGTCTAAAAAGGCAAAATAGTTTTCGTCTTCAGCAATTTTGTATGAAGGAATTTCTCCTTCAACGATTTTTGAAAAAATTGTAGCCATTGTCTTTGATCTTTTTTGGTTAATAATCAGCAAATTTACAATAAAAAAAGCCAAACAGGTATTGAATGCTATTTGGCTTTCCTTAACAGGTTTAATATTAAAAATATTTTTTATCGCGAAATATCAACGATTTCGAACTGAATGGTTCCGGCTGGTACTTTTATTTCGACAACATCGCCAACTGTTTTTCCCAAAAGACCTTTGGCAATTGGCGAGCTGACCGATATCTTACCAAGTTTCATATCGGCTTCGCTTTCGGGGGTGATAATGTAGGTCATTTTTGAATTGTTTTTCAGGTTACGGATTGTAACTTTAGATAGTATGAGCACTTTTGAAGTGTCGAGTTTGGATTCATCAATTATCCGTGCATTCCTGATCAATTCCTCGAGTTTAGAAATTTTCATTTCCAATAGTCCCTGGGCTTCCTTCGCTGCATCGTATTCAGCGTTTTCAGACAAGTCGCCTTTGTCGCGGGCTTCAGCAATCTGACGAGAAACTGATGGCCGTTCTACAATTATCAGTTGCATCAGTTCATCCTTGAGTTTCTGTAACCCTTCTTCACTATAGTACATAATTCCTGCCATGGCATTTATTATTTGATGTTGAGATTAAAAAGGAAAAGACCCTTTCTATAAAAAAGGGTCTTGTAATAAAATGGTTTGCAAAAATATACAAAACCTGATGTCGGAGCAAAAACTTTTTACAAGTTTATGCGTGCTCCGATGGTGTGAGTTCCATCGAATGGGTCAGTGTCGCGGTACGAATAATCAATGGAGAATGTTGAACCTTTCTTTTTGTTAATGGGTACCTGAACAGTAAGTCCGGCACTAGGACCAGTAAACACGGAAGTGCGGGTTGATTTATCGGTAATACCATCTTCGTAGGTATAACCGGCGCGCAACATCAGATAGGATTTTAATGAAAATTCACCGCCGATGCTGATCTGATCTTTGTTGAACGAGTTGGACTGGAAGGCGCCTGCAAGAGTGAAGCGGCTTTCGCCGAAAAGGAAGTCGTAAGCACCACCAATCATAAGCGCTGCCGGAAGTTCGAAATCCGATTTGCGTTGTTCAAATGTAGGTGAAGTATTTGAAAATAAGGAATAGAAGCCTCTGAATGAAAGACCATCTCCCGTGAATTTCATGGTGGGACCAACATTTTTGAGGGCGATACCAAATTTTATGTTTTCCATCTCACCGGTCACATATTGAATACCAGCGTCGATAGCAATGCCCTGGGCGCTCATGTCGGAGATTGACTCCGAAATAATCTTCAGGTTAAACCCTCCGTAAATACTGTTGGAGAACGCTTTGGCATAGCCAATGTTGATATTGATCAGGCTTGGAGAGTAGGTACCGATACTAACATCCGAAGGATCGGGGTTGTTGATATTGGTAATCTGAATGTCTCCGAAGTTCATCGACACGATAGCGATACTCAAAACGCCCGATTCTCCTACTTTTTGCGAAAGACCAAAGGCCATCAGTTTAGTGTCTGAGCCTTTCAAATAATCGGTATTAGCAAAAATCAATTCGGTTTTTGGTGTAAATGCTGTTCCTGCAACATTGGTAAAAATTGATTCAAGACCTCTGGAGCAGGCAACATTTGCGCCTCCCCATCCCGAACTTTTTGCCCAGGGATTGATGAGCAGTTCCGAAGCGCCTGCTTGTCCTGTGCGGTCTTTGTTTCCCCCTGAAACATTCATCGTTGGAAGAATTAATATTCCAGTTAAGAAAATTGCGATGATGTATCTATAAATGTTTTTCATTATTTCTTCTTTTATAGTTTTAATCATAATTTTCATTACCATAATTGTTAGAATGTGTTCAGGTCGATAGGACGCATAGCACCAAACCATTTAACAACCCGCTCGCCATTACGGCCACCGGTCTCTTTGACGTGTATGAGGTAAATTCCTCCTGCAATAGGTATTCCGGCAAAATTTTTCAAATCCCAGTCGATGGATGTTTTTGGGTCAGTATCAACCCCGTTTGTCGATGAACTTGGATTGGGGATGCCGCTTTTATCAACATTGTATTGTCTGATGAGCGATCCATTTATGTTGTAAATGGTTACAACACATCTGGATGGAATGTTGGTGATCTTAACCCTGGTATCGAGTTGATTCCTTTCGTATCCGGGTCCATCAGCATAAGCATAGTAAGGATTGGGAACAACTGTAATAAGATCAAGGTCGCTATTGTTTTTCTCTGGTGAGAAAGCAATGGACTCGTAACCTGCAGTTTCAAACTGATAAACAGGGTTACCGTTGTTGATATTCCTTTCGTGGTCAGCAGCCATCGGCACCGAAAAATAACGTTGGTAAGGTTTTGCAACCCTGATTTTTACCAATGCATCGTTTCCTGCTTGCAGCCATTCTGCACCTGATGATTTCATTGGAATGTTGACGTACATGCAACTTTTGTAAATTCCAGGTATTGTAATGGCATTGAACGGGAGTGAATCGGCGCTGATGTTAAAGGTATAGTACAGTTTGGCTCCGGCGTCATAAGCGGGATAGGAGAATGTCCTTGCTGAAACACCTGTACCGATTGTCACACTGGTATGTCCCATGATGTAGAGGTAATGCATTCCTCCGAATATTGGGGCAAAGTTGGTAAAGTTGATGTAATTGGATGTAGGATTGAACATCATGTCGCGTCCGTTTTCGGCTGCAAGCATCGAGTTTTCGCTGAACATCACATTTAATCTTTCACCAGTTTCGATATCAATTGCATAGCCTGGGAACCATCCCATTCCTGTAGCAGCTATATAGTTGGGATCATCAGGATTTGTACTTGGTCCGGCTTCTGGATCAGCCTCAACTCCGTCCTTATTTACTGAAGGTGACCTTCTGAGCGTGTACTGAGGTGCATTTTTATAGGCAAAAGTAGGATCGGAGCACATTTCAATGACCGGACAGCGTGTCCATTTCGATTTATCAGCTGTAAATACCACATTTACACTCGATAGATCACGAAGGGTATTAGGTTTTGATGAACCCCCGTTTGGAGCGGGACCATGTTTGGCGTCCATATTCAGGTTGGTTGCAACCAGCGCATAGGGCGACCAGATTCCGCCAAGCATTCTTTCGTAGCTTTGCCCCGGGTCTAAAGGATTGCCACCCGACATATCCCAGTCGTTGTAGGGACTGTTGCCGTCGGCATAAGTACCTGATCTGATCCAGTTGAGTGGGCTGGCTGGCACATCATCGTCCGGAACACCTGTAAGCCATGTCGATAAGCTATCCTGGAAGGTCATGGTTGCTGAAAGCAAACCATTATTCACTGCGGCTGAGTCTCCCGGAAATACTATCTTTTCGATGTTCATCGAAATACCCAGTTCAGGTATAATCTGTTCGTTTCTGATGTCGATGGTAGTATCGGATTTCCAGGTATTACCTGCTTCGTCAATCAGTCTCCATTTGGCATTCAGAATATTCAGTGTATCGTAAATGGTGTCACCCGAGGTTGTAATAGTAAATGGATTGAGCACATCGGTGAACTCAAGTTTGAATTTTCCATCCATAACATTAATAGGATCTACAACCTTTACCGTCAGAGGGCTCATTCCACGAGCATAAGTGGGCGTGTAAACTATCGGATAGTTTTCATCACCTATGGTTATGTTGGGCTGAAATAATGTTTCTACTCCATACAGACCATAACTTCCTGAAGGAAACGCATTGTAGGTAACCGGATCTTTAGCCAATATCTGATCAATGTATTCCTGTTTCATTTCCAGGTTGTTTCCACCATTTCCATGACCCTGCAATCTGGTAATTTCAAATCCATCTCCGTATTCCGATTGAAGCACCAATCCGTCAACGGTTTTATGAGGAATTGCAGTGTAAACTTTAATGTTTTTACGTCCGGCAAGATAGGGTTCTTTTTGGCCATATAGCCCGTTTTCGATGGTTGGCTCCTGTGAGTAAGGAGAATATTCGTTGAAGGCGTAGGCGATTGCCATGTAATAATATTGCTTGTTGTTAACAATCTTCGGGTCTTTGTCAGCAAAGGCATCATAAAGCAATTCAAAACTGTGACTGATCCCTTCGTCGCCACCTTCAACTTCAACAATCGGTACAGCTGCTCCAACTGATTGATCGAAATAAAAATTAACCAGTTTTCCAATTCCGTTTTTCTTGTCAAATTGTGCCACAAGGCGGCAAAGGTCCGGATCGTGAATACTTTCGACACTAACTTCGGAATTACGTAATTGGAAAATCTGATACCCTTCGAAGGTGTAAGTTTTCAGCGAATCCTTTACGTGGTCTGGAATTGGAATGGAGTCTTCCAACAATTGAATATTTGGGTCGATTTCGGCATAGCCTTCCTTGTAATTGTTTGAGCCTTTGCGGTTGGAGATGAAAACGATGAGCCGGCGGTCCATTTCGAGGAAGCTCAAATCGGGAGCACTTGGGCCATCCAAAACTTTGAAACAGTTGTCGAACAGAGCCTGGCATTTATCGTCAACAACCCTCAGGAACTGAACAGATGCCCAGGCGCCGCCTGAAGAGGCTTTTGCCCAGGGAATACCTACGGTGATGTAGTTCACGGCACCTGGTTCAAGTGTGAAGGGTCCGGCTGACTGCATAAAACGGCGGTCGCCAGGTTGGTTGTTGGTTATTCTTTCGGTCCAGTATTTTCCGTTTTGGTTATAACCATCGTTGGGTAGGTTACCGTTTGTACCCCAGTTGCAAATGTCTGTTTCGCCTGGGAACATGAAGTCGCAGGTTGGTCCTACAGCGTTGGCATCGTTAATGTGCGCAGTACCACCATAAACCATCCTGGTATTATCCTTCCATCTTCCACGAAGATAGTTGTAATATTGAGGTGCTGTACTTGGGTCGGTTATATTTGGGTTGGGCGATGTATTGTTGTGGTAAACATATCTCCTCATCCCGTAACGCTCATTATCAATAATTCCGTCCCCAAAGTTTATTCCGTTAATGGCTTCAGATCTTACTTTAAAAGTACCGCTGAATTCGTTGTTTTCGCCGTAGTTCATTACAATTTCGCTACTGTCGAAACTGATGATGTCGCAACTTTTGAAAAAGGAAGGTCCAAACAGTCCGGTTCCATTAAATGAAGGGTTATCACTGCCATCAGGGTCCATATAGGGGCCCTGGAAGAAGTCAACACCAATGGCAGGGGGTTGCTCGCCATAGGCCTCTACTTCACCCGTACCGTCGATATCGGTACCATTATAGCAGTAACCCAATCCACGGTCAACATCGCAACCTACATAATCGTCCCAGGCGTAACCCAAATCGGTGTCAACCCATTGGCTGAAATAGGTATTGGTTAACTGGAAGGTCGATCTGTTGATAATTTCATAGCTGTAGAAGGTCATGTTGTTGATTTCATCGTTGGTAGCAAAGCCGAAGGCTTGAGCTCTTACTTCAAGACCAATGGAGGCGCCGCTGGTTTCGGTGTGAATATTTCCTTTGTCGTTAAAAACCCACCACAAAGTTTCGTCACCTTTAATTACCTGGTCAGCAAGGATTCCGTATTTCCAGTTTTCAGGATCATCGGAATAATAATAATCTGCATCTTTGGTAGGGGTAAGCGTACGGCAAAGGCTGTTATCGATGTCGTAGTATGGATAATCACCAAGATTGGGATCATATTCGCCATCACCATTCACATCTTCAAAAGGAGCAAGGTAGTAACTTTGTCCTTTGGCCTCATCGCCATGAGCCGGCCAATCGAGAATGCTTTGAGGAATTTGGTAATTCGGAAATTCAGCAGCCCGGTTTGTACTGTTCCACCAAGCCAGGTATTCATCAACATCAGCCCGTGTTAAAAAGAAAAGTTTATCGTATTCGGCACAGGTTTCTTCATCAATTGAAGCGTCAATACGTGATATTGGGCCAGGCCAGTAGTCAATCCCAACCTGACGATATCGCTGTGCAGCTAACTTTAACTGACCGTTAACGTCGAGTCCTCCAATCCATAGCGAAGCAGAGAACATGGAAGTTTTTTCGGTATTGCCGGGTACAAAATATTGTGCCCGGTCGAAATTCCACCACATGTCGCCGCCTGTATTGATACGGCACCGTACATTGTTTACATCAAGAAAAGCAAAGGAGGCTCCTGCCGAACAGCCGGCTGCACCCGCTTTAATTTTTGATTTTTCCAGGCGTTGTTCCTCTGCAAAGCTTCCCTGCACAAATACTACAGTGAATGCAAGAACCAGCAGAGTGTGTAATATGTTCTTCATGTTTATCATATTTTTATTTTTTCGCAAAGTGATTTTCAGATAATTAAAAATTAAAGATAATACCTAACCTGAGTCTCCGCGGGGTACTATAGTTGAACGGAGTGTTCATGCGAAGTTCATACAAATCACGGTAAGCTGCAGGGTCGGACGCTGAATTGATATTGCTTTGCCATTCAGGTGCGGTAAGATAACCATCGTCGTTAGCACTACCTGTTGCAGGATATACTCCCATAATATTTTTGGCATCAAGGACATTCAATACCTGGAAATAAACATTAAGGTAAGTATTCGATTTTGGGTTACTTGTCAGATCAATATCTTTGTCAATCCTGGCATCGATGTTAAACTCCCAGGGCATCCTTGATCCGTTTATGGTTCCGTCAAGTTGGTAACCGCCACCACCAGCGTACACACCTATAATATTGTCAGATTTGGTGAATGGTGTTCCCGACCCGCCACGAATTGTAAGGTTTGCTCCCAGATTTTTCAGCCATTGTGTGGTTTTTACCTGGTCGGTTCCTTTAATTGAGCGGGTTGAGGTAGGGCCATTATAATCGGCGCCTTCACCAAAACGATAGTCGAGTACGATGTTGAATGAGTGTCTTCTGTCCCAGTTCAACGGGAAGATGGTTCTTAGGTTTGGCAGGTTGGCGTTTACCAGTGCAGCAGCTGTTCCCGGGCTTGATCCGGTTCCCTCGGCAAACTGCAGTGTGTAGCTCAGCCTTGCCCTGACGTTGCTTGTTCTGCGAAGATCGTATTCAACTGTCAATCCTTTTACAGTAGCAAAATCGAGGTTATTGTATGAATCGTAGTAATCGATGCCACCGCCGGTGTATGCTCCATTAAAGCGATAATAGGCAATCTGGTCGCGGATTTCGCGATAAAATGCTGAAATCTTCAGCGAGGATGTATTGCTTAGCTTTTGTTGAAATCCCAACTCATAATCGATGGTTTTTTCGGGCTTGAGGTTTGGATTACTTACACTACCACCAACTGTCTGAATATAATAGTATTGGATTGGGTTCATTCTTAAAAATGAAGTAGGCCTTTGTGTAAGAATGTCATAATGGGCAAAGAACAAGGCTTCATCTGAGATTGGGAATGAAAACGAAATACGGGGCATCACACTTAGCTGTGGTTCATAATCCTTGAACACGGAAGATACCATTTCCTCCTGGGCTGGATTTGTCAGGTATGGAGTAATACCCTCAGAACCTGAAATAAAATCGGGGTCCTGAATAACTGTTCCCTGACTGTTGTACCAAACGTTCTCTTCACGGTATCCTTTAATTTCAGTAGGATTGTCTTTATTATCCACGTAAACAGTGGCGCCGGGTGAAATATTGGAGGGGTGGGTCACCTGTTTTCCACCAATGGTGGTTACTTCACCAGCTGTATAGGCATTGTAAAACAAATATGGGTCTTTTAATACCATTTGGTTGGCATCGAAACGGTCAACACGCAATCCGATATTGAAAATCAGGTCGTCGAAGGCGAATTTATCCTGAATGTAACCTGCCATGTAAATCGGTTCAAATGCTCCAATATCGCGGGTTTTAACAGTTCTGCCAATGGCATCGGTAGTGGTCGAGGTAAAGAAATCATCAAATGCCGGACGGGTGGTTTGCTTGTTTCCGTAAGGATCGTAACCATAATAAAAAACATAGCTGTTACCACTATTCAGCAATTCATCAGGGCTGAACATGTCGATGGATAAACCTCCGTTTACAGGAACGTCCTTGTGCAATACGCCGTTACCATCATAATAATTTAATGTCTGGTTGTTGATGTCGTACGAATCAATGTCAATCCAGTCGGTTCCATCGGGCAAAAGCCCAAGTTTATTGCGGAGGTTGAGATCGAAAACCCGCTGGTCGGTGCGTGAATAGAGATAATTATAATTAATGGTGTCCTGAAAAATCTGTTCCCCGGTGTATTCATCGGTGGCGTAAATTTCAATTGGGTTATTAAAATCAAGGTTTTGAATGTGGAAATTGGTCATCTGGCGCATTAAACTCCATAACCCAACCGGACCGTAACCATAAGCTCTGTTTGACCGTTGTTCGTATTGTAAACCAAATTCGATGGCATGGTTTCCGATATCAGCCGATGCATTGGCCGAAATTCCTACCTGCGAATTATCTGTAATATTATATCCGTTGTATTGTGTGCCAACATTTGTCCAGAGTGTGTAAACACCATTTGGCGATTCACCGTTAAGCAATCCGTTTCCACCCCTGACGTCTTCATAGTTGCGCCAGAAGCCAGAGCTACCGGGCGTGTTGATATCGCCTTTCCAAGGATTCAATTCATAATACTGTTCGGTGTATCTTGCAACTTCCGGGTTAACGTCGAAAGGAGCTGAAGTGAACTCAGTTCCGTTCCAGCCATTGAAAACGTAGGCTGTATCCTGCCAGTCGTTTTGCAAATAAGCTAAAAGTCCTGTAACGGTGTCCTGGCCAAATTCGTAGGTACGTCTTTTGAAAGTTTCAAATTTTCCCAAATAACCATAATCAAAGAGCTTGTCGCGATGTGTATCATCTTCAACAGTCTGATAAAACTTTGAATAGTCGGCCTGAATTGAATAGAACACATTTTTAATAAGTGAGGTACTTTCTTTATCAACCGGGAATCTTTGGGTAAATTTTCCGAAAACGCGCCAGGTGTTATTATTGACATGGGCATTATTTTCGTAATTAAAGAGTGACCCTCCATAATCGAATGCTCTGTAATCCTGATAGTTAAACGAACCTCCCATGGTAAAGTTTACTGATGGAGAAACGCGAAGGTCGAGTTTTCCTGAGAGGCTAACATCGGCACTGGCGGTATTTTTCGATTGCTTGATCGTTTCGGTGTCGGTGGCTCTTGTATAGAGCGATGTATTGTCCAATCCTGTATTACCAAGTCTGCGCTGCGGATTTTCTTTTAAATAGGCAAGGTATTCGTCGGTCACTTTGTTAAGGGTACCTTTGGCAGCCGGGTAACCGTCTTCGTCATACGAAATATCGCCGGCAATAAAATAGCCAAGCAGTGAGGTTTTGTTTCCGTTTTCTTTTTTCGTCAACAAGGGTCCCTGCAGGCTAAATCCCAAACGGTAATAGCCAAAGTTATCCAGGAATTTCGATGTCTGTAGTTCGAGGCCGGCGCCAAATTCTCTTGATGGTCCTTTGGTTGTTACCGAAATAATACCACCCGTAGCATCACCATAGGCAGCTGGCACACCACCCAGAATTACCTGAACCTGGTCGATGGATGATTCGGGCAGTGCCCCCGAACCAATTACGCGCATACCATCGATGTAGTAGGCAGTACCATCGGTACGCTGTCCACGGATGCTGATGTCGCCTCCATCGGCATTGGAGTAAACCCCTCCAACGGTGGTTGCAATGGATGTCGCCGATCTGTTGGGCATTTTTTCAATTTCTTCCGATGTTACTGTGGCTCCCGAAGTTGTTTTGTCTTTCGAGATCAATGGAACTTTGTATTCTACCACCTCAACAGTTTCAAGGGTTTCAGCGGTCACCGTCAGTTCAAGGTCCTGAAAAGTGATCTGGTTCCCCGAAACAATTACACCCGAAATTTCTTTTGTTGTGTAGCCAACAAAGGATGCCCTTACGTTGTAAGTCCCTGGTGTAAGCGGTTTAATTACATACTTTCCATCAAAATCGGAGGTAGCTCCGGTTAGCAAACTCCCCCCCGAAAAGACAGCCACATTTGCAAACGGAATGGGTTCTCTGGTGTCTTTATCCAGAATTTTCCCCTGCAGGGCGCCTGATTGTGAGTACAATGCAAGGCTTGTAGTTAGTACGATACCAATAGTTAAAAGTAAATGTTTTAACATACCATATAATTTTATGTTAGATTATACATTGTGCTAAAGGGCGGTAAAATTAGTATTAAAAAATTTTACTGACCAAACCTTTTTGTCATTCCTTATTATTTAGATTAACAATTAATTACGCATACTTTCTGTTAAGGATTTCAGAGTAAACCACGGCTGTACGCAGTTTAAAATGATGTAATTCTTCCCTCAACAAACCTGAATCTTCTTCAACAGCAACTGGTTCTGGTTCTTCAACGGGTACTTCAATGGTCGAACGAACCACTTCTGGTTCTTCCTTGTACCAGAAGGATTGGTTCGAAAAATCTTCCTTGTTATACTCAGCATATTGGTTTACTGGTTCCGGGATGCTTTCGAGTGATTGTACTTCGGTTTCAGGAATTTCTTCCAATGATTCTATCTCATTTTTGCCAAGTAAAATTTCTTCGAGTGTTTTGGCAAAATCAGGCTCATCAATTACGGGTCTTTCCCGCTCTTCGGAGAATGGTCCGGCAGCTGGAGTGCCTTGCTGATATGGCTCTGGTTCCAGTGCCTTTTTCTGGGCAAGCATCTTCTTTTTCTTTTCCGATTGCTTGTAAATGCTGTAACCCAGCCAGCCTATCAAAAGTAAAAAGTAAATTATGTCATCCATAAAATTGTGAATTGGAGCCTTGCTGAACATGTAAAAGTAAATGCCCGGCTTTTGCTTAAAATTTGTTAATCAGTTTACGGTTTTTGATAATCAGTTATCGGTCTCACCCTTCGAGCCTGAAAAATTGCCCTGACAATAGTGTCTAAATAATTGTAAATTAGTATGATAAAATAAAAAAACCTTCGTTACAAATTGCTGATAATTTCCATGATTTCTTCTTTACGGCGCCGCGAAACCGGAATCTGGCTGCCATCGGTCATAACAATGTAGCCACCATCATTTTTAAGAAAGCCTTTGATGTATTTTGTGTTGATAAGGTGCGATTTGTGCGGCCTGACGAAGCTATGCTCTTTCAAGAGGTTTTCATTTTCTTTTAATGTTTTGGAAATTAATAATTTGGTTCCATCAGTAAAAAAGAAATTGGTGTAGTAATTGTCAGACTCGCAACGCAAAATGTCGTTCACATTAATAACATGTATTTTTTCGGCAGTAGTAAGGATAATTCTTTGCTTCTCAGTCGATTTTGATTTCATGTTATCAAGAAGTACATCAATGTTCTGTGCGTTGTTGGCACTTTTCAGAATTTTCCTGTCCTCGACTTTTTTCACTGCATCAACCAGTTCCTGTGGAATTATTGGTTTTAGCAGGTAATCCAATGCACTGTATTTTATTGCTTTAATGGCGTACTGGTCGAATGCTGTGGTAAAAATAATTTCCAAATCCATATCTCTTACCTCTTCTAACAGCCTGAAACCACTTCCATCAGGCATCTGGATGTCCAGGAATATTACGTCAGGCTTTGCTGTCCGAATCAGCGAAATGCCACTTCGCATCCCGTCGGCCTCTCCTAGGAGTAGCACATTCGGACAATACCTTTCAAGCATTGCAACCAGTGCCAGCCGCGACTTTTTTTCGTCTTCTATGATTACTGCCTTAACCAAGTTTCCTCCTTACAATTTGATGGTCAAATATCTGAAAATTGTTACGACTTAAATTGTTTTTCTAACCGAATGACTTAATTTTTAGTTAATTTAAATAGTAAAGCACATATTTTCAACCCGTTGACGATGGAATTAGTTTTTCAATTCAACTATGTCATGACAAAATTCAGGAAAGAAAAATGAGTTTTCCCGCATTGTTTATCCTCTTGTAGTCCGTTCAAATAGGTAGGGTTTTTAATTGTTGCCACTAAAACCTGGAAGTAACACAATGATTTAATAAATTCAAAACATTGAAAAACAATTGAATAAACTACAGGCGTTTCTGTATTTTGAGGTAATTTTTGGCAGACGCGGTACGGGTGGGTGAGCAAAAAAATGGTATTACGGCAGTTTATGTCAAATTTCCTGTAATGCCATGGTAAGTTCCACCCTTGTTCCTGCGGGTGCACCATGAATGTCGAATAAATCGGTGACGGTAACAGCGTGCTTTTCGGTAGTGCTTTTGTTTAAGAGTTCAAGTCGTTCCCTGGTAATCATCATTCCCCGTGATTTGTTGTTCAGTCCCGAGTTTTCTTTTATTTCGGTTGCTTTGGCTCTGCCAATTCCATTGTCGGTGATAATGCACAGAATATTTGACCCGGTTTTTTTGATTTCGATGGTGATGGTACCGGGAGTGCTTTTGTGCAACAATCCATGGATGATGGCATTTTCAACATAGGGTTGCAGTAACATGGGAGGAATTCCTGTGAATTCTTCATCAATTTCGGGATCGACCTGAATGGAATAGTTGAACTTGTTGTCGAAACGAAGTTGTTCTATTTCGATGTAATAACGCACAGCCTGCAGTTCGTCGGCAAGTGAGATAATTGATTCTCGTGAGTTGGCAAGGATGAGTCTCATCAATTGCGAAAACCGGCTTAAATAATTCACAGCCATGTCGATATCTTTGGATAAAATGAAACTCTGGATCGAATTCAGGGAATTGAAGATGAAATGGGGGTTCATTTGAAGTCGCAGTGCCTTTTGTTGAATTTCGAAAAGTTGTTTTTCAATGTTGAGCATTCGTTTTTCGAAAACATGCTTTTTCCGGATTTGATTTACCCGCAGCACGATAATGAGCCAGATCAGGAAAATGATTGCGGCTAACAATCCGATCCTGAAGTACCATGTTTTGAACCAGGGTGGCCTGATGATGATGGTGAGACGGGTACCCTGGTTGTTCCAGATTCCATCGTTGTTCGATCCTGTAACCCTGAACAAATAACTGCCCGGGCCAACGTTGGTGTACTCGGCAAAATGCCTGCCGCCATCTACATAAGTCCAATCTTTGTTGTAGTTTTCGAGTTTGTAGGCATACTTGTTTTTTCCGGGGTTGGTAAAATCGAGTGCCGAAAACTCGAAAGAGAAAAAATTTTCGTCATGCTGCAAACGGATTGTATCGCCATCGAAAAGTTGCACGGGCTGTGGAATGTTGAATTTTTTGAATGCCGTAATCACAATGTTGGGAGGTGTGGGATTGGTAAGGATTTCGGACGGGTAAAATGAGTTAAATCCTTTCATGCCTCCAAAAAACATTTCGCCGGCACGGCTTAGTAAAAACGATTGTGCGTTGAACTCGTTGCTTTGAAGGCCATCGGTAACATCAAAATTCAGGAATAATTGGGTTGTTTTATTATATTTTGAAATTCCCCAGTTTGTGCTCATCCACAAATTGCCTTCCTCATCCTCCAAAACTGCATAAACAACATTGTTGGGCAAGCCGTTTTCCATAGTTAAGTTCGTAAAACTGCTGGTTTTTCTGTCGAACTTAACAAGTCCGCCGCCTCTGCTGCCAAGCCAGAAATTGTTATCGGTGTCTTCGTAAATGCAAAAAAGGTTGTTCATTGAACTATTATCACCGTTATTGTTGCGGCTTCTGTAGGTGACAAAGTTTTTAAATTCAGGATTCCACCTGCACAGGCCATTTTTGGTGGCAAACCAAAGTGTGTTTTGGCTGTCCTCGAAAATGCTGAAAACCGTATTGTTGGCCAGAGATGTTGAATCACCCGGAATATTTCTGAAACATTTAATAGCATGTGTAACAGGATCAATGGTGTTAAGACCGGTTTGGGTTCCAATCCAAATTAAACCATCACTTGCTTCACAAAGAGAAATGATGTAATTGTCGCAAATTGAATTTTTATCCTGAATAGAGGGTTTGAAGTGGTGATAAATTCCCGTTGAGGGTTCCAGCTTATTTAAACCAGATTCGCGGGTACCAATCCAGAAATTTCCGAAGCGGTCGCGTATTATTGGCCTGACCCGTCGGCCTGACAAACCGTTTTTTGATGAAGATATAAAAGGAATTCGGCTGAAAGAACCCTTGTTTTTGTCGAAAATGGTTATGCCATTGTCGGTACCGATCCAAAAAACATTGGGTGATATTTCCAGAAATGATCCTACATAATTGGAAGCCAATGAGTTTTCGTTTACCGGATCGTGCTGGTACAACGAGAACTTTGGTGCGTACCTGTCGATGATTTGTACCCCGTTAAAGGTTCCGAACCATAAATTTCCCGTCCGGTCTTCATAAATTGAATAAATCCGGTCGCTGTTGAGGTTTCTTCCCGTTGAACGGGAATGTTGCACCCGGCTGAAGGTATTTTTTTTCTTATCGAGGAGATTCAGGCCACCACCGTCGGTGCCAATCCAGAATCTGCCAAAGGAATCCTCGAAGGCAGCGCTTATTTTGCTGAATGAAACCGATGCTGGATCGGATGGATTGTGTTGAAAGACAGTAAAAGATCCTTTTTCGCTATCAAGAAGATTCAAGCCATTATCGGTACCAATCCATA
The DNA here is from genome assembly GCA_937950125.1 of uncultured Bacteroidota bacterium. Taxonomy (GTDB): domain Bacteria; phylum Bacteroidota; class Bacteroidia; order Bacteroidales; family 4484-276; genus CALFEP01. The sequence goes on from CALFEP010000103.1 coordinate 20,507, forward strand.
GTTGATGCTGTTGATCCTGATAAATGACACGTACATTGTTGTTGCTCAGGCTTTGTGGGTCGTCAGGGCGATTCAGAAACCGGATGTTTTCTCGGGTAACGGAATTGTAACTCACCAATCCAAAATTCGACCCTGTCCAATAAATATCGCTGTCGCTGAAAATGCAGTTGATAAAGTTGCTTCTGGTATTACGTTGGTTTGCTTCACGGCTTTGGTAACGCCTTGCCTTTCCGGTCTCAAGGTCGAACACGTTCAGCCCTTTTGGCGTGCAGGCAATGAGTCTTCCAGGCTTATCCTGGTAAAGGTAACTGATAAAATTGTCGGAAATGGTTGTACTATCATCAGGTTGATGCAGGTACGAAGTGAATTTCCCGGTTTTGTAATGATAACAGTTAAGGCCAAACTCGGTGCCAATCCAAAGATTGCCATCGGTGGTTTCAATCATGGTGTTGATGGTTTCGTTGCTTAACCCATCGTCCAGATTAAATATGGTGAAATTGTAACCATCGTATTTGTTCAAACCATCCCATGTCCCAAACCAAAGATACCCCTGCCGGTCCTGCAGAATGGTAAAAACAGTATTTTGTGAAAGACCTTTTTGAAGAATGCGGTTTTCAGAAGAAAGGTAATCAAACAAAAATTCCTGTTTTTCCTGCGCCATGACTTTTTGCGGCCATGAAAAAATCAGGCCGGGAATAAGGCAAAGTGCTGCTATCAGGTAGTTTCTGTTTATCAAATCCTTGTTTTTGAAGCCAAAACTACTATCAATTTCAATAGGATGCCCTAAAAATATTCATCCCTGCCCAACGTTTCAATTACAATTTAAACAATTATGACAGCGATAAAACGAATTTTACTTTTTGCAACCCTAACCGCAGGCCTGGTATTTCTACTTTCGACAAGTTGTGGAAAAGATGACCAACCAATTATTGATACCGGCTATATCAATATTTTTATTTACCCCAATTCAACTGAGTACCTCGATTTGAACACAATAGGAGGTTGGGTTTATCTGGCTGTGAATCCTCCCAGCCGCGGAATTCTGGTTTACCGGCTGTCACTCGATGAATTCAAGGCTTTCGAAAGGACTCCCACTTACAAACCCGACAGCTGCTGCACCACAGGAAGCTCAGTGGTTTGTTCAAAAATTGTAATGGATAATTCGGGTTTAATAGCCATTGACACCTGTTCCGGTTCAGAATGGCTGGTGTTGGATGGTTCCGTTTTGAAAGGTCCGGCAACCTACCCGCTGCTGTCGTTCAACACGGTTTACGACGGCGAGGTGTTGCACATCTATAATTAAAGGTATCAAAAAAAATAAAAAAGGCGTTCTCAGCAGAACGCCTTTTTTTTTGAGCCTATTGAAAGAGTTTTTGAAGCCTGACAATTCCGATCGTACATGAACAAAACACTTCAGGTTTGCCAGGCGGTGAAACACACCCTCCGTAAGTGCCTGATGGTCTATAGTTTTACAAACCAAAACCTATTTTTAGTTTGATGGTTCGGCTTAGCTCAGTGCAGGTTTTCAATATCCGGCATTTCAAATTCTCAACTACTAACCACTTCCAACTTACGACCCCGCAAGAGGTGAGGCAGTCCCACGACTTACGACTTACGACTTACGACTTACGACTTACGACTTACGACTTATGACTTATGACTTACGCCTAAATCACCTTTATCTTCTCCCAGTTCAAAATTTTATAGAAATCGAAATCCTCAGGATTCTGAACCAGCTTTGAGGCCTCTTCGTAGTCTTCCTCAGTAATATACTGATGGTTAAAGCCATACACGAGGCGCGCCTTTTGAGAATTGATGTTTACAAGGCGTGGTTTTACCTTACCGTTTTCATCTTCAACATCTTTCAGGTACAAAGGATGAATGTCTCCTTTTTCGTCTGCTGTTACCATACAGCCAGTCGCTCCTTCGTCAAACAGTTTTTTAACGCCCATTCCCAAAAGGGCACAATACAAAAGATCGTAGGCCACTGGCTGAACGCAGCGCACTTCGTAACCAATTTCCACCGGACGGCTTTTCACTTTAATTCCCAGACGTTTCAGTTCGCGCTGAACCAAAAGGTTGAAAATGTGCGCCTTGCTTACGTTGCCCAGTTCAGGATGGCCATGTTCGTCGTAAGTAAAATTTATTCCTGTCGATTCGATTTCGGCATCCGACATAAAATGGAACACCCCTTCGCTGATGATGACCCCACCGTAGGTTATGCCCAACAATTTCCGTTTCAGCATGGCTGAAATGATCAAACGGACAATTTTCCGGATGGTGATGTCGGTTTTGTTGAACATTTCAGGGATAACAATCATGGGATAGTGGCAGGCAGCGCCAATGCCAAAAGCCAGATGACCAGCTTCACGTCCCATGGCTGCCACTATAAACCAGTTGCCGCTTGTGCGGGCATCCTCGTAAACCGTGGTAGCAATGCGCACACCTTCCTGTTTTGCCGACTGATAGCCAAAAGTTGGCGTTCCTTCGGGCAAGGGTAGGTCGTTATCAATGGTTTTCGGCACATGAATGTTTTGAATTTTTACATCATGCTCCTGCAGAAACTTGGAAATCCTGTTGGCTGTCGAAGCTGTGTCGTCGCCGCCAATGGTAACCAGCAGTTTAATGTTGTATTTTGTAAAAAAATCAGTTTTAAATTCTTCATCCTTAGGCTTGTAACGACTCATTTGAAGTGCCGAACCACCCTGTTTGTGTATTTTGTCAGCCTGGTCGAACGTAAAATCAGTCATCAACGGATTTTCGATAAACAGACTTTTGTATCCTTCGTGCAGGCCTATCACGCGGTAACCACTCTGCAAAAACACTTTGGCAATGGTTCCAATAACTGTATTTATTCCCGGTGCAGGACCGCCACCCGCTAAAATTGCAATTGCTTCTTTCATAAAATTCCTTGTTTTTTTTGTTTGGCGCGCAAAAGTAGAAAGAAATATTTTTTGTGAAAAAAAATTGCTTTTATGAGAAATGTTCTATTTTTGTTCGTGTTTTTACGAACTATAAATAAATTCTAATAATATGGAAATTAAAGTATTAGGAACTGGTTGTCCAAAATGTAGAACTTTGGAAAAGACAACACGCGATGTGGTGGCATCCTTAGGAATTGATGCCAGCATCAGCAAGGTTGAAGATATTATGGACATTATGAGCTACGGAATTATGTCAACGCCCGCCTTGGTGGTTGATGGCAAAGTAGTGGTAAAGGGGCGTGTACCCTCAGAAAGTGAAATCAAAGCTTTGTTAACCAAATAAACCGGCTATTATGAAAAGCGTAATTACATTTTTGTTACTTTGCATCATCACCGTGCAGCCTGGCCTGAATGCTTTCAGTTCAAATCCAGGTAAAAATTGCCAGTCGCTGTCGCCGGAAGATAAAATAGTTGAGGTTTATTATTTTCACAACACCCGTCGCTGTACCACCTGCCAGGCTGTTGAAGATGAAACCAAAAAAGCCCTTGAGCAATTTTATCCGGCACAAATGAAGGATGGGCGTGTGGTTTTTCGTTCGATTAACCTCGAAGAAGGCGATAATGAGGCTTTCGCCGAAAAACTCGGCGTATCGGGGCAAACCTTGTTGTTGATGGCTGGCGAAAAAAAGGTTGACCTGACTAACGATGCTTTCATGTATGCAACAACAAAACCTGAAAAACTTCACAAGGAAATCAGGAAAACTGTTGACGAAATGCTGAAATAAATGGAAATCCTTCAAAACATTTACGAAAATTCGCAATTACCCATACTGTCAGCATTTTTGCTGGGTTTAATGACGGCCATCAGCCCTTGTCCAATGGCAACCAACCTCACAGCCATCGGTTTCATTAGCAAAGATTTGGATGACCGGCGGAAGGTTTTTATCAATGGGTTGATTTACACGTTGGGCCGCGCCATTTCATATACCATCATTGGTCTGCTTTTCTTTTTCGGGGCCAGCAAATTTAAGGTTTCAGGCGCCCTTCAGATGTGGGGCGAAAAGTTGTTAGGACCTTTGTTAATTGTCATCGGCCTGTTCATGTTCGATGTCATCAGGATTAATTTTCCGGGACTTGGAAAAATCACCGAAAAAATGGAAACAGGCAGCAAGTCAGGATTTTGGGGTGTATTACTGCTTGGGATTGTATTTGCACTGGCTTTTTGCCCTTACAGCGGGGTGCTTTATTTTGGGATGCTCATCCCAATGACCATCAGCAGCGCTTCGGGTTTGTACCTGCCGGTGGTTTTTGCTGTTGCCACGGGCATTCCGGTCATAATTTTTGCCTGGTTTCTGGCTTTTTCAGTCGGAAAAGTTGGCGGTATCTACAACAAAGTAAAAATTTTTGAAAAATGGTTCAGGCGTGTTGTTGCAGTGCTGTTTATGGCCGTGGGACTTTATTATGTTTGGATTTTCTTTATTAAGTAAAAATTTAATTTCATGAAAGATCAGGATATTAAGGAAGTAGTTCGCGAGAAATACGGAAAAATAGCGGCTGAAAAAACAAGCTGTGGCTGTGGTTGCAGTTGTAATACTGAAGATGAAATCACCGATTTCAGCGAAAGCTACACCCATCTTGAAGGTTATGTTGGCGAAGCAGATTTGAATCTTGGCTGTGGAATTCCAACTGAACACGCCGGAATCAGGCCAGGCTACCACGTTCTTGATTTAGGCTGTGGCGCTGGCAACGATTGCTTTATTGCCCGAAAACTGGTTGGCGAAAAAGGATTTGTGACCGGCCTGGATTTTACCGATGAAATGCTCAGAAAAGCCAACCTCAACAATTTCAAGATGGGCTATCATAATGTCGATTTTATAAAAGGTGACATCGAAAATATTCCTTTGGCCGACTTCACGCAGGATGTAGTTATCAGCAATTGCGTGCTAAACCTTGTTCCTGACAAGCAAAAAGCATTTTCTGAAATTTTCAGGGTGCTGAAAAATACCGGGCATTTCTGTATTTCCGACGTTGTTTTGACAGGAAACCTGCCCGATGATTTGCAAAATGATGCCGCCATGTATGCCGGATGCGTGGCAGGCGCCCTTCAAATGGATGAGTACCTCGGAATTATTGAAAATGCTGGTTTTATAAATGTGCAAATAAAAGCCAAAAAAGAAATAATTCTGCCCGATGAATTACTTCTGAATTACCTCGACGAAACGAAAATCAGGGATTTCAGGGATGAGAAAATTGGGATTTTTAGTATAACCGTCACCGCCGAAAAGAGGAGATAGTTCAAACATTTTTTTTCGCTTTAAAGACAAGGCAAAACATAATTGATTCAACTTTTTACATCCTTTAAACTGGTTGCACGCACGTACTTGTTGAACGCTTGAACTTTGAACAACCCGAACACTAAATTTTGAACAAAAAAAATGTCACCACAAAAAAAGCGACTCAAATTTTTAGACCGTTACCTCACCTTGTGGATCTTCCTGGCCATGTTTGTGGGGGTTTTGCTCGGCTACCTTCACCCTGAAATTGCAGCCTTTTGGGATGAATTGAAACCCGATTCCGAGAGTACAACCAGCATTCCGCTTGCCATAGGTCTGATTTTGATGATGTTCCCGCCTTTGGCCAAAGTAAAGTACGAAGAATTGCCAACAGTTTTCAAAAACTTCAAAATCCTTGGCCTTTCTTTGGTTCAAAACTGGCTGATTGGTCCGGTGTTGATGTTTTTCCTGGCAATTCTGTTATTGCAATCTTACCCTTCGTATATGTATGGGTTGATTCTGATTGGCCTTGCGCGTTGCATCGCGATGGTGATTGTCTGGAACGAGTTAGCCAGGGGAAACACTGAATATGCTGCGGGATTGGTGGCTTTCAACAGCATTTTTCAGGTACTCTTTTTTTCGGTGTATGCCTGGTTTTTCCTGGCAGTTGCGCCTGAATGGTTTGGTATTGCCACCACCGATGCTGTCGAAAAAATAACCATCGGACAAATTGCCAAAAGTGTATTTATTTATTTGGGCATTCCCTTCATGGCCGGTTTTTTAACCCGTTTTATTTTAATCAGAATTAAAGACAAAGATTGGTACCACCGGAAATTCATTCCCAAAATCAGCCCCATCACACTCTTCGCCTTACTTTTTACCATTGTGGTTATGTTTTCGTACAAAGGCGAAAAAATCATCGAACTGCCTCTGGATGTGTTGCGGGTAGCGATTCCGCTGATAGTTTATTTTATAGTCATGTTTCTGCTTTCGTTCTGGATGGGAAAAAAGGCCGGCGCGGACTATTCAAAAACCACCACAATTGCCTTCACAGCAGCCTCTAACAATTTTGAACTGGCCATAGCTGTTGCTGTGGCAGTCTTTGGGCCTTATTCAGGTGAGGCATTTGCCGCGGTAATCGGCCCATTGGTTGAAGTGCCCGTGATGATTGCTCTGGTGAACGTAGCTTTAAGATTACAAAAAGGATTTACAAATAAAAAATAGCTTTTTTATGAAAAAACAGTTTGTTACGACCCTGATTCTGAGCTTATTCTTTTTGGCTTACAGTGACAGCGGACTTTTTGCGCAGGAACCCGCAAAAGCCGTTACTAAAGTGGATGTTTATTATTTCCATTCCACCAAACGTTGTCCAACCTGCGAAGCCATCGAGCGTGAAACAAAAAAAACCCTGGACAACGCGTTTGCTGCTCAAATGGCTGACGGAACCATCAAATTACACATTCTAAACCTTGAAGAAAAGGCAAACAAAGCTCTGGTTGAAAAGTACGAAATTGCTGGTTCGAGTCTGTTACTTATTCCGGTTTCCGGCGGAAAGGCGGTTGATTTAACAAACAAGGCATTTCTCTACGCCAAAGACAATTCGTTTGCTTTTCGCAAGGAGTTGAAAGAGAAATTGACCGAATTGCTGAAATAACCCTCATTCGCATCATGAACTGGAAAAAAGAACTTCAGATTTTATTCTGGATTGCGGCCATTTTCATTTTTGCATTTTTTATGCCGCTCGACAGCGAACGTTTCACGGGTGCTATCATGGCCATGTTCGATCTTGCCAGATGGTATGCCCGCGAGCATGTTGTTTTATGCCTCCTGCCGGCATTTTTCATCGCTGGTGTCATATCGGTTTTTGTGAGCCAGGGTGCAGTAATGAAATATTTTGGCGCCAAGGCAAAAAAATGGATTGCCTACTCGGTTGCTGCGGTTTCAGGAACTATTCTGGCTGTGTGCAGCTGTACCATTTTGCCCTTGTTTTCGAGTATTCACAAAAGGGGTGCAGGATTGGGCCCGGCCATCGCTTTTTTGTATTCCGGCCCGGCCATCAACGTACTGGCAATCATTCTCACTGCCCGGATTCTTGGGTTTGAAATGGGTGTAGCCAGGGTAATCGGCGCAGTATCTTTTTCTGTCATTATTGGTTCGGCTATGGCACTTATTTACCGTAAGGAAGAAAAGCAAAAACGTGATGAACAGATGAATTTCCCTGATTTACCCGAAAAGCGCCCGATGTGGCAAACATCGTTTCATTTTTTTACCCTGGTTTTAATCCTGGTTTTTGCCAACTGGGGAAAACCCGGCGAAGGTGTTGAGGAAGGCGCCTGGTTTTGGATTTGGTCGAACAAATGGTACATCACCGCAGCCTTTGGATTGCTATTGGTATATTCCTTGATTTTCATTTTAAAAATCAAGTGGTTTTGGGTTTTATTGGCTGCGCTGGCAACGGGTGTTTCGGCTGTATTCAGCCCTACACCAATGATTCCGGTGGTGGTTGCCATCGCCGGACTAACAATCATCACACTGTTGGATAAATCAGACGATGACAACCGCGAATGGACACTTTCGTCATGGGGTTTTGCAAAGCAAATTTTACCATTGCTGGCAGCGGGCGTTCTGGTTGCCGGATTTTTATTAGGCTCCACCCACGATGAGGTAATGTTGGCCGGCGTAATTCCCAACGCATGGATTTCGGCACTTGTTGGTGGAAATTCAGTGTTTTCCAATTTTTTTGCTTCCATTGTCGGGGCATTCATGTACTTTGCCACGCTAACCGAAGTTCCCATCATACAAGGTTTATTGGCTTCGGGGATGGGCAAAGGCCCTGCGCTGGCGCTTCTGTTAGCCGGCCCTTCGCTATCGTTGCCCAATATGCTGGTAATCCGGGGAATTCTGGGAACACAGAAAACGGTGATGTATGTTTTGTTGGTTATCGTAATGGCTACAATTTCGGGGTTGATTTTTGGAGCAATTTAATGAGGTATAATGAATGAAAAACCTGTTTGAAGGCAAAGGACTAAAAAATGGCTCGTTGCTGAGCCTGTCGCCAACCGAAGCTTTTGAACTTTGCAGCAAAGGCGCCATCCTTGTGGATGTGAGGGAAGATTATCTGAATAGTTTCAAAATGTTTGGTGTTGAAAAACTAATTTATTTGCCCAAAAGTAAACTTGAAGAAAACTTTCAACAATTGTCTCACGATGAATACCTGATTTTGGCTGATGCAGCCGGTTTGAGAAGCAAAGAGGCAGTTTTGTTTCTCCTGGAAAAAAAATATGATAAAATTGCAAACCTTGCAGGTGGAATCATCGAATGGGAAAGGGATGGATTGCCAATGAATATCGATATTTCGGAACGGTTGACAGGTTCGTGTATGTGCCAGCTAAAACCCAGAAACCGCAAATCGAAAACCTGAATTAACAATTAAAAACATGAAGTAATGAAAAATTTATCTCTTGGATTTATCGGCGGAGGAAGAATCACCCGGATTTTTCTCCAGGCCTTCAAAAACAAATCGGTTCATTTTGAAGAAATTGCCGTATTCGACACCAACGGTGATGTTTTAAATTCGCTCAAACACAGTTTTCCAGAAATTGACATTGTTGAGGATGTTTCGCTGATTGCAACAAAAAAGGTTGTTTTTATCGCACTTCACCCCCCTGTAATCATGGAAACTTTGAGTAAAATAAAAAATCAGTTGGCCGACGATGCCATCATGGTTTCGCTTGCGCCAAAATTTACCATCGCCAAAATTTCTTCCCTTACGGGGAAAAATAATGTGGTAAGGCTCATTCCTAACGCAACTTCCTTTATTAATGAAGGTTACAACCCGGTAAGTTTTCCTGGAAATTTCGATCCGGACAAAAAACTCCAGATTACAGAATTGCTCACCCTGTTGGGAAAAACTTTTGAAGTAGCCGAGAACAGGCTCGAAAGTTACGCCATCGTATCTGCGATGCTTCCAACCTATTTTTGGTTTCAGTGGGAAGAAATGAGGAAAATTGGCCTTCTGACCGGATTATCGGAGAATGAAGCATCGGAAGCCATTTACGAAACACTGCATGCAGCCCTCAACCTGATGTTCAAATCGGGCCTGACATACGCTGAAGTTGTTGATTTGATTCCTGTTAAGCCCATCATGGAGCACGAGTCGGAAATCAGGCATATTTTTCAGACCAGACTTCCGGCACTCTTCGAAAAAATCAAACCTTGATTTTGAATGTGCTTTTGAAAAATTAAAAAGAGAGTTAAAAATGCCAAATCCAACCAAATCCATGAGGGTCTTTCGGCGTTGTTTCTCCGTTTTTACGATCCTGCTTATCGTTGGATTTCAATTGGTTTCCTGTAAGAAGGACGAACCAAAACCGGAAGTTGCACCCAGTGATAATTTGTCATTGGACAGCGTTGTTGCTACAAAAACAAACATTGTTGTTTGGGAAGAAATCCACATTACAGCCTTTGCCCGCGGTCCGGCAATCACCTTCAAGTGGCAAACCAACCACGGAAGCATGGTCGGGATTGATTCGAGCACGGTACTGTACTGGGCTTGCCCGACCTGTGTTGGCGATAATATAGTAAAATGCACAGTTTCAAATGCTTTCGGTTCAATTTCTGACACCCTTGTAATACACGTAACCCCTTAAAAATGAACCATTATTTATCCAATCTGTCCATGAAATTCCTGGTGGTTGGAATCTTCATTCTGTTCATGGTAAATGAGGTTTCTGGGCAATGTTGCGCCGCCGGCAATCCTGTTGGTGGCGACGGAACGCAGGATGGGGTTAAAAAGCATCAGATGAGGGTGTTTGCAGCATACCGGCTGAGCTATTCCAGGGATTATTTTAACGGCGACAGCAAAGAAGATGTCCGGCACATCGAAAAAAGTTTTTACAACTACAGCAGCCTTTCGCTCACTTACGGGGTTAACTGGCGATTGACCCTTCATGGCGAAATGGGTTATTTTTTCAATAAAGTTCAGGATGTAAATCTGAGTGAGGGACAGGAAAGAATCAGCGCCAGCGGTGCTGGCGATTTGGCGCTTTCCGGTCGTTACGATTTGCTGAAAAAGAAACTGGTGAACGAAAATCAGCTGGTTGTTTCGTTGGGAGGAAGACTGCCGGTTGGGGCTTTCAGCGAGGAACAGGACGGGGTGGTCATTCCCATATCGTTGCAACCTTCATCGGGGGCTTTGAAAATCAATTCGGGTTTGTTTTATTCACACAAAAAAAAGGATTTCCCGGTCGGCTGGAGTAGCTATCTATTTATTGAATGGAGCAACACCATCGAAAAAGATTTCCTTATTTACAAGTATGGTAATCTTTATCTGGCCGAAGTATCAGCATTCTATTCCAAAAATCAGAAGTTCGTGGGTGTACTTTCGGGCAAGGTCGAAGTTCGCGAAAAGGATGAAAGGGAAAACCAACAAGAGATTGATGCCACCGGTAGTTGGGTGTTTTACCTGAAACCGCAGTTGCAGGTAGGTTTGGCCAAAACGCTACAACTGATAACATTTGCTGAGGTACCTGTTTACAAATACACCAATGGGTCACAACTTACTAACCTGTTTTCGTTTCAGGTGGGGATAAGGAATGCTTTTTCGCTGTAAGAAAGTGTTTTTGATAGTGCGACCCATCTAAAAAGGTAAAGAATTGGAAAATGCCACTAAAACACAAAAACACCAGATTAAACAAAACATTGATTATCAATATTATCATTTGAAAAATTTTGTGTTTTAGTGCTACTTCGGCAGGCTCAGTACAGGTTTTGTGGCGAAAACTGAGTTTTTAAACTGGATTCTTTATTTTATAAAACGAAAAACAAATAGATACAATGAAAATTTTAATACTTTGTACCGGCAACAGTTGCCGAAGCCAGATGGCACATGGCTTTTTGCAATCGTTCGACAAAAATATTGAAGTACATTCTGCAGGGACAGAAGCCACCGGTAAGCTGAATCCGATAGCTGTTGCAGTGATGGAAGAGGCAGGTGTGGACATAAGCCATCATACGTCTGATGCTGTGGATAAATATTTAAGCGAAGAATGGGATTTTGTAATTACCGTTTGCGGCGGCGCCAACGAAGCCTGTCCTGCTTTTTTGGGAAAAGTTAAAAACCGGTTGCATATCGGGTTTGAAGACCCGTCGCATGCTACTGGCAGCGATGATTTTATCCTGAGCGAATTCCGCAGGGTGCGGGACGAAATCAGGGAAGCATTCTGGTGGTTTTATGAGAAGAGAATAAAATGATTTTTTAATCCAGATTCTGATATCAGGAAAACTTTATCTGTAAGAAAATCAGGCAAATTAAAAGATGTTTTTTAGTTTTGCAAAAAAGTCAAAAATTTCGGACGATAAAATTATGAAGAAAATGTTAAGAACCTTACTAATCGTGCTTTTTACAGTTGGCATGAGCTATTTAATTTCAGCAGCCATAATCTTTGGTGACGATGTAAAAATTGTAAAAGAAAACCCCGAAAAAGCATTAACTGATGCTTCAACTCAAAATCAAAATGTAATCCTGGTGATTTCGGACAACAACAAAACCGGAGAGGAAGCGTCGCTTGCCCTGGCACAGGAAACTGCCGCACTCACCTCCAACACCCTTGTTGCATTGATTAACAAAGACCTTCCCGAACATCAGGTTTTACTCCAGAAGTACAACCTGTCGAGGTATCCGGCGCCATATTTAATCATTCTTTCACCCGATAGATTTATTACCGGAGGTGTGGTTCCCGGTAAAATGGAAGCCGCCAGACTTGTGACATTTGTTCCTTCGGCCAAATACAACGAAGCGCTGAAAGCCAGGAGTGAGAAGAAACCATCATTTATTCTGGTTCACGGAAATCAGGATGACAGCAAAACACAATGGCTGAACCGGCTGAACGAAAGTGCTTCAAAACTTACACCGCAGGCCGCTGTAATTACCTTACAGTCAACCGATGCCGCCGAAAAATCGTTTATCGAACGCCTGGGCGTACAGCCGGATGGAAATGAAAATGTGGTTGTGGTGCTTAATTCAGCGGGTATGGTTAGCGGAAAATTTAACACCCTTCCAGAGGTTACTTTATTAACACAAACAGCCACAAAACAAATATCCAAGGGTTGTGGCAGCTCGTGCCCCAGCTCCAAATCGTGTGGAGGCAAAACCAGTTGTGGAGAGAAAAAATAATGCAAATTATTAGGCTTTTAATAATAACAAAACCCGCCTTTTGAGCGGGTTTTCTCATCTTTTGATCACCGTTTTACTACAGGTCGATCAATGGCTTTTCACCCGAAGGTTTGTCAACAGTAAAAAACCGTCTCCATTGGTTGTAGGAACCGTAAACCATAAAGGTTGTTTTTTTGTAACTCACCCTGGCTACGATAACACCGCTGCGTTCACCGCCAAGAATTGACTGGTCAACCTGTTGGTAAATGGCCTGCGACAATCCCGGATTGTGTGATGCCTCAATAAGCGAAATTTTCACTTTGTGGTTGGTGCGGTCAACGTCGTTGCCGGCGAAACTCATCAGCGCAAACGAAACAAGCGCGATCATCAAGAAGAATTTTGTTGCTTTCATAGTAACCTCCGTTTTTTTTGGTTAATAGTATAAAAATGAATAAATTAAATTAATGAACTGTTTGTTTTCATAATCTCAAATGATTATGATACAAAAGTAGATTGAGGCACAAGGATAGTAGTGGCAGAAATCACTGATTATTTAAATTGGCAGAAAAGCATGATTACGCCAGATTTGACTTAATATGCACAAAATGTGTAAATTGCAAACGAATCGCAAATTCCACCTTCTACAAATTTGTTTGGATAATTAACGAAAGGGAATAGGGTTGTTTTTCAGGGTTTATTTCTAAGTAAAGGTTAAAGTTTTGAAAATAAAGTTTTTAATGTAAACTGATCATTTTTCCAACTTTCCACTTTTCCAATTTTCCAATTTTCCATCTTTCCATTTTTCCACTTTTCCACTTTTCCATCTTTCCACTTTTCCAACTTTCCACTTTTCCAACTTCCCACCCTTTCATCACAAACGGATATGACCTTTCATCAGGCAGGGAGGCCTATTCGTAATTGTATTTCTGTAAAAGCCGGGTAATGATATGATCGAAATCGTGAACATTAATCATTTGATAGATTTCCCAGGCCTTGTCCAGGTATTCGAGGTTCTCATCAGTAAGATGGCTGTAGTCAGTTCCCCGGCCTGCATCTAACAGGAGCCAGGCTAATTTCTCGAGGTCGGTGTTAACCTGCCCGGCAGTAATGATCAGATTGCTGTTGTTTTTCTGAAAATCCCTGGCCATCAGCAGGTATTTGTAGGCAAGGTTCAGGTTGCCTGCTTCAATTGCCGACCGGGCTACCGAAATGTAAGAATCGTAAATGCCGTATTTGGACAACGACAGACGATGAAAAACATTCAGGCCACAATCGTCGTCGCTCATGTCCTCGCAGGCAATTTCGGCGCTTTCGAGCATGAGAACTGCGTCAGTGAAGTTTTCGCCGGCAATCAGGCTGTCGGTTTCCTTGATGTATGAGCTGATGAGCAACTTTCCAAAAACTTCCGGCTGTATTCTTTGGCGTGTTGTAGCGTCATTTTTGTACAGACTTTTCATTTCATTCATCAGTGCACTCCAGCCGTCGGGACGGGGGAAATAGTGCGCCATTGCCATAAACACCGGTTCGAACAAATAATTGGCACGGGTCAAAGCTTTCAGGTAACCCTTCTGAATTTCAATAATCTGGGTAGCTGCCGCCAGGTAATCATCCGAATTAAGGCTAATGGTAAGCGTATCCATATTCTGATAAAAAATGGTGGTAAGCCTCCTGACCTGTGAATCCAGAAACTCGACATTCGATTTGAATTCGCTGGCATAGTGCAGCGGAATATCCGTGAGTCTGCTGTGGTCCTGCCTGTTAAGATAGGTAAGCAGCCGCTGAAGGTCGTGAATTTTACAAAAAGCAGTAAGTGTATTTTCACGTGTATCGGGATTGATGGAGCGTGGCTTGTTCATGGCAAATTTGGCAAGTTCAAGGCAGGCGAGGTAGTGATTGATGGCTGATACCCGTTGTTCAAAGAGGGTTTTGTTGCCGGGAAGATATTTAAACCGAACATCTGAAATTTCAAAAGCCGGCTTGTTGTCTGGAATAAAACCTTTCAGGGTAAAAACATTTTCGGGAGACGTCGAAACCTGACAATCGGAAACCTGTATTGAGGCTGTATTACGTTTTTGGGCATCCTGAACATTTATAACAAAATCGCAAACCGAGGGAATCATCACATCACTGAGATTGAACTGCTCGTAAAAAACATCACCTTTCAGCGCAAGAGGCGTAATACTGCAATTGACCGAAACGGCAGTATCGTTGATTTCTTGAAGGTAAATCCGGAATTCGTAATCGAGTTGGTAATTGGTTTTGTAAAGATTCAGGTAATTGAACCGGGCGATTTCCTTTACAAAATAATTGTTGAGCGGAAGGTTGTTGGCTGCATTGTATCGGAATGAGTAAACCGAGCGCTCGGAAAAACTAAAACCTGCGGGTTCACCGGCAAAAACCGGGAAAGATAAAAAGCCTGTCAACACAACGGTTAAAAAAATCAGTCTCATAAAAAAAGGATTTGAAGCCCGGCTGCAAAAATACAATTTGTCGAAAATGCAGCCTGTAAATGTTTTGGTGTAATTTCAGACGGAGTTGTATTGACAATATTTTCCACGCCTGAAAGTCTGCTGTAAACAATATGAAACATATCGGGCAGGGTAAAATCAGTTTCAACAAGTTAATTTCGTTATTTTGCAGCAAAAACAATTTATGAAGGTACTTCTGCTTGGCTCTGGTGGCCGCGAACATGCTCTGGCCTGGAAAATAGCTCAAAGCCAATTGCTTACAACACTTTTTATTGCGCCCGGAAATGCCGGTACACGGCAGCACGGAACAAATATCGACCTAAATCCTGAAGATTTTGAGGCCGTTGGAACATTTGTTCTTGAAAACAAAATCCAACTGGTGGTGGTAGGTCCCGAAAAACCTTTGGTGGGGGGAATTGTGGATTATTTCCAGGCTCATCCGGCTCTCGAAAGTGTAGAAATTATCGGCCCGTCAAAAGCAGGTGCAATGCTTGAGGGAAGCAAGGATTTTGCAAAGGCTTTCATGCTGCGTCACAATATTCCAACAGCATCTTATCAGACTTTTTGTACCGGCGAATCGGAAAAAGGAAAAATGTTTCTGAAAACACTCTCTCCGCCTTACGTATTGAAGGCCGATGGGTTAGCCGCCGGAAAAGGGGTAATCATTACAAGTAACCTGGGTGAAGCCCAAAATATATTGACAGAGATGCTGGATCGCGAAATGTTTGGCGATGCCGGTAAAAAAGTGGTAATTGAGGAGTTCCTCGACGGAATTGAACTATCGGTATTTGTGTTGATGGATGGTAAAAATTACCTGATTTTGCCCGAAGCCAAAGATTACAAGCGAGTGGGCGAAGGAAATACCGGCCCAAACACTGGGGGAATGGGTTCGGTGTCGCCCGTACCATTTGCAAACCCTGAATTGATGGGCAAAATTGAAGAACGCATTATAAAACCCACCATTTCAGGTTTAATTGAACAAGGAATCGATTACAAGGGTTTTATCTTTTTTGGGTTGATAAATGTCGGGGGTAATCCGCTGGTCATCGAGTACAATTGCCGGATGGGCGACCCCGAATCGGAAGCCGTTATTCCACGGATAAAAACAGACCTGCTGAAGCTTTTCCAAGCCATAAAAAAACAGCGCCTCAATGAGCATCAAATTGAACTCAATCCCAATTATTCTGCTTCGGTATTCCTTGTTTCGGGAGGGTACCCCGATTCTTATGAAAAAGGGAAAGCCATCACCGGACTCGAAAATCAGGGAGAAAGTATTTTGTTTCATGCCGGAACTGATTTTCGTGGCAACACCGTTCTAACCAGCGGAGGGCGCGTGATGGCCATTACTTCGATGGATGAGACCCTTGCCGGAGCGCTAAAAAAATCGTACCGGCTTGCCGAAAAAATCGACTTCGAAAAAAAATATTACCGCAAAGACATTGGTAACGATCTGATGGTTTAAATCTATTTTCTACGCATGATAATCCAGGTTTTTAAAGGAAGGTACCTTACTCAGTATGTCGGTCTTGTATTTTTTGCCCTTGTCCTGTGGTTCGATGTGTTGATTTTTCCGGAACGGACACTGGAGGGCGAACCCGCCTTTATGCAATGGTGGCTCAACGATGTGGTGCATAAACTACCATTTATTTCCACAGCCATAGCATTCCTCATCCTTCTTTTCCAGGCCTTCCTGCTCAATCAGATTTTCGAAGTTCACCGCATCACAGAGCGAAACCAGTTACTGGTTGCCGCCGTTTACCTCACTCTCATGAGCAGTGCCGGAATACTGGTAAAACCTAACCAGATGCTCATCCTTAACCTTTTGTTAATTTTACTCATAAATATACTTTTCAACCTTTTTGAAAAACCTGAACCTTACAGCCAGGCTTTCGATGCCGGTTTTGTGGCAGGAATTGCTTCTCTTATCTATTCTCCAATGGTTTACCTGTTGATTTTTATATGGGGAACCTTTATTATTTACCAGATTTTTACCTGGCGCGAATGGTTCATTTCGGTTGTAGGTATGTTAATGCCTTTTGTTATGGTTGTTACCTGGTTATTTGCAAAAGGCCAACTAAACGAAGTGGTAATAAATTATTTCCAGCAGTTTGCTGTTTTACCTGAAATTGGGTTTAAACCCGATTATTATGCCATCATCATTTGGGGATTGACCTCCGTCGTTGTCTTTTCGGGACTCGGCAAGGTGTTGAAAAAATCGACCGAAGGAACCATCGATATCAGGAAGAAATTCAGGGTACTCATCTTTTTCTTTTTCATCAGCAGTGCAAGTCTTGTTTATTCGGGTCAGCAATTTAGTATGCATCTTGCACAGGCAGTAATACCTGTAACGGCATTTTTAACAGCCAACCTGTCGCGAACAACAAAGGTCTTTTATCAGGAACTTATTTTTGCCTTGCTGCTGGTGGCAATTTTTACCGCCAAAGTGCTCAGATTCGGATAATATGCTCAAGTGTAATTTTTCTGACAGATATATTGAAGCCGGTTGTGATGAGGCCGGTCGTGGATGCCTGGCCGGGCCGGTTTTTGCAGCTGCAGTTATTCTTCCAAAAAATTTTAGCAACGAATTGATTAACGATTCAAAGGCATTAAAGGAAAACGACCGCGACAAACTAAGGCCTATCATCGAGCGGGAAGCACTTTCATGGGCAGTTGCCAGCGTTGACAACACCCTGATTGATGAAATCAACATCCTGAACGCGTCATTTCTGGCCATGCACCTGGCATTGGACAAACTCGGTACCCGCCCTGAACTTTTGCTCATCGACGGGAATCGCTTTAAACCTTACCGGAAAATCCCCCACCAATGCATTATTAAAGGTGACAGCATTTATATGTCGATTGCGGCAGCCTCCATCCTGGCCAAAACCCATCGGGATGAATTCATGAAAAATATTCACCAGCAATTTCCGCAATACAACTGGAAACAAAACAAAGGTTATCCTACCAAAGCCCACAAAAAAGCCATCACCCTTAACGGAGTTTCACCCTACCACCGGCTGACATTTAACATGAGTCCGCAGTTAAGATTATCCCTATAGTCCCCCAACGTCACGTATAGACGCACTTCCGTGCGTATCCCATCAGGGACCTTCGTCTTCCGTCATGGACGCGCGTCTCCTTTCACGGACATGCGTCTCACGTCACAAAAGTACTTCTTCCGGCACGGATACCCGTTCGCTGATCGGGTCATGGTTATCATAATCGAATTCAGGTCATGCAATGCTAAAGACGCAAGGAGTTGCGTCTCTAAATCATTTCATCAAAACGCTTCATTCACCCCAAAATAAACCCCTGATTGCCCATTCTGGCCAAAGCCTACATCAAGCCTCAGGTAGGTTGGAGTGTTGCGAAGCGGCTGATACCGAACACCACCACCAAAGCTGAATTTCGGACTTTGTAAAAAAGCAGATGGGATATGGCTTACTTCGCCCATGGCTGCAAAAACTGCTACAATGGTGCGCATCGAAAACCAGAAGCGGTATTCGGCCTGAACGGAGTAACAGTGTTTATCCATAAACCGTCCTTTGTAAAAACCCCGCATTCGTTCTGAACCACCCAGCAATGCCATTGCCTGAAATGGAATATCGCCGAAGGTATTTTCAAAATAAGCCTGCCCGGCCAACACACTGTTGTAAGACACCGGAAGGTATTTCCGCAAATCGAAAACATATTTGTTGTAACTTGCCGTGGCCCCCATCACCTGACTCGAAAAACCGGCTTTCATCAGGAAAAAGGTCCCACGCTTGGGCGAATAATCATTGGTGCGGGTATCGAGGTTAAAAATGCACGACAATCCGGTTAGCCTGGCGCCATCAGAACCAGTGATTGAATCACAGGCCAGTTTACCGTCTTTTTCTACCTCAAGCATATGGTCATCCTCATACATGTACTCGAATCCGAAACTCAGTGAAGGAGGAATTCTGAAGAGCAAAGCCGCCTGCAGTGAATTGGTTTTCATGTTGTAAACTTCAAGGTCGTCCTCACGGGTTTCATTTCCGATTCCCCAGAAATTGTTCGGAAAAATCCGATACCTGAACAAGCCGTCAAGTGAGATTTCTCCGTTTAAGAAATAAATTTTGGGGGCAACATCAACCATGAGTTGCTTTTTGGTGGTGTACATTACTGTAGCCAACACATTCGAAAGCCTGGAATTGTAAATGTTGAGCTGATTGTGAAAAAAAATCTGCCCCCCGCCACCAAAGCCAAATTGCGTTTCAGGCGAGTAAAAAACCAATGGAATTCCAATTAATTCTATGTTCTTCCTAATGATCAGGGTATCAGTTTGGTAAATGCTTATTTCCTCAGTTTGCGCTTTCGCAAAAAGAGCCGATAAAAGAATAACTCCTGTCAAAAATCCGGTGTTAAGTTTGTTTTTCATTTATCTTAAGAATATGACAAAACCAATGGCAAATTCAAACTGAATCCTTTGGTTGTCTGCTGTTTGCAAGGTTCCTTCCAGTGTGTTTTCTATAGTTCCTTTTTGCGAAGCAAAGTAATAATCCATGCCCATTTCAAAGGCAATTTTATCAACCAAAGTGTGCGAATAGCCGATTCCTAAAATGGCGCCGATTTCCTTGCCCGATAAAAACTGAAAATATTTTTTATTACCAGGCTGCTGTGTAAAGGTTGTTTTTTCCCAATATCGTCCGTGTCGCACACCTGCCTCAAAAAATACGCTACCATCCCCTTTCGGCGATAGGTAAAACCGGCCAAGAGGACCAACTGTAAGGGTTTCGCTTTCACGTTCGATGAGTTCACGAATTGCACTTCTGAAAATGTTGAATTCAAGTCCGGCCAAAAACCTGTTTTTAATAAAATAAGAAATGTTGATGTCAAAATTATATCGGTTGGTAAAAACATTTTCGCCTTGTTGCTGATCTGACGACGACGATAAAATTCCCCCTGTAATACCAGCCAGCCAGCGCGATTGACGGTAAGGTGTGTAGGCCGAATCACCCTCGAAAGTCGTTTGTGACGAAAGATCAACAACAGAAAAAACGACAATCAGTCCAACAAAAAGCAACCTTTTAATTATCATAACAAGTTGTCATATCAGGAGGTAAAAGTAAGAAAATCCATTTCATTTGAAAAGCAACCAAATTTTTAGATCTTTTTTTCAGATTGGATTAATTTCTACCTTTGACCCTCATTATTAAAAACCCATGTAAAATGCCACTTATTAAATGGAATGATGATTTCAGTGTTGGGGTCATCGAAATAGATTTACAGCATAAAGGTCTTGTCCACCAGATCAACAAATTGTACGATGCAATGTTGCGCGGCGAAGCCAATAGCATACTTCGGGGCATCATCAGCGAACTGGTGCGCTACACACAGGTTCATTTTGCTACCGAAGAAAAGTATTTCAAAAAGTTTGGTTATGCTGAAAGTGAAGACCATATACAGGAGCATCAGGAATTTATTGAAGTAGTAGGAAAGTTTAAGGAAGAATACGAAAAAGGAAGCCTTGTTCTTTCAATAGATGTTTTGAAGTTTTTGAAGAATTGGCTTACCCATCACATACTTGGTTCTGATAAAAAATTCACGCAATGTTTTAACGATAACGGGCTTTTTTAACCGTTTGCTGACATTCAGGATTTTAAAGGTATTTTTTTGCACCAACCTTTTTTTTCAAAAATCTTTTCGCCTGATTTTTCTAAGATTTTTCCTTGGTTTTGCCAGGTTATTGTTTTGATTTTACACAATTTTTGTAACTGCCAACTGATCACTGCCGACTGATCACTGCCGACTG
>CALFEP010000104.1 GCA_937950125.1 uncultured Bacteroidota bacterium
ATCATCTTCCTCATGATGTGGTTCAAATGGACATTCCCCCGTTTGCGTATCGACCAGTTGCTTACCCTTGAATGGAAATATTTGCTGCCAATAAACCTTTTCAACGTGGTGCTGATGGCTTTCATCGTACTCAAAGGCTGGCATTGGTAATATTGTTAAAAATCAGGAATTAAAGATATTCTATACATGAGAGGACTAATAGCATATTTAACCGGGATTTTCAACGGTGTCATTTCTTTGCTGAAAGGGATGGGCGTGACTGGTAAATACTTTTTTACCAGCCCCAAAACCATTGTCACCCAGCAGTATCCCGAAAACCGGAAAGACCTGAAGATGTTCGACAGGTTTAAAGGCGAGGTAACCATGCCTCACAACGATAACAACGAACACAAATGCACCGCCTGCAACATTTGCCAGATAAATTGTCCAAACGGTTCCATCGAGGTTATTTCACGTGAAGTGATAACCGAAGACGGCAAAAAACGCAAAGAGCTGGACAAACACCTTTATCATCTGGACATGTGCAGTTTTTGCGGTCTGTGCATCAAAACCTGCCCGTCGAATGCGCTTGACTGGGGACAGGATTTTGAGCATGCCATGTTCACCCGCGACAAGTTCGTGAAACAGTTAAATAAAGAAGGATCAAAATTAATGCAAAAGAAAGGAGCTGAATAATGGAACCCGTTTTAGGCAACCAGGTAATGTTTATCATCTTCTCGGCAATGATCATTTTCTTTTCGATCCTTACCGTTACCAGCCGGAAAATTCTAAGGGCAGCTACCTATCTGCTGTTTGTGCTGCTTGCTACCGCCGGCCTGTATTTTATGCTCAACTACCAGTTTCTGGCCGCTGTACAAATTACGCTTTATGCAGGTGGTATTGTTGTGCTGATTATCTTTTCGATCCTTCTTACCCACCACATCGAGCATAAATTCGATCCGGTTCCTCTGAGTAAAATGATCATGGGAATTGTAGCTTCAGGATTTGGTGTTGCTATCACGCTTTTTACCCTTCTTAACTACAATTTTGTTACTACTACCGAGGCGGGCGCCGATGTTTCGATGAATGCAATTGGCAAAGCCCTTTTGAATTACGGTGAAAAAGGGTACGTGCTGCCGTTTGAGGTCATCTCTATTTTGCTGCTCGCCGCTATTGTGGCCGCTATTGTTATTGCTAAACGTAAAAAAGTATAAACCATGTTATTCCAGGGAATTCCAATCGAATTTTTTCTTGTGACAAGCACACTGATGTTTTTCATTGGTGTTTATGGATTTATCACCCGCGAGAACATTATTACCATTCTGATGTCCATCGAGTTGATCCTTAACTCGACCAACATCAATTTTCTGGTGTTTAACCGGTACCTTTTCCCGGGACAGCTTGAGGGATTTTTCTTCAGCCTGTTTGTGATTGCGGTTGCAGCCGCCGAAGCCGCTGTTGCCATTGCCATCATCATCAATATTTACCGAAGATTCAAGAATATTGAAGTGGATAATGCATCCGAAATGAAACATTAATCCTGTGTAACAACAACAAGTAAAAAAGGAAATAAAAATGATAAATTTCAGCTATACCGCTTTTATCGTCCTGATCCCGTTCTTTTCCTTTCTGATATTGGGATTGACTGGGCATAAACTGAAAGCAAAAATTTCGGGATTGCTGGGTACCACAGCCTTGTTCATCTCATTTCTGATGTCGTGGATTACGGCTTTCCAGTATTTTGGAGGCGCCGGAAAAATTGATGGCGTTTACCAGAAAATCATAGCTTTCAACACCGTGTGGCTTCGCCTCACCGAGAACCTGCACATCGACCTGGGCGTAATGTTAGACCCGATTTCGGTGATGATGTTGCTGGTTGTGACCACGGTTTCTTTCCTGGTACATGTTTACAGCATCGGTTACATGAAAGGTGAAGTTGGATACGAAAGATTTTTTGCCTTCCTGTCGCTTTTCTCCTTTTCGATGTTAGGCCTGGTAGTGGCAACCAACATTTTCCAGATGTACATTTTCTGGGAGCTGGTGGGTGTTTCATCGTTTCTGCTCATAGGTTTTTATTACCAGAAACCTTCAGCCATCCTTGCATCCAAAAAAGCATTTATTGTAACACGTTTTGCCGACCTTGGATTTTTGATAGGGATTTTAATGCTTTCATACAATACAAAAACCTTTGATTTTATTACCCTGACCGATCCAAACGGTCCTGCCATTTCGCAACCCGGAGGCGCCGCATTCATGGG
>CALFEP010000105.1 GCA_937950125.1 uncultured Bacteroidota bacterium
CCCAGAATGCTTTCGATGGTAATTTTTTCACCTTTTGCTAATTCTCCCTTTGCAAAATGAATGGCTGCGCGGCCACTCACACCTGAACCTGTTGGTGACCGATCCACCTCGCCTTCGGCAAAAATGCAGACATTGCGGCTGTGGTTGGTCTTGTCGTAAGGTTCACCAATAAAAATAGTACCATACAAATAGCTGAGGTCTTCTTCAAAAGGATGAATGATGGGAAAGTTGTCCATCACAGCTTGTTTTATTCTTTTACCGTAATCAATCAACCGGTTGTAATCCGATCCATCAAGCTTTAAGCCAAGCGGTTGTGCCTGAACATACGCGTAAAAGGCGCCCCCAAAACCAATGTCAAAGTTTACATTGCCAATTCCGGGCACTTCAACCACCTGATTTTGCAGGAGCATAAACGATGGAACGTTTCTGAAGGTGGTGGAAACTACCTTGCTTCCTTCACGTTGTACCGTAAGTGTAATCCTACCAGGAGGCGCATCAATGCGGATTTCCGGGTCGTTTTCATCTTTTACAATCATCCCGGTTTCGATCAACAACTTTCCCAAAGCAATCATAGCGTGGCCGCACATGGTGCTGTAACCTTCGTTGTGCATGAAAAACACACCCAGGTCGCCGTCCGATGTCGTGGGTTCTGTCAGAACAGCACCGTACATGTCGGCATGGCCGCGGGGTTCAAACATGGTTCCTGTGCGGATGAAGTCGAGGTTATCGCGAAAATACCGCCGTTTTTCGAGGATGGTTTTACCTTTTATTTCCGGAAGGCCATCTGTGAAAACCCTCAAAGGTTCACCCCCGGTGTGCAGATCAACGGTTTTGATGCAGAGCCAGTCTTTGGGTAAACGAAAATTCAAATTAAATAACATAATATGTTTTAAATGATTGGTTTAAAAAATTTTCCAGATTAGGATCAGTCAAAGTCAAGGAGAATTCCTGCATCTTTTTCCAACGCCTTTTCGTACACATATTTTGCAGCAACCAGGTCGAAAAGCGCCATGCCCACAGTTTTAAAAACCGTTGTTTTGCTGGTTGAAACCTGAATTTTTCCTGAAGCAATTTTTGAAAAAGGAATGACCGAATCCCTGAATATCAAGCTCTTTTGTATTGGAATTATCAAATCGCCGCTTTCTTCCACAGCAGTTTTTGTATCAACAAGTACTTGTTCAACTTTTTTAAACAAAGCATCAGGCAATTCACGCATTTTTGGTTTAAAAGAACCTATCGCCACTACATGTTTTCCTTCATAAAGCTCAGGAATATCAGGCAAAACTGGGGTTTCAGAGGTAGTTGCAGTAATAACAATCTGAGATTTATCCAAAAGCTGTTCCGGTGAGCCTGCTTTACGGAAGTGCACGCAGGGAAGCCGTGGCGTAAGTTTGGCAATCAAGGCATCAACTTTTTCCGGATTTTTGTCAAAAATGGCAACTTTGCGTATCGGGCGCTCCATGCAGGCAAAGATCAACTGGTAAAAACCCTGTTCACCAGCGCCAACGAGCCCGGCGGTGTGTGTTTCAAAAGGTGAGGTAAAGCGAATTCCAAGACCACTCACTGCCCCGGTACGTAATGCCGTTATTGCTCCGCCATCCATCAGAGCCACGGGTTTTCCGGTCTTGCCATCATTGAGGGTTACCACTGCATAAATGGCTGGATGACCGTTTGCCGGGTTTTTAGGGTTTATTGTAAGCAGCTTGGTTGCAAAATAGTCGTCCATGCCTGCAGGCATCAGCAAAAGAGTATTGCCATTCAAATCCACATGCATCCTTTCGGGAACAATTGTTTTCTTTTCTTCAAGCATCCTGAATGAATCAAGCATTGCCTCCGAAAACTCTTTCAGAACAGTGAGTTTAATGATTTGTTTTTTATCAAGAATCAGCATATTTCTTTTTGCACAAAAGTAGGCTATTAATGAAATTTATTTCGGGAAATCTAAAATGATTTTGATGGTGGGTCTAATTCAGAATTTGATTTAACAGTTTCCGAAAAAAAATAATCAGATTTTGTGGGATAATGGCAAACTACTTTGTTATCGCAACATAAATATCCGCCTCAATCATTACACTATTTTCATAAAAATGATGAACAAAATACAGGTTGCCTGCTTCGTCCAGCGTAGGTTCTCCGGCGAATTGCGATACAATCATTTCCGGTTCTTGCCAATTATTTTCAACCTTCATCGACCGAAAAATGGCTGGTGTTCCCAAATAAACCCTGGTAAACCAAAGTTCCGTCCCCTCGCTGCCAACAAAAGGCCAACCTTCCATTTCGCCACTGTTGATGGTTCTGATATTTACTGGGTCTGACCAACTATCACCATTTCTGGTGGTTATCCAAATGTCATAATTCCCTTGTCCACCCTCGCGCGATGAGTGAAAATACAAATCATCCCCATGAATATGCACCTCACCAATCTGAATCTCTTTCATCAGGCGGTCGCCAGCGTAAGTCCAGTTTGTCCATTTGTCAACAATCCATTCGGCAGTAAAAATATTAGGTCCTTCATACCCTTCTCTCACCGAAGCAAACCACATTTCATTGCCTTGTATGGCGACAGCCCCGTCCATCGAAAGTTTGCCCGGGGCCTGCAGCCAAACACGTGAAGCAGGTTCCCATATCTCGTTCACTTTTTTTGAAACCCAAATACCTGTCACTGAATCAAGTATTTGCTGTTCAGCCGGAACTCGCACGTCAGGCGTGAAAAAGAAATACATGGTGTTGCCGTCAGGCAATACAAAGGGTGAATCCTCACCGCCTGAAGTATTTATTGCGGTTGATAAAGGAACAGGTTCCTCAAATTCGTCTGAATATAAAACCGGTGGATAATGGTCGGTTTCGGGGGTTCTTTTGGTAATGTCTGAGGGCAGTTTTGTTGACCGGTCGATGATTGGATACGTTGCAGGCAGGATATCTTCTTTTTTTTCATCCTCACAACCCACAACTAAGACACCCACCGACAGAAAAAATATAAAGGGTAGGAAATCAAAAAAAAATTGTTTGTGCAGAAAATCTGATACTCCACTCGTATTCATTGTTTGTCTATTTCTGGTAAAGATAGTAAAAAACATCTTTTTCCCAATTGTACCCGTTTACAAACGTTTAAATTCGTTTGGAAACGAATACAAATATTTATTAACCGAATAACACGAAATGCCCGCCGTACCTTTGTTTCATAAAATTTTTCTTATTTATTCACATAAAAAAATTACAGTCATGAAAAGTTTAAGAAACAGTGTTACGCTAATCGGAAACCTGGGAGTTGACCCTGAAGTTAAGGAAGTTTCAAATGGCAGAAAAATGGCTCGTTTCTCGCTTGCCACCTCCGAATCGTACAAAAACGAAAAAGGCGAAAAGGTTACTGAAACCCAGTGGCATAACCTGGTAATTTTTGGCCCGCTGGCCGAAGTTGCCGAAAAGTACCTGAAAAAAGGAAAGCAGGTTGCTGTGGAAGGTAAACTCGAACATACTACCTTCGATGATAAAAATGGCAACCGGAAGTACTTTACTCAGATTAATGTGAACGATCTGGTGCTTATTGGAACGGACAATTAATTCAAATTGTTTGCTTTAACCTTCATGAGGGCGGGATGGTTTACCCATACCGCCTTTTTTTTAGGATAGATTTTTAACAAGCTAAACTGCAGGTCTTTAGCAAAATAACGTCTTGAAATCACCTCCTAAAAAATGAATAAAGGGCTATAGTCCCTGGTTTAGTGGTGGTTGTGTGAAATTCTGACCCTGGTCTGGGATTGATTGGCCTGACGAAACTAAATTTGTGGCTATGGAAAGCCACTTTGACGATATCACAAATTCTATTAAAATTTTGACAAAACTGACTAAAATGCTTTTGGTTTGAAGCTCTCCTGATTAATGATAGAGGCGCTGCTTCCTGTGGCCCTGATTACATAAAAACCAAGTTTCTCAGCCATCCTATGGCTCGAACCATCGGATGTAATGTAAGCCATAGCGCCAAAAATTACCTTTTCTTTGTATTCTGGAAGGTACGTTTTGGACTTCCAGAGTTTCCGGTGAAAATCGTTCACATCTTCAGGCCGCAGGGTGGTTTTTACTTCAACGATTACTATTTCAGTTCCATTATAGGCAATAATGTCGTATTCAAAGTTCTCGCCCTGATAGTTTCCTTCCACCCGCTGCGCTGTCCGCTCTACTTCAATGCCTTTTTGCCTTAAAAGTTTTACCAAATCACCATCTACAAGCGATTCAACCAGTTTGCCCCACTGGGAGGTAAACAATTTATTGAGTTCTTTAATTTGTTTGCTTGTTTCATTAAACTTTTCCGATAAAATTCTATCAGTTTCTTTCAATTGCCTGTCAGTTTCCTGAAATTTACGGTTTGTTTCCTGAAACATTAACCAAACCTGTTGAAAATCCAAAGGCTGTCCGTAAGGCACTGATGGCTCGTTGACTGTGGAATTTTCCTCCATATTTCCTCATGTGTTTGAATTGCAAAATTAAAGCAAAACGGCAAAAATATGGTTGTTAAAAAATAAATAAAAATATCAGTCCCTTGATAAACAATTATATAAGAAAGAGCATCCACAGTTTACCAAATTATTTTTAAAACTATGATTTACAAAGATTTTGAAGTGTTTGAAGGTAAAAGAATCGCATTAAACAACAATTTGTAGGTAGCTGGCATCGAGTTGCGAAACTGTGGGTTAAACGCAAACAGTACCAGTTGCCCTTTCCCTTTCTGCACCCAGACCATAGCAGCTTTCAAACCTGCCTGTTCCTCCATTTCAGCATATCCCGAAATTAAAATATCCTTTTCGGGGAAAGAGGCAATCACCCGCCGGTCGGTGTCGAAGTTGGGTTCGCGGGTCGAAAATACCGGTATTCCGCGATAAAACACCCCGGTCTCCGGTTCCATGCCCCATGTCAGGGGATGGTCAGTTTTCAAGTTTACTTTCATCAAGGAGCCAGGGCAGTAAAAGCCCTTGGTGATGAGGGTTTTGGATATATCCGACACAGGCAGGGTGAATTCTTCGATAATGTTTTCGGCATGGGTAATTTTTAAGGGTCCAACAAACAATTCGGTGGATTCACCCCATGAAATGACTTTTCCCCCTTCATCAACGAATTTTAGAATTTTTTCCAAACCTTTATCTCCTATTCCTTTTGTGAATTCGGGCGGATAATTTGAGGTGGAATATGTCCCGTCGAACCGTTTGTTCTTTCCTGTCATAAGCAAATCTTTCGCTTCATCAGGAAAAATAAGTACATCAATATCCTTTGACAAATCAACAAATTCAATATCTCCCGGATGCAATACCCTGTAATTTATCCCGTAATTATCGAACAGGCAACGGGTCCAGCCGGCATCCATATCATGAAACCAGGTTTCCATCAGGGCAATTCTCGGCATTGTAATCTCCTCTGTTTTAATTTCCTGTTCATTTTCAACAAAATCCGGAAAAATGTGAGTCTGCTCCAAAAATCGATTCAGTGTTGAAATATCATTCTTCGAGGCAAGATTGATAACAAAACTGCCTTTTTCGAAAATTCTTCCATTAACCTCTACATTTCCGATGGTCCTGCCTACTTTTAAACCTGATGACAGTGCCGCAAAAGTGACCTTAAAAGCATCATTTTCGGTGACACTAAAAATGGCTTTGGTTGAAAGTTCCGGAATCTCAATATTGGGTTCCTGCGTAATGTTCCATTCTGCAAGCATTCCGTCCAATTGAGGTTGTAATGTTTTAATTTCAACACATTTAACGCCTTTATGCAGCGGCAGCGACCATGAGGTTATGTCGTAAGGTTTTATGATTTCACCGTCCTGAGTATAGCGCCTAACGGGGTACTCCTGCACTTCCATCATTTCTATGATAAAAGGCCTGAATGGCTGCGATAGTGGGATTACAAAAGCGCCAGCATGATAAATCTGATGGTTGATGGTAAGGTCTGACGTGAGTTTATATACTTTGACGCCATGATCGGTGAGCAGTCTTGCCAAGTCAATCCATTCGCTGCGATCGTGTTGTTCGGAGGGCAGGATGTAATAAAACGGCGCTTCGGTTTTGCCTTTGTCAACCTCTTTTTTGCAGATGTTATTTCTGAATTTAAGAATATCTGTGCGGTTGTCGGAACAGGTTTTAATTATGGAATTGGTTGATACGATTTCCAATTTCACAATATCGTTGAGTCGCCACCAGCCGCCGGGCCAAGGTTCGGGCATGTTGGTGCTTTTCTTGTAATCGGGCAGACCTTTGGTGTTGCCGCGCAACTCGGTGGGTTCAACGTAAATGGGTTTTGCATAGTTGCAGCTTGCCGCCTCGGTAAGCATCGAAATCACGTTTTTCCATATACAGGTTTCGGTTGAACCTGGCCAGTAGTTATCGAAAACATATTGCTGTGCCACGCCCTGACACCCTGCGCTGGTCAGTTCTCTGATCATGTTCTGACCAAACACACCGTTCCAGTTCCACAAACCTGCATCCACGTTTTCAGCTATCGGATCGTGGTTTGGCGGTACAAAATACCTCACACCGCCGCTACCCATCTGGTGTTTCTGTACCATCACCTGGGGAAACCACGATTTACTGGTTAAATCAGAAATTGCCCGTGTATCGCTCTGCGACAAAATTACAAAATCGCGGTTGTTATCGTGGCCAACATACTTGTGATAAACTCCTGGCATGCTGCTGTCGTCGTATTTTGTGCCCTTGTATTTCCGGTGATGGTTCACTATCATGTCCATCCCATCGGGGTTGTGGCAGGGAACCATCATGTAAACCACATTTTGAAGCCAATCAAGTTTTTCCGGATTCTGGGTTGTTACCAAATCAAAGGCTATCAGCGGCGCACTCTGTGATGGTCCCACCTCGTTGGAATGCATCGACAGAGTAGCCAGGAAAAAGACTTTACCATCTTTAACATACTGAACTTGTTGTTCCTGGGTAAGATCAGGGTTAAGTGCAAGCTGCCTGTTAATTTCTGCCAACTCATCAAGTTTTGAAATGTTGGTAGGTGAAGAAATGAAGGCAACAAACATTGGTTTTCCGAAAGGTGATTGGCCAATTTGCCGCATTTCGAGCCTGTCCGACTGCTGATCCAACATTTGCAGGTAACCAATCAATTGTTCATAATCGAAAAGTTCATTATCTGTCCCGGGTTGAAAGCCAAAATAATTTTCCGGAGTGATAAAGTCCTGTGAAACAAGATTCTGAATTGGAGAAAACATCAGTAGTAACCAAAAAAAATGGTTTAGTAAGGCTGGTGTTGTGTTAGTTTTTTGTGTCATATCTTTAATTTTATCGAGGGCACCAAAATAAAAATTAATCTGATAAAAAAGCCGCTGCCCGGTGTCTTTTCACATAAAATCGTCTTTAGCAGCAGCTTTACGAATAGCAAATTCTTTTTTTAAAAATCATCAAACAGTAAATCTCCGGATTTTAATTGGATTACTTGATTATTTTTGGCTATCAAAAAAATGACAGCAAAGATGATTTGTTTTTATTTTAATGAATTCATAAACAATATTTTAGCTCACTTAATTTAAATACCTTGACTCATAATCCTGACACACCGACTGCACCTGAAAACAGGAATGGAAAAAACAAAATTCCAGCATCATACACCATTACGTTGTTATCAATGATTTTCGTTGTTTCATTGTTCACCGTTGCCGATCATTACAAATTGATGACCGTCAACGAAACAATCCTGGTTTTTCTACGGTGGATTGCTATTTTGGGAATTGTTGGCTATGCCTGGTTTAAAAAATCTCTCACTACCTGGATACTAATCAGTATGATTGTAGGAGCCGGATTTGGCCACGACTTTCCCGAAATTGCAGTTAACCTTAATGTTGTAAGTAAAATTTTTCTCCGGCTTATCAAAACCATCATTGCACCGCTTTTGTTTGCTACGATAGTAGTGGGAATTGCAGGCCATTCAAACCTGAAACAGGTGGGACGTATGGGCTGGAAATCGCTCGTTTATTTCGAAGTTGTATCAACAATTGCGCTTTTCATAGGATTGTTAGCCATCAACATAAGCAAAGCGGGTGTTGGTGTTCACATTCCGGAGGCGGTTCACAACGCCGATATTCCAAAAGTGGAAGCCGTAACCGGAACAGACCTGATTTTGCATGTATTCCCCGAAAACATTGCAAAATCGATTTATGAAGGTCAGGTTCTGCAAATCGTGGTTTTTAGCCTGTTGTTTGGAATCGCTGTTGCCATGCTAAGGGAGCAATACCGTCGTCCGATGCTTGTTTTTACTGGGGCGCTGGCCGAAACCATGTTTAAATTTACAGCCCTGATTATGTATTTTGCCCCGTTTGCAGTATTTGCAGCCATTGCCTACAGCATCGGACACATGGGTCTGGATATCATGGTAAACCTGTTCAAACTGCTGGCAACTCTTTATGTTTCACTTATTTTATTCCTGGTGCTGGTTTTATGGCCTGTGGCTTTACTTTTCAGGATTCCCGTGCGCCGGTTCATTAAGGCAGTTTCAGAGCCGGTAACCATAGCTTTTGCAACTACCAGTTCCGAATCAGCACTCCCAATTGCCATGGAACGGATGGAAGAGTTTGGAGTACCACGCAAAATTGTAGCTTTTGTAATGCCAACCGGCTATAGTTTTAACCTTGATGGTACTACACTTTATCTTTCGCTGGCAACCATTTTTATCGCCCAAATGACTGGAATTCATCTGCCCATCGAAAAACAGCTGCTGATTGTGTTCACACTAATGCTTACCAGCAAAGGGGTTGCTGGCGTGCCGCGTGCCTCGCTGGTCATATTGCTGGGAACAGCAGCAAGTTTTGGATTACCCACCTGGCCCATTTATATAATCCTGGGTATTGATGAACTGATGGACATGGCACGAACTTCAGTAAATGTATTGGGAAATTGCCTGGCTACAGCCGTCATTGCCCGTTGGGAAGGCGAATTTAAACCAGAGGCAATCCCCGTTAAAGCAAACTGACCATACCAAAAAAAATTCTTTCAAAATGTTGTCAAATCATTCCAATTCAGCACTTACCGTTGATAAGCTAAATAAAACATTTAAAAACATTAAAGCGGTAAGCGAAATTTCTTTTTCGATACAACCTGGCGATATTTTTGCCTTCCTTGGTCCAAACGGAGCCGGAAAAACAACAACCCTTCGTATCCTGCTCGACATTATCAGGGCTGATAGCGGAAAAATAACCTGGAATCTGAATGGAAAAAAAGACCGGCTGCCTGATGCCAGCCAAATTGGTTACCTCCCTGAAGAAAGAGGGTTGTACACTGACCTGCCTGTCATCCGCTCATTGATTTATCTGGCTTCTATCAGGGGGATGGATGCACATGACGCCCGACGATCTGCCATAGAATGGCTCGATAGGCTTGAACTGGCAGATCGTGCGAAAGAAAAACTGCAGACCCTCTCGAAAGGAAACCAGCAAAAAATTCAATTTGTTGCCTCCATCTTACACAAACCCGCCTTTGCAATCCTTGATGAACCTTTTTCGGGACTCGATCCTTTGAACCAGGAAAAATTTATTGGTTACATCAAAGACCTTCAGCAGCAGGGAACTACCATTTTACTGAGTTCGCATCAAATGCATCTGGTCGAAAAAATTGCCGGTAAGGTTTTTTTTATCAACAAAGGCAAAGAGTTGATGTCAGGGGCCTTGCATGAAATTTACGAAAAATTTGGCATAAACCAGTCAATCGAAATCAGGTTTCATGGTGATATTCCACACGAAAAAATCGATAATCTTACCGGCTTATCTGAATTTCAGCCATTTGATGGCGGATTGGTAAAAATCTCTTTCAAATCAGGTTATGCCCTGAACAAAATTCTGGCTGAAATTTCAACACTCGATGGAATTCAGGCAATTAACACCACCAAAGCCGATTTGCACGAAATTTTCATTAACCTTGTAAATGATCAGATACCATGAATTATTTCAAACAATTAACCATAGTAACCCTGTGGGAATACCGAAGATTTTTCAAACCAAAAAATGAATTGTTGGGCATCGTGATTATGATAATGGTGTCGTTTTTGTTCTATTTTGGAGGCAAATACGCCCTTACCGAATCAGAAGAAAAACAAACCCTGCTGGTTATGGAGAATACCGACAGTACCCTTGTTTCAAATCTTGCAGCACATTTTGTGGTGAACACGATTAAACCTACTGAAAAACAGGATTTTCTAAACAGAATTCAAATTAAAAAAGATGGCTTGTTGTTGGAAAGTGTTGATGACGGTTTTATGTTGTATTCCTACAAAAAAACCAAAACCGAAAAAAAAATCAGGCATGTACTCGATCAGTTTGTACAGCTGCGCACCATGAATAACCTTGGTTTAAACCATACAGTGTTGCAAAAGGTATTGCAAAAGGCCGAAGTCAGCGAAAAGTACTTTTATTCTGAAAACTCAAAAGGAAGAACCATAATGGCATATTTTTTTGCTGTTTTGATGCTGCTGGCGGTATTCCTGAGTTTTGCCTATCAGTTTGTCGCCATCACAGGCGAAAAACAGCTTAAAATAACCGAGCAAATCGTTTCTGCCATAAAACCACAAGTGTGGATGGACGGAAAAATTCTGGGCATCACGCTCACCGGGCTTTCGTCAATGCTCACATACACTGTAATTGGTATATTAGGGGGCTTGTTGTATTTCCAGTTTACGGGTGCTCCTGTTGCTCAAATCCTCGAATTTATTCATCTGCCGTCCATTGTGCTGTTTATTTGTTTTTCGCTTGCTGGCATTTTAATCTGGAACTCGTTGCTGGCAGCAGTAGCCGCAACGATTACCGATCCTAACAATTCCGGTAAAAGTTCACTCATGCTGTTGCCCATTTTGTTCGTGGTCTCCTCTTTTTTGGTGATGCGCAATCCCGATAGCCAATTTTCGGTCTTTTTATCGTGGTTTCCGCTAACTTCATCCACAGCTATGCCCATGAGACAAGCTGTGACAGAGGTTTCATTCCTTGAAATTGCGGGAGCGTTGTTGTTGCTGTTCGCAACATTTTACTTTTTTAGAATTCTGGCTGCGAAAATTTTCAGGGTTTCGATACTCATAAGTGGTAAAGAGCCTGGTTTCAATGAAATAGTAAAACTATTTAATCAAAAACAATAATAATAAATTTTCCCCTGGTCGAAAACATCCATTCCCCTTGGGTAAACCACGACAGATGGCATCTTCGATTAAGTGATTTTCATTTTAAACATTGATTTTGGGCTTAAAATGTCTGATTTTAAAAATTGTCACACAACCTGTACCTTGTTTGCTGGAAATGATGAAACCTGCCTGTTGCCAACATCAATGAACAGCACAAAATAAATAATATCAATGAATTAACATTGTAAGAGGTTGGGTGCTTGCCTGCCAAATGCACCGTGCAGACAAGATTTAATGTCAAAAAACTGGTTTTCAACCGGGTCCCAAACCAGGTCTTTCAATGGCTACAATCAGCAGCTTTACCTGAAAGGCCAAAAGCGGTGGCTTTGCCCGAATTTTTTCATGCAGGATCAAATTGTCGCCGTTGAAATTGACAGCGAATGAGCAAAATACCGGAAATAACAAATTTTCTCAAACAATTTTCCACTTCATCTGTTATCCTTGTTGAAAAAAACGAACTAAAAGATATGTCAAAAATCCTCGACGTTTTTCCATTGTTTCCAATAAGTATTATTGTTTTTCCTGGTGAAATTCAGCCTCTTCATATTTTTGAGCCCCGCTACAAGCAGTTGATTGGCGAGATGGAAACCTCTCAGGGTTTTTTTGGAATTCCCTACATCAAGGACGGCGAAATGTGCATGTTCGGTTCACTGGTTTCGGTTCACAAAATATTGGCAAAATCGCCAACAGGTGAAATGGACATTCTGGTAAGAGGCGCCGGAATTTTTATGCTAAATGATATTGAAGAGCGCCTACCCGGAAAACTTTACGGCGGTGGTAAAATTACAATTCTCAACGAAATGAACCACACCGTCACCCAAAACCTCTATGAAAAATACAGATTTTACAGAATTCAGTTGGAAAAAAGTGACCCATCAGTCTTTTCTGGGATAGCGGTACCTTCGCAACACCGCATTCTTGACATTGCCGGGCAGCTGCCGCTGCAGACCGAAGAAAAGTACAGCATTATAAAATTTGAAGAAAACACTCAGCGTGAGGAGTTTTTGATGAAAAAACTTGATTTTTTGCTCATGATCAATCAAAAACTTGAAGAGGTGGGTTACAGATTTTACCTGAATTAAAATTCTTACCAACAAGCTTGAATCGCTTTGGCCACGCAATATCAACAATCTAACTTGTCGGGCTTTTATTTTCGGGCTGTCTATTCAATTCTGAATGGATGTTGCGAACCATCGCAGTGAAGCAGGTAAAACTTTCCATCCATCAAAAGCAACCCTTCTGGGATACAGTCCTGCATGCGGATTGGCACATCCACAGCAATCACTTTGTTGTTGTAAAGTGAAGTAATGTTGTCAACTTCTGTATGTGCAACAATAAGTTTTGTAGCGTCATAAAATTCAAGAATCGAATCAACCTGTTGCTGGGTAATCATCTCAACATCACCAATATCGTAAACATAACCTCTGTACCAAAGTGGGCCATCGATATTGGTTATCAGATAATTATAGTCTGATTTTCTTCCTGGAGAAGGGTTTTGAATGTAATTTCGCAATATCTTGTTTATTTTTCCTATCGATAGCTGTTTTTCGATCACCTTGGGCGAAATACCCGCGTGTGAATATAGCATCCCATTTATCATCACCACCGTGTTTCTGCTTCGGAGGTATTTGCCAAGCATGGTTGATGGGCTAAAAAAGTAAGAATAATCGGTAAAAAAGTAATTCGAGAAAAATTCATATTTCCGGTTAAGGTAACGTGTGTCGTTGCCAATAGCCATAACTTCGTGATTACCAAGCAACAAATGAACTTTACCACCTGCTCTTTGGGCCTGAAAATCGAGTTGATAAATCAACCACAAACATTCCGTCACCTGATTTCCACGATCAACCACGTCACCCTGAAGAACCAAATGGCCGTTGCCCCAAATCCATTTGAGATGTTCGTCCACTATTTTATTTTCTTTCAGATAACGCACCAGAGCCGGGTAATGCCCGTGAATATCACCAAGTGACAAAACTTTACTAACATTGTTGTAACAGCATGTATCAGCCTCAATATAGCGCAAAATGGGATATTCCGCCAGGGTATCGAAGGCAAACCCGCGCAAATACTGAGGATTGTTTTTTACAACAAAACACTCTTCATTGATGACCGGAAACCTTTTGATGGTATCATAAATCAGGTAAAACATCCTAACGAGGCTATCGTTGCGCCACTCAATATGAGGGCCATCTCTGTAGGCAGGCAGGTTGGTATAGTAATGCCGCATTTCTATTATTTTCACAAGAAATGTGGCAATTTCAACATGGTTGTTCATGTTTGCCAGATCGAGTGCCGATTTGCCTGATTTGTCCCTTAGTTCTGCGTCAGCTCCATTTTGTATCAGGGTTTTGACAAATTCATATTTCCCTGTTTTTGAAGCATAAATCAAAGCGGTTTCACCCTTACGGTTTTGATCGTCAATGTTGGCGCCGGCTTTTAATAATTTTCTCATCAGGTACAAATCGCGGTAGTAAACACAACTCATCAGGGGTGATTTTCCCTTGCAATAAGTGTTTGGATCAGCGCCAGATTCCAATAACCTGAAAAACGATTTATAGCTTTGATCCTTAATAGCATAACATAAAAGTGTCATCTGATCATTGCCGTATCTTCCATTGACATTAATACCCGTTGATAAAAATGAATCAAGCACTACGATGTTGTCGTGCTTAATGGCCTGGAGCAACCCCTTTTCACTGGTTAGGCCGAAGGTTTTGCTAAGTGACAAAACAAGTATCAGCAATATGAAATTTCTCAGTCTGACCATTTAAAAGCCAAATGTTGTATCTGATATTAAACTACTTTGTTAAAAATGCATCAACAAAAACCTGTAAACCAAAAAGATCATCGGTTGTTCAATTAATCTGATCATTTCTATTTGAGGCAATTTTCCAAAAACTCTGTGGTAATCTTTTTATCGTTTGCAATTACATCATAAAAGTCGTCGAAATATTTCAGAATCCGCTTTTTCTCGCTATTTTTTAGCATTTCACAATTTTGATAAAGTTGGTAAATTTCATCCTTTTTATGGTTGAAAACCTCGAACGACTGCTTAAACTGCTCCATGGTTCTGCAATATCCCCTAAACACCCTTATGATAACCGACTCGGTTTCAAACCTGGGTAAAGGCTTGGCATACACAGCATTAAGCACACCGCTCCAATCGAAATCGTATGGTACAGCATAAGGAGGTTTCAAGGTATCCGGCGAAAAGAGTTTTACGTTGTGCAGCGTCGAAATTGCCCAGTCGGTGTTTCCTATCATGTACTGAAATACCGCCAGTTGGTTTACATGATCGAATCTTGTCCGGTCGGCTAACACATATTTTTCTTTCACCTCATCCATGGCAAGCCTATTCTCAAGGGCATCATCAGGTTCGATGAAAAAACCGATACTTTCAATGGTCTTATCATTAGCTGTGTCCTCGTAAACAATGTTCAGAAACCTTGCCCTGAAACTTGTGTCAGTCAGAATGTTGTAGGTTCGGTAAATCAAATACTCTTCTATCACGTAATTTTCGTACATGTTAGAGTTTGGCCTGCAGTGCGTTACAAGTTTCAATTTATCCATTCCGTCAAACAACGTTCCAACAACCTGCTTTTTTTTCAGGTTGATGCGAAGCGGCGGGAAACCACAATTTTCGCGCTTCCTTCTGAAATTTCCCCGGGTTTCAACCATTACATCCAGCCTGACTGTTTCGCCATTTTCAGCGAATTCCAAAACAGCGGGATGTTCTTTTGCATCATCGCCAATATCCCTGATGATGGCGCCAATATCACCAATTAATCTGACACTGAGAATATCGTGTGATGCAAACAAGGGTTTTGAACCAGGAGTATTATAGTTTTGTGATGAAAGGGTGCAGGTGATGGCTAATAATGATATGATTAACAGTGTTTTATTCATACAGAGAAATCCAACGAGCAGCGTCAGTAACTTCTTGATTTTATTCATCATCATCGTTGTCTTTAAAAGTAAAATTGTCCAGTGTTTCACCTTCAAAAAAGTTGGTCGAATACTTATCCCACAGATAATAAATGGTGACTTCGGCAGTGTCGCGCAAAAAGTTAATTTTCCCAATTTCAACCCGGCTAATTTTTAACCCTGTACGTTTTTCGAGATCTTCGATAAATTTCTTTTGGTTCTGTGGTTTTATCAGCTCAATTTTCTCGTAGGTAATTGTTTTACTCGACTCATGCTTGTAACTCCAGAAATACTCGATAATGTAAATCACACCGATAAGTGCCAAATTTACAAAGAGTAACTCAACATAGCTTATTTCCATGTCAGCAAGGGCATTAACCACCGAAACACAAATCACCAGGAACAAATAGGTCATTTCCTTGATCGGGATAGGGTTGGTTCGATACCTGATAATCCCAAAAAGGGCAAACAATCCCAACGCAAAACCAAGCTGCAGGTCAACATTTTGGAGCACATACGACAAGAAGAACACCGCAATGCTGATGAGAATGTATGTAAAAAGATAATCCTTCCTCCTCGCATTGGCGTAGTAAATGTAACGTACAATTATCAGGGTGAAAATCAGATTGATTGCAAACCTGAACAACATCAGCATAAAATCCTGATGATTATAAAACTCGATCCCAAACAATTGTGGGTCTTTAATGAATTGAAGCAAATGTACCATCATCTGATATCTTTTGTAATGTAATTAATTTTGACTTAAACCTATTGTATTTCAATCTCTTATCAAGTAATATCGACCCAATACAGTACTTGCTTAACCTCATCGGATTGACGCTGCATTCCGAAAGAATTCTTTCGAAATCTGATTTTCGGGTCTCTCCATCTATTTTAATTTCAACAATGACAATGTTATGCAAGAAAGCACTCTGGCTGTTCATCCTGTACCTGATGTTAAAATCTATGGTAATTCTTTCAGCAAAAATGTTGCTGGTCAAGGTAATTCTTGTGAACCGGTTGGTAAGTTTCGGCTCAAGCTTTTCGGGGTTGAACGGCGTTTGCCTGCAAATGAATTTCTTCTCCTCTTTCGAGAGGACTTTATGTAAATTTTCTGTGGTAATGCGCTTTTTACGGGTTTTGCCCTTATTGTTCTTTTTCTTGATTTCGAAATACATCTGACCGGTCGTCAGGTATTCACGTTTTCTTACTTTCATTCGTGTAAGCCTTCGGTTATGATGACTCAAATACATATCATAACCCGCAGTATCGTAATAAAGCGTGGAATACTCGAAAAAACGATGGTTATTGATTTGAAGGACTGAGTAATGCGGTTGTACTTTACGGAGGATCAGGAGAAGCTTTGAAGAATGAAAAACAAATTTTTTATCAAACCTATCCATAAAAGCTACCTTATCCATAGCTTCAAGTGAAACAGGTAAAAACCCTTGAATAACAGGCTGTAATGTTTCCGACAAATTTGTTTCAACCTTCGTGGTGGAGATGTGCATGTTTACTGTGCCCCGAACCTTGTATTTCGATGATAAGTCTTCCTTTTGAAATTTTCGGGGTGAGGCAAAAATACAGAAAAACAAATAGCTGCATTAGCCTTTCGCCAACAACCATAAAATTACTTCACCGTTTCGCATCGAAAGCGAGGGTATGCATTATGCGTATCCGGCCATCATAACATCATTTTCGCTCCTTATCATCATTTTCGCCTGCCTGAATGCCTGACTTTTAATTGCAAGCGTTAATGGTTGGTTTTCGAGGTTGCGGTAGCGTGCGGCGATAGAGGTGATTTTTTCGGCTAAAGGTTCGTTCTTTAGATAGCCTCTGCGGTATATGAGGTTTTTGATTGGAAATCCCCTTGGTTCAGCTTTTCTTGCTAAACCTGCATTTTCAATCATAACAGGCTGATAAAAAGGTACTTCAGAAATCAATGCAAGGTCGGCGGGACTATCCAGCAAAAACAAGGTTTCCATAAACCTGAAAAATCTGTTTTTGAGATTTTGGATAAAAACAACAACTCTGAAAACCATTACCGAATTTGAAGCATGCCTGCTATGGTGCTTTTCGGTTGGACATTCATCTGCCGGTTTTTTCAACTTTTCCAATAAAAAACTTCCTTTGCGCCGGTGGCCAGGTTCTTCGGCGGGCGCACCAGGCTCGCTCTTTTCAATTTTTAGCGGCCATTTGAAGCCGGCGCCAAGGAAGTTTTTCAGTTTAATTTGTCGGCCAGCCGGAACTTTCTCCCTGACCGGTGGGGCTGGTGCTTCAGATTTAAAAGAATCAATCGTTTCAGATTTAAAAGAATTAGCCGCAATTCTCTGCGAAATCAAATGTTTTTTATAACCGTTCATGGTTCATTCTGTTTTATGTTATTAAATGTTTTCATCACAATTCAACCACCACAATTCCCAATAAATGTCTTTTCAGTTTTAACCCCAAACTCCTTAACCAGAGTTTAGCATTTCTTCTAAAAATTGTTGTTTTGTTTCCTGCTGAAAAGAACTTTGTAAATACAATTTCGAAGAATAGATCGACAAAAATAGAGGGCTATTCAATTGAATTCAAATATTTTATACTTGATCTGCCTTAACTAAAGTTCCTTAACTTCTTCCTAAAAAAAACTTAAGTTCAATTTAGCTACCTTAATTTTTTTTAAGTAAAAAACTAAATTTTTTTAGCTAAAACTGGTTTAGTTTATTTATTTTTACAGCCTAAAATTTTCAGGAAGAAGGGCAAGGATTTTTTGAACATGAATTTTTATTTACTATCACACTTTTTCGATAAAAAAAATGAATCCAGCAGCAAGGCAATTTTCTTTTATTGGGCATCCCGCAAGACTTTTGCTGCAATTTGCGCTGGACATGGTTCATGGTATCGAAAAAATTGACCTGATCTGCTTCGACCCTTCCACTGCAAGTCTTGAAGGTGAAACTGGCGAAATTGTTAATTTCGACAAAACCATACAGCCTCTTGGTGTTGATCTCGGTGCACGCATTGGCGCTTTGAATAAAGAAAGGGACAAAGAATCTGATTTTGAATGGTTCGAAAACAAACTGCTTCCATACCACATCAGCGAGAAAAATGGTAAAACCCGCAATTTGTTTAATGAGGTGGAAATGATCGTTTTACTTGTAAGATTTCCAAACCGCTACGATGGAAAGAAAGATTTGCTGTTCATGTTTTTCGACAAGGAAATGAAGAGTTTTGGCCTCAGCAAGGGCGATAAGGAACTTTCGGCAGCTTTAAAAAGCATCATCGAAAAGTCCTATGTAAAACTTTTGTTAAAGCAGGCAGCTGATTATTACAACAACCTCGAAATCCTTTCAGCATTCAGCCAAATGGTTGCCAATACCGGAAAACATATTGAATTGCTGAATGGCGAAATTAGGGAATCGCAACAGAGAAACGAGGAGATTCTTGAAATTTCGGCTGAGCAAATTCTTGAAAAGTACCGGCAATTCTACCAGCGCAGCTATTTTTTTACCGAAGGCGCCAAAGCACACATCCGAAAATTCAAAGGCAGTTTCAGGAATTTTGAAAACATCATCATAAATGCCGTCGAAATGGTTAATAATATGATGGTTATCAATCCAAAATCAGCCATGCCGATTAATGAAACCTACCTTTTTACGCCCAGTTCCGAAGAGGCAATGTCCGAACAGGCAACTCCGCCCGAAATGGTAAATCAGTCAGCCGCTGTAAAATTCCTGGATAAGCTGGAACATGCTGCCATTAGCGTGAAAATGAGAAAATTGCCCCTAACGAGCGAAAATGTTGCTCAGGCACACCCTATTCCCATAAAACCTCCTGCAATAAGTTACGGGATGAAATATCACAAAGATAAAATCCGGTTCCTTCTTAACAATTATCCTGAAAAATGGGCCACAATCAGGAATGATTTCAAGCCTTTGCGCAACATCGTAGAAAGAGACCCTGACAACAATCATAAGAATAATAAAAATGCCGGATAAAGGGAAATCATTTTTGTAACTTCGCCTGCATGCAAAAACCTTTGAATGTATGAAAAACTTTTCTGCTGTTTTATTGATTTTTTGCTTCACATTGTTGCTGCAAACAACACAAAGCCAACCATTAACCATTGCCGATGATTACTTGATTTTAAATGCCTTGCAGGCAGATCCCCTTTACACCACCTACGCCGCTGCCATGTCACGGTCGAGGCTTTACGGCGACAAAGCCTACAAAATGGATTATTATTCCACCAACCTTCCGGTAAACTACACCTCCGATCAGTCGGGGAAGATGTTCAACATCTGGAAAGTGGATCAGGTGGTGGTGAACAAAATGAGCGAATACCATACACAGCCGGTAGTTGTGGCTTCTTTTCCTGACATGGCGCTGCTTCAATATCAGCCCTGGCCGGGAATTGAGGTGCAGGAACTCTTTTTTGTTTACAGTTCCACCATTTCGCTGGTGCGGATTTGGGTAACAAACAATGATCAGGTTTCTCACAACATCGAAATTTATCCCGGTATCGATTTGGAAAAGGATTCGATTTTCACCATGGATTTTAATGAAACCCATCAGGCTTATCTTACTACACGCTACGAAACCAAAAAAAGGCTCATCAGCAACCTCTACAAAAATGCCCCCTACCCCGAATATGTCAGGGACGTTTTTACAGGCAATTTTACATGCTATTCTTATGGTGGCTACCGCCAAACGCAGGACGAATTTTACAACACCATTAAAACTGATTTTTACACCGAAAACCGCAACGATTCACTCAACAAAGCCATCAACCAATATGTTAGGTTTGTGGCTTTGCACCATAAGTTTTCACTTGAACCTGGCGCTTCGGCTGATGTCCGCTATTTCAGGGGAATTCAGGATCAGAAAGAAGATGCCGATGCATTGATGGAGGAAATTGAAAAACTCAAGCAGGAACCTTTTCAAAAATATTTGGATGAAAATGTAGCGCTTTTCAAATCCGTTCCCCGGATTCAGTTTAAAAATCCAGGTGATAAAATGGTTTATCTCGGGGCATTGAACCTGGCGCGGGGTTGCATGCTTCCGCCGGCTGAAAAAACTTCCCACAATTTCTATGTCTTTTCACGCAACCCTTTGTGGGGCTGGGGACACGGCCACCAGGTGCTTCACGAATCATTGAGCATGTTAGCCTACGTTTACCTCGATCCGGTTTCGGCGCAGGAATCGCAACGCGTTTACATCGAACAGCAGGGCGAGGATGGATTGATCGCTTACCGCCATGGCCCACGCGGCGCCCAGACGTATCCTCACAAAAACAAACCCACCACCTCCGCTCCGTTCTTTTCGTGGATCAACTGGGAAGTTTATCAGGTAAGCCA
>CALFEP010000106.1 GCA_937950125.1 uncultured Bacteroidota bacterium
ATCCTGCTTTCCAGTGTTTTTGCTGCCGCTGAACAATCCATGTTTTCCGTTGTAATAGAAAATCGCCCAGAAAATGAGCTATCAGCAACCGTAACAACAGGTTAAAATCAGTGTTTACAAATGTTTCGTTCATACACTCTTATCATTTCAAATTAATCAACATCCACAATTGTTCCCCAAACTATAACCCCACAGGGTTATTATTAACGATTATAACCTCACAGGGTTATAATTGGCGATTATAATCTCACAGGGTTATAATTCTGTATTTAGGTTCTGATTAAAACTCCGCAATAAATGATCGAACCTGTTATTCATCAGTTCAATAGGGTAAATGTTGGACGACTGAATCCGTTTTCTGATTCCGGGCTGTGAAACCTTCAATTCAGTTGCTATCTGCTCCTGGGTTTTCCCTTTCAAGGTTTCGATGAATACTTCGGCCTGGCGGCTGGTCCATCTGGAAATTATCGTATCAAGCAGGGCACATTCAACATTTAATTCCTGATTAACAGGCTCCCAGGGAGTAACGATTTTGATAAACCGTGATTCTCTGGTCATTTTATCTAATGAAGGCCCTGAATTTCGGTAGGCTTCGCCGTCGCCCTCCCCTCCCCTGCCACCCGGAAGCATCGAAATGGTTCCAATTCCAATGGCAATCCGGGCATCCACGGCATCTTTAAGGGTTGTTTGAAAACTTTTTCGCAATGCCGCTCTGATGATCAATGCCGATTTCAGGGCTTTGGCAGGATAGTGCAAAACGCCTTGAAAACTGTCGCCCCTGAAAATCTCATACGGAAAAGCCAACAGATCTTCTCCCAGGATTTCACTCACAAGGGAAAACGACTGTTTCAGTGCCGTCAGCAGCAATGCCCGCTGCTCACCTTCAAAGCGTGATGAACCCGCCACATCTCCCGTCAACACAGCATACAATTTTTCCTGCGCCATAAAATTCCGATAAGGTTTGTTTCTTTAATTCCAGATTACCATCCACAGAGTGGTGATATCTTTGTGGTCAGA
Source organism: uncultured Bacteroidota bacterium (assembly GCA_937950125.1). Classification (GTDB taxonomy): domain Bacteria; phylum Bacteroidota; class Bacteroidia; order Bacteroidales; family 4484-276; genus CALFEP01. The sequence goes on from CALFEP010000106.1 coordinate 1,018, forward strand.
TTATTAACCATTGTTTTTTCAGATGCGGAGCACCGAAATATTTTTTTACATCAAAGACGAAAAAAACAGCATCAATCACCCTTCAGTTTTTTGTACCTGATCCTTTTAGGCCCCTCATCTCCAAGGCGTTTCTTCTTGTTTTCCTCGTACTCCGAATAACTGCCCTCATAATAATAAACTTCTGAATTTCCTTCAAAAGCCAGGATATGCGTGGCAATGCGGTCTAAAAACCAGCGGTCGTGTGAAATAACAACGGCGCATCCGGCAAAATTATCGAGACCTTCCTCCAACGCTCTCAGCGTGTTCACGTCGATGTCGTTGGTTGGCTCGTCGAGGAGCAGAACGTTGGCTTCCTGCTTGAGTGTAAGGGCCAGGTGCAGCCTGTTACGCTCTCCGCCCGAAAGGACCGCTGTTTTCTTTTCCTGGTCGGCGCCGCTGAAGTTGAACCTTGCCACATACGCCCGCGAGTTCATCTGGCGGTTTCCAAGCTGAATGATGTCGTGACCACCCGAAATGACCTGCCAAACCGTTTTCTCGGGATCAATCTCAGCATGCGACTGGTCGATGTATCCGATTTTTACTGTCTCTCCCACCTTAAACTCACCTGTGTCGGGCTTTTCCATTTGCATAATCATCCTGAAAAGGGTGGTTTTTCCGGCGCCGTTAGGACCAATCACCCCAACAATTCCGGCTGGAGGCAGGATAAAATTCAAGTGCTCGAAAAGCAATTTTTCACTAAAGGCTTTGCTTACATCAATGGCTTCGATGACATTGTTGCCCAGTCGTGGGCCGTTTGGGATAAAAATTTCGAGCCGCTCTTCTTTCTGTTTCACATCCTGATCCAGAAGTTTTTCGTAAGCCGACAACCTTGCCTTACCCTTGGCATGACGCGCTTTTGGCGACATCCGCACCCATTCCAGCTCGCGCTCCAGGGTTTTGCGGCGCTTGCTTTCGGTTTTTTCCTCCTGTGCCAGGCGATTGGACTTCTGTTCGAGCCACGACGAATAATTTCCTTTCCAGGGAATGCCTTCGCCACGGTCAAGTTCGAGAATCCAGCCAGCCACATTGTCCAAAAAATACCGGTCGTGGGTAACGGCAATTACAGTTCCCTTGTACTGTTTCAGGTGTTGCTCGAGCCATTCCACCGATTCGGCATCAAGGTGGTTGGTAGGCTCGTCAAGCAACAGAATGTCGGGTTCTTTCAACAGCAGACGGCACAATGCAACCCGCCGGCGTTCACCGCCCGAAAGCACATTTACCGGTGTGTTGCCTTCGGGGCACCTCAGTGCATCCATCGCCCGTTCGAGCTTGGAGTCCAGTTGCCAGGCATCTTTTTGGTCGATCAGTTCGGTGAGCTTTCCCTGCTTTTCGATGAGTGCGTTCATCTCGTCGTCGCTCATGGGCTCAGCAAATTTCAGGTTCACCTCCTCATACTCTTTCAGCAGGTCAACCACTTCCTGCACTCCTTCTTCCACAATTTCGCGCACAGTTTTCGTGTCATCGAGGTGCGGCTCCTGTTCTAACATTCCAACCTGATAACCAGGCGAAAATGCAATTTTACCAAGATACGAAGGATCGGTTCCGGCAATGATTTTCAACAAAGTGGATTTTCCACTTCCGTTTAAACCGATGATACCGATTTTAGCGCCATAAAAAAATGACAGGTAAATATCTTTTAAAACCTGCTTATTGGGTGGGAAAATTTTCCCCACACCCATCATCGAAAAAATAATTTTGTTGTCTTCAGCCATTCAGCAATAATATTAAAATGTTTCAATAAAAATCAAGGTAATTTATTGATAATCTGTTTTTTAAAGAAATACTTCAGGAATTATTCAGCCGGTTTCCCGGAAACTAAATCTGGTAAAACTTATCAGGCCTCTTTCTTTTCGAGTACCCCTAAATTGATTGAATAATAAATCATCACCAATCCGCTGACCAGTGCCAGCGCTCCAACCAGAAAAACCAGCGCAACCACAGTTTCAAAAGGATTGAAAAAGAGTATCAGCCCAAAAGCAATGGTCAGCAGGCTGTTCAGCATGAAAATATTCCTGTTTTTCCCTTTAGCCATCAGGCTCAGCGCCAGCGCAATTTTTGAAATACCCAACAAAACAGCCCAAACACCCAGCACCATGGCAAAAATCATCAGGCTTTTCCGCGTATAAAAAGCTACAAAAATCCCCACCAGCAGCAGCAATACCGAACTAATCATTGTGTAAAGGTATGCCCGGTTTTTTTTCATGTTCATGATAACAATCATTAACCCTATAGCGCCTGCAACAATGAGTAGAATGCCGAAATAAATAATGCCGGTAAGCAGGATTTCGCGGGGCATGAACAAAGCAATGCATCCGAAAAGAAGTGCAATCAATCCATTGATTAGCAATGTCATCCGATAATTGGTAAGTTTACTTTTCATAATTTTTACTTTTTTTATCAAATATTTAAAAAATGTTGATGAAAATTTATCTATTTAATTGATTATCAAATGTGTGTGAATAAACCTAATAGGTTTTAAAAACCTGTTAGGTTTTATTCTGTAATTGATTTTCCAATCTTAAATGAAAAAATATGTCCTAATTATCTCTTATACGATTGTTTTACAAACCTTTAATTATTTTTTCAAGGGCTCCGGTGGCAATTTCCCAGTTGTAATTGCGCCTTACAAAGTGGTTGCCTTCGTTGGCCACCGCAGCCGAAAAAACCTTGTCGTCCAATAAACGAAGAATGTGATTTGCGTACTCCTCCGGTCTGTTGCCCACCAGAATTTCGACACCGTTTTTAGCGTGAAGTGCTTCGTTGGCTAATGGCGATGTGATGCAGGGCAGGTTCATGGCCATAGCTTCGAGGAGTTTGTTTTGCAAACCGGTGCCAATTTGCATGGGTGCAATAAAAATTTCGGCCCGGGCGTAACATTCCCTGATGTCGTCAACCCAGCCGGTTACCTCCACCTTGCTGCTTTTCAGGGCAAGAACCCGTTTATCGGGAGTAGCGCCAGCCAAGAGTACCATAACCTCTGGTTTTTTCTGATGTACCCGTGGAAGTATTTCATTTACAAGAAATTCAGCAGCATTCACATTAGGCGGATAACCCATATTTCCTGTAAAAACCAACTGAACATCCTTTTTACGTGTCATGGGTTTGAAAAAACCGAAATCAACTCCGTTCGGAATTACATGGATTTTTTCCTTTTCGGGATGAGGAATCAAGTCACGGTCAGGGAATGAAATGATGGTTTTATGATCGAAAACATCGAAAACGTGGTTTTCATATTTTAAAAGCCGCTGATATTCAAGTTTTAAAAGTGGTTTCAGGTAAAACGGAGATTTATCAATCCTGCGCTGGATGCCTTTCGAAAATACATCCTGGTAATCCAGCGTTTTTGGCAATTTCTGGTCTTTTACATATTCAGCTACACGCAGCAACTGGCAATAAATGTGGTCAGGTTGCTCTTTTTCGACGATTTGCCTAAAGTGTTTGTGGATTTTACGATTGTAGAAATATCCTGTTTGAAAAGGGATTCCTCTAAAAAAGGCTTTTACCAGGTTGAGAGCTATACCTGTTTTTGAAATTTTCAACACATAAACCGTTTTGCAAAAAGGCATTAGGTGTTTCATCGCTTCCGGGTGAACCGGGCAATCAGACAGGGCGCACAAAACAATTTCGTGGTTGTTCGAAAGGCATTTTATCTGATTGTAAGCACGGAGTTTATCGCCTTTTTCAAGCGGATAGGGCACCCGTGGAAGTAGTACAAGTATTTTCATCAGACAAAAATAAAATTTCGGTGGGTTTTTTACGAAATTATTTGCTCGTAAAAGGCAACCAGTTTTTTCATCAGAACCTGGTTCGAATGATTGGTTTCGATGAGTTGGCGGGCGTTTCTCCCCAATTGTACACAAAATGGCTGGTCGTTGACACAGCGGCCAATTGCCACAATAAATTCTTCAGGAGTGTTGGCAACCAGAATATTTTTTCCATGGCTAACCTCAATTCCTTCGGCGCCAATGGATGTTGAAATAACGGCGCGGGATGCGGCCATCCCTTCAATGATTTTTATCCTGATGCCACTGCCCGAAAACAGGGGCACAATTTCTACCGCTTTTGAATACATAAAATCAAAGGCATCGTCAACCTCGCCCACCACTACCACATTTGGAAGTTTGCAATGGCAGAGCCATTCGGGCATTTCACGGCCTGCAAGGTAGAATTTCAGATTGGGAAACCGCTTGTTTACCTGTAGCCAAACGTTGTCCAGAAACCAGCGGATACCTTCCTCGTTGGGCATCCAGTTCATGGCGCCAATATGAAAAAGCGAAGGAAATTCAGCTTCAATTCCCGGATTTTCCTTGAACTTTTTGAGGTTGATCCCAAAAGGAATGGCTATGATGGGGATGTTGCAACCGTTGTTTTTGAAAAAATCAGCATCCGTCTGGGTAATTGTGGCAATGCCGTCGAACCGGTTTAACACACCCAGTTCGTAATGTTTCAATGTGCGGGCAAGGTGCCTGAGGTAGAACTTCTTGAGCGGATTTTTGCTCACCTGTGCCACCCGTTGCCAAATCAGGTGTTCGATGTTGTGCGAACGGAGCACGATGCGGGCGTTGGAATATTTGCGGATGGTTTCGAGGTAGGGCGCGATAAAAAGGGTTTCGAGCTGAACGATGTCGAAATTATCGTTTTGCAAAATTTCGGTGAGTTTATTCTCGAAATTCCGGCTGATAAACCTCTCCACATGATACGATTCTCCGGTAAAAAGGTTGAAAAAAGCATCCAATGGTTTCACCGAAAGGTCGATGTAAACGGTTTCAATTCCGGTTTTCCCGCGGTAACTTTCGGGAATTTTGCTCACATCCACGCCATATTTATTCGAGTTGATTGCCAACACTTTCACCTGATGTCCCTCGTCAATCAGTCCTTCAATGATCGCATTCATGGCAATAGGGCCGCCTTCTTTTGGCGGATAAGGCGATTTGTTGCAGAGGCTCAGGATTTTCATCAGACAAGTTATTTTGTGGATTGATTTTTTTTGGCGAAAAAATTAAATCGCTTAATCATTTTATCCCACGAATCAGCATCTAACAAGGGCGAATCGGTGGTGGCCTTGTAAGTGAGAAAAATTCCGAGCGGAAGCAAAACTGCCGAAGCCAGCCACATAGCTATGGCAGGATTGAGCTGACCTGCGCGGGCATATTTTTCGCCGGTAATAGAAATGATGTGAAAAATAACGAAGAAGAAAATTGAAACCACCACCGGCAAACCCAGTCCTCCTTTGCGGATAATGGCGCCCAGCGGGGCGCCAATAAAAAACAAAATAAAACAGGCAATAGAAAGGGTGAATTTGCGATGGTATTCGATGTGGTGTTTGGTAATTCGCAACCTGCGTTCCTGAAAATCAGACTTGTTGTATTCGATGCTGTTTTTTACTGCACGCGCCGATTGCAACGCCCAATCGAAAATGCTGGTCTGTTTGGACTTTTCAAAATCAGCCAATTGCGGGATTGAATCCTTGATTGTATCAGTCTGAAGCGAATCGAGTTTTTGTAAAAATGTAAACCGTTCGTTCACTGACTGAACAAATTTTTTCCGTCTAACATTCAGTTCTCCATTTAGCGAATCGCGTGAAGTGCGCAATTGCACAATGTTCATCATCTGGTAATTACTTCTGAAAAGGGATTCATCGGTTCGGTTAAGTCCAAAATCGAGCCCGCCAAACCGGCGCATCTGTTCCTTAAAATAGCTGCGCTGAAATGGGCGGGTAATTTTATAATCGCGGCGGTCGGTAATGTCTTCGTAGTTGTAACCATCGAACAAATGAAAAACCAGTGTTGAGCGGTCGGGCGAAAGTTCCATTTTTCCCCATTTGGCAGTGGTTACCTTTATGTTTCCCTGCCTGTCGGTGTGGTTGTAAATCATCACATCACGGATAATATTCTGATCCTGATCTTTTTCACCAATGCGAATGGTGAAGCCTTCGATTCCATTGTAGAAAATTCCTTCCTTGATGTTGAGGGCAAGTTTTTGCTGCCTGACATCGTAAAGCAGCGAATGGAACTTAAGATTGGCGTAAGGCAACACATGGTTTGAAAACAGAAAAGCAAGCAGGCTGATGATAATCGAAAGAATGACAAGCGGTTTCATGATTTTCCTGAGCGAAATCCCTGCAGCCTTCATGGCCACAAGTTCGTAGTTTTCGCCAAAATTACCGAAAGTCATGAGCGACGAAAGCAGGATAGCCAGCGGCAACGCCAGGGGAACGAAGGTGGAAGAAGCGTAAAACAGCAACTGTGCAATGACGTACCATTCCAGCCCTTTGCCCACCAGGTCGTCAACATATTTCCACAAAAACTGCATCACCAGGATGAACAGCGAAATGAAGAAGGTAAGAACCAGCGGCCCTGCATACGATTTCAATATAAAAACATTCAGTTTTTTCAACCCTGAAATTTATTTTTTCGCAAAGATAAACTGTTTTGTTTCAAAAATATTGGGTGCAGAGCGGTTGCCGGGACGTAACAATAATTAAGGTCTGTTAAAATAAACACCTATCTTTGGCGGCTTCAAAAAACTCATTCAAATGAAACTCACAGAAGTTACTGACAAAAAACATATTAAGGAATTCCTGAAAGTTCCGCATCTGATTTACAAAAACGATAAAAACTGGATTTGCCCGCTCGACTCCGATGTTGAAGCTGTTTTCGACCCGGACAGAAATGCCTATTTTAATCACGGAGAAGCCACTCGCTGGATTTTAAAAGATGATAATGACAAACTGATTGGTCGGGTGGCAGCCTTTATCAACCAAAACAAAGCACGCACGTACGAGCAGCCAACAGGCGGAATGGGTTTTTTTGAGTGTACCGACAACCAGGATGCTGCCTTTCTGATGTTTGAAACATGTCGTAAATGGTTGCAGGAAAGGGGAATGGAAGCCATGGACGGACCCATTAATTTCGGAGAAAATGACATGTTCTGGGGCTTACTTGTCGATGGGTACATGGAGCAAAGCTACGGAATGAACTATCACGCACCCTATTACCGGAAGTTTTTTGAAGATTACGGATTTTATCCGTTTTTCGAGCAGGTAACCAACCACCTGGATGTTGTAAAACCTTTTCCCGAAAGGTTCTGGAAAATCGCCTCCAGGGTTGCCGCCAATCCCTCACTTACTTTTGAACATTTTACCTATCAAAAAGCAGACAAATACATCGCCGACCTGAAATCGGTTTACGACCAGGCCTGGGTGCATCACGAACATTTTACACCTTTAAACATTAAAGACATCCAAACCGGGCTTGAAAAAGCAAAACCCATCCTGGATGAAGAGCTGGTTTGGTTTGTTTATCACGAGGGTGAACCCATTGCTTTTCTGGTCATGTTTCCCGACATCAACCAGATTTTGAGGCACCTCAACGGCAAAATGCATCTATTGAACAAATTGAAGTTTTTCTATTACCTGAAAACCCACGAAATCAAACGAACCCGAATTACCGTGATGGGTGTAGTGCCAAAGTTTCAGCGTCATGGAATTGAATCGGGAATATTCAAAAAATTGCGTGAAGTGTTCGATCGCAGGCCCTATTACACCGAAGTAGAACTCTCGTGGGTTGGCGATTTTAACCTGAAAATGCGTGCACTCCACGAAGCCGTTGGTGGTGTTTTTGGTAAAAAACACATCACTTACCGGAAATTATTTGATCCGGAAGCCGAAAAACGTAGGACAAAAACCGTTGGGCCGGAAAGTTTGAGGATGGAGGCCTAACCCCCACCCCACTATTTCTCCTTACTCCGGAAATATCATTCCAGAAAAAAACGCTGGCCGGGTAAGTCTTTTTATTGGCTCTACCCAGCATCGGTTCAGGAATTGCTTTTTAGATTGGAACAGTGGTTCTGCGAAAAGCGGGGATTCCTCCCCAAAAATTTAACTTCTCTGACAAATAAGAAAAATAAGCCGGTGGGATGGTAGAGGAGGGATTCCTCCCCAAAAATTTAATCTCTCTGACAAGTTTATAAAATTAACCCGCGGGACAGTGGAGGGGGATTCCTCCCTGCGGTCGGAAAGACCGGTTAAGTCTTTATTGAGGGAGGTGACAGAGGGGCGGGCGGCGAAGCCGCCCGCCCCTCTTTCCCCATATCACCGCAGCGAC
>CALFEP010000107.1 GCA_937950125.1 uncultured Bacteroidota bacterium
TGAGCTTAGTCTAAAAACTATTTTTTAGCCACTAAAACCTGTCTGCCCGCCTTCGTACCTCTTGTAGGCAGGCTAACAGGCAGGCACAAAATTTTTCGATGTGTTAATTTATTGGATTTCATTATTTTGTGCAATTTCAGAACTCCTGACCTGTTGAAAATGTCATTGTCGCTAAATTTTTAATTCCTGCCTGCCGGTTTACTGCACAAGGTAGTCAGGCAGGTTTCCCTTCAAAACTGCGCTTCGCTTGTTTTGGCAGTCGAAACGAAGGGGTTGCTTTTGTGGTGGAGGGGGCAGGTGTTCTGAAATTAATATAATCAACATCAGATCAGGAGATCAGGCACTGGGAAAACCGGAAATTTAAGTCCTGATGATGAACTTAAAATCTCGACACAGGGATAATCTCCACATTTCTTAAACTCATCAGTTGGCGGGTATTTTCCAGATTTTCGGTGAAACCAAGCAAAAATCCGCCACCGCCTGAGCCGCAAAGTTTCAGGTAGAAATCACCAGAATCAAGGCCTTGTTGCCAATGTTCCTGGTATGAATCAGGAATCATGGGTTTGAAATGAGCCAGCAGGAAAGCCGACAACAATTTCAGGTTATCGAAAAAAGGCTTTATTTCGGCCCGAATAATGGCATTGATGCAGTTGTTGTTAAAAACAATCATCTCATTTTTCACCAGGTTTTTGAAAGTTTCATCCTTGCATTTTTCAAAAAACAGATTGACAAGCGGGCCGGTTTTTCCAGGTTTACCTGTATTGATAAGGAATATTCCACCGTTTTTGGCAAATTCGCGTGGAATGCCCACCGGCTCGATGCTGGCGTTTGGCTTGATTAGCAAGGGATGGCGGAGGTAACAGTTGAGTGGATCGAGGCCTGAACTCACTCCATGAAAATACGATTCCATTTGAGCAAATGCTTTTTTAAGCCAACGCAGATATTCTGACGAAAAATCACCGTTTTCATCAGGGCCGCCTATTTTGTATTTTTCATAAATGGCAGCCACCAAAGCACCCGAACTTCCGACACCGAACCCTTGTGGAATAGACGATTCGAAGTACAGGCCGGTGTTGAGGTCGCTGCGCAGACGGTCAAAATTCAGCTTTGCCATCATTTCGCCTTTGCTGTCAAGATTTTCGAGATGCAGGCTGTATTCGTGCAAAATCCGGTTCGATTCGGTGGCAAACTGTTGGTCGGTATATTTGTCGTCATTTACAAAACTCAATTCGCCCTGAAAATGGGTATAAGGTGCTGTGAGTGCCATCGAGTCGCACATCACGCTGTACTCGCCAAAAAGCAGTATTTTACCGTAAAAAATCCCGTCTTTCTTTTTCATCTTATTTTTAAAGGGCCAATGCCCATTCTGTCGTGAATAATAAATCCTTCTTCACAGAAAATCCGCAATTCGTTTTCAATAAACCGTTTGACGGCTGGTTCCGAACTACCGGGGTACAACACATGCACATTTGGCCCGGCGTCCAGCGTAAAACAAATGTCGGTTGCTGTTTGTTCCCTAAAATCCCTGATTTTTTGGATAATTTGCACTGTGGCAGCATTCATCAGCATGTAGCCGGGCATCGAAGTCATCATCATGGCATGTAGTGTGAATGCTTCATTTTCAACTATTTCTGCAAAATGTTCAAAATTTCCCGATTCAAGTGCTTTCAAGGTTTTTTCGAGGTTTTGGTTTGCCTGAATGTATCGCGCGGAAGCCATCGGGTGATTTTCCATCAACCTGTGGCCTTCACGGCTCGACACTTTTTTAACCCCTTTGCTGGTCACCAGGATAGAATCGCGCAAACCGGCAAACACCGGATGCATGTTTTCATTTACCGGTATGGCAAATTCGTCGGACGAAACAGGTTGTAGTGGTGTTTTTCCCCATAACGAAATGCCCGTAAAAAGGCTCCTTGCTGCACTTCCCGATCCTATTCTGGCAACAAATGAAGCTTTTCTATAAAAATCGTCAACCGGCATCCACGTCTTTTCCAGGTTTTGCCAAATATCGCAGATGCAAAGCGCAAGCGCACTCATAGCCGAGGCCGATGATGCAATTCCAGAAGAATGCGGAAAAGTGTTTTTGCTTTCGATGAAAAAATGATGTTGTTTGATGAAAGGAAATTCGTTGGAAAGATTTTCGAGGTACCGGCCAATTTTTTCTGCGAAAGCCGGGTTGTTCCGATTTTCAAAACTGAACTCAAACGAGATATGACCAGGGTTTGAAACTGGTGAAAATGTTACTGCTGTTTGGGTGTGCGAAACCGAAAGCGCCATGCTCAGCGAGGGATTGGCTGGTATTTGAAATCCCTTTTTGCCCCAGTATTTAACAAAAGCAATGTTGCTTGGGCTTCGCCAAATAACCTGGTTTGAAATCATATTATGTGTTGGTAAATGATCATTTTGATTTTTTTAGCCACTAAAGCACAAAAGCACTATTTCTTTTTTTCGTGTTTTGGTGTTTTTGTGGCAATTTTTAATTTTAGCCACAAAAGCACAAAAGCACTATTTCTTTTTTTCGTGTTTTGGTGTTTTTGTGGCAATTTTTAATTTTAGCCACTAAAGCACAAAA
>CALFEP010000108.1 GCA_937950125.1 uncultured Bacteroidota bacterium
TTTGTAAAAAAAACCAATTGAATAATTTTAAGATGGAAAACATTCCAATAACCCCAAAAACAACAATTTACACCCTGCTGGAAGCCTATCCCCAGTTGGAAAAAGTGCTGATTGCTGCCTCACCTCAGTTTAAAAAGCTGAAGAATCCGCTACTCAGACGAACCATCGCTAAAATTGCAACGCTAAGCCAGGCCGCTGTTATCGGAGGTCTGAAAACAGAAGAACTGGTAAACAAACTGAGAGCGGAAGTAGGACAGGGGACCGGTGATTCATCGGAAACGGAAGAGAAAACCTACAACAGCGCAAAACCTTCCTGGTTTGATGAATCATTGGTGGTGGACTCTGTGGACATCCGCGTAATGCTTGATGCGGGAGAGCAACCTATTCAAAAAGTGCTTTCCTCCATCAAAAAACTCAACAACAACGAAATCCTGAAGATAAATGCTCCTTTCATCCCTGCCCCGCTCATCGACAAATCAGCTTCTTTCGGTCACAAGCATTGGATTGATAAAAAATCAGACCAGGAATATAGGGTTTATTTCTTCAAATAAATAATTGATATGTCGGAATTTACAAATACAAAAGAACACAGGCTGACAAAACTGTTGGAAGTTTCGAAGCTCCTCATAAAAACCGGCAATGCACTTTCGTTTATCAAACAAAACAAGGATTTTATTCCAACTGTTTTACCTTCTGATTTCATCACCCTTTTCGATCTGCTTGTAAAAGAAGGACATAAGACTGCCGAATTAAAAACCCTTTCCAACAAAATCCTGAACATTTTCCATCTTACCATCGTCAACCATCAAAGAACAGAACCAGCGGCTGATACCTTTTTCGGTATTCTTGAGCAAAACAATGCTGAAATGGAAAAGGTGCTGAACAACATACGCCCGGTTTTCAAACAATTGGTGAAAGACCCAGGGGATGTTGCAACACGAAAGATTCTTACGGCTTTATTCAGCAGGCTTGAAATTTTTGAAAAACAATATGTTATTAAAGAAAACGTGCTTTTCCCGGTCATTGAACAACGCTGGCCCGATTACCGCTGCATTCAGATCATGTGGTCGTTTCACGATGACATCAGGCAGAATATCAAAACCATTCTCAATCTGCTTGAAAAAGGCATTGATGACATGAAAAATTTCAACCGGCTGGTTGGCGATGTGTTTTTCAACATGTTAGCCATAAAATTCAGGGACGAGAAAATTCTGTTTCCTCTTCTTATGGAAACCCTGAGCCGGGAAACTATTGATAAAATGAACCAGGAAAGTGCTGAATTGGGTTTTCCTTATTTCCAACCTTCGCCAAAAGCTCAATCTGAAAAAATAGTATCGCAAATCAACGATCAGGTCAACCTGGGAACGGGTTCTCTCACCATCGAACAAATCAGGTTAATTTTCAATCACTTGCCCGTCGATATTACATTTGTTGATGAAAACGACAAGGTCAGCTATTTTTCTACACCCAAAAAGCAGATATTCCCGAGAACTGTGGCTGTTATCGGCCGTGAAGTAAAAAACTGCCACCCGCCTGAAAGTGTGCATGTTGTGGAAAAAATTGTGAAATCGTTCAGGAACGGAGAAAAGGACAAGGCCGTTTTTTGGATTAAGTTGAAAGACGAATACATTCTGATTCAATATTTTGCGGTTCGGGATGAAGGCGGCAATTACAGAGGTGTGATTGAAGTTTCGCAGGAAATTTCGGATATTAAAGCCATTGAAGGCGAAAAACGGTTGCTGGATTGGTGAAATAAATACACAAATTAGTGCAATTTAGTGCTCTTTTTTTTGTTAATTATCCACTTAATATTTTATTTTGCATAAAAAAGAGCTGTATAATGCACTTTGCAGAAATAATAAAAACCTTAAAAGAACGTCGTGAGGTATTGAATGTAACTCAGGAAAACCTGGCTGAACTTTCGGGTGTTGGACTGCGAACCCTGAAGCAGCTTGAAGGTGGTAAAGGCAACCCGACTCTGCTCACGCTTCAAAAACTGGCAGAAGTGTTGGGGATGGAAGTATGTTTGAAAATCAGGACAATAACCAGCGATAAATGAGACAGGCCAGAATTTTGTTCAGGGAGGTAGAGGCGGGTGTGCTCACCCAATCTGACGATGGTAGTTTTACCTTTCGTTATCACGATTTATGGATGGAAGACAGCACGAAACCTCCCATCAGCCTTACGATGCCCAAAACCCGCCAGGAATACCATTCACAATTCCTGTTTCCGTGTTTTTACCAGTTGTTGCCCGAAGGATCGAATAAAGAGGCAGTGTGCGCAATGAACAGGATAGATCCTGACGATGATTTCGGTATTCTTTTAACATCGGCAAAACACGACAGCACGGGTGTCATCAGGGTAATAAAAATCGAAAAATCATGATTCTGCCCGAAATAACACATTGCCCCGGTACCCTGGCCGAAGGATTTGATACGTACAGCAAAACCTGTTTAAACAGGCTGTTTCAGGGGCGAAAAGTTCATCACGTCCTGCCTTACGATTCTCCTTTTGCCAATACTGAAGGTTCAAATTTGTTTAATGAAAACCGGAGGACTTTATCCATTTCAGGAGTGCAGGAGAAGTTCATGTTTTTGTTGGATAAAAACAAGCTGCGGCTTACCCTGGAGGGAGAAAGAGGTGCTTACATTGTGAAACCCATTCCAGGTTTTGGCAAAAAGCCGGAGCAAATGCCTGCAAATGAGCACCTGACCATGCAGATCGCCCGACAGATTTTTGCTATTGAAACCGCTGAAAATGCATTGATTTTCTTCAGGAATGGCTCTCCGGCCTACATCACAAAACGATTTGACCAGAAAAATGATGGCACAAAACTGGCTCAGGAAGATTTTGCAGCGCTGGCAGGGCGGACACCGCACACCCATGGTGAAAATTACAAATACCAGGGAAATTACCTCGAAATGTTCAGGTTAATGGAAAAATATGTTCCTGCTTATAAACCTGAAGCTCTAAAACTTCTGAAAATACTGATTTTCAATTACCTGTTTTCAAATGGTGATGCACATTTCAAAAACTTTTCGTTGTTGGAAACTCCCATGGGTGATTTTCGCCTAAGCCCGGCCTACGACTTGATAAACAGCCACATTCATGTTAGCGACAGCGAATTTGCACTCGATGAAGGGCTCTTACCACCAGAATTTTCAATGGGTAAGGTTGGTTTTCAGTTTGCAAAACTTGCTGAAATGGCAGGAATAGCCGGAAAGATGTTTAACAATTTGTTT
>CALFEP010000109.1 GCA_937950125.1 uncultured Bacteroidota bacterium
TCATTCAAAAAACGCCACAGGCAAATGCCGGAAATGATGCTACTATTTGTGAAACCAATACCCACACCCTTAGCGGCGAGATAATAAACGCCGCCAATTCTACATGGTCAACATCAGGCGATGGGACTTTCAGTTCGACAAGCTCATTAACGCCGGTTTACACTCCTGGCGCAAATGATATTAATGCCGGAAATGTTACACTTACACTGACAGCTTCCGCCATCTCGCCATGCCAGGTTGCAAGTTCAGACACCAAAACACTTGTGATTCAAAAATTGCCTCAAGCCAATGCTGGAATTGATGCCACAATTTGTCAAACCTCCACGTTGGTTCTTAATGGTTCTGCTTCAAACTATAGCACAACCGCATGGTCAACCTCAGGAAATGGAACTTTCAGTTCGGCAGGCTCATTAAACGCTGTTTACACGCCTGGCACCGTTGATATTAATGTTGGAACGGTAACACTTACCTTGACAGCCTCCGCCATTTCGCCATGTCAGGTAGCAAGCTCTGATACAAAAATTCTGGTCATTCAAAAAACGCCACAGGCAAATGCCGGAAATGATGCTACTATTTGTGAAACGAATACCCATACCCTTAACGGCGAGATAGTAAACGCCGCCAATTCTATATGGTCAACATCAGGCGATGGGACTTTCAGTTCGACAAACACATTAACGCCGGTTTACACTCCTGGCGCAAATGATATTATTGCCGGAAATGTTACACTTACACTGACAGCTTCTGCCATCTCGCCATGCCAGGTTGCAAGTTCAGACACTAAAACACTTGTTATTCAAAAATTGCCTCAAGCCAATGCAGGATCTGATGCCACAATTTGTCAAACTTCAACAATTGTTCTCGCTGGATCAGCATCAAATGCTGGTAATGTTCTGTGGTCAACCTCGGGAGATGGATCTTTCAGTTCGGCAAGTTCATTGGCCCCGGTTTACACTCCGGGCATCAACGATATCAATTCCGGATTGGTTACACTTACGTTGACAGCATCAGCCATTGCACCATGCCAGGTTGCAAGTTCTGATTCAAAAATACTGGTCATTCAAAAAGCACCCTTTGCCAACTCAGGTAATGATGCTACCATTTGCCAAACCGAAACCCATACCTTGTCGGGTAATGCCAGCAATTATTCAAATATTTTATGGACTTCATCCGGAAACGGCACCTTTACTTCGACAAGTTCGCTGACCACAGTTTACACGCCCGGGTCCAGTGATATCAATAATGGAACGGTTACATTAACCCTAACGGCAGTGGCAATTTCGCCATGTGCGGTCTCAGCTGCAGATACAAAAACCCTGATTATTCAAAAATTGCCAACAGTTAATGCAGGCGCTGATGCCACCATTTGCCAAACTGCCACGCATACATTATCTGGTACCGCAGCAAATCAATCAGCTGTTCAATGGACGACATCAGGAAATGGAACTTTCAGTTCGTCAAACTCATTAGCCACGGTATATACACCCGGCAATACCGATATTACCAACGGGAGCGTTACCCTGACTTTGTCTGCTGCAGCAATTTCACCATGTACTTTGTCCATGACAGACACAAAAATTCTGACCATACAGAAATCACCCCAGGCAAATGCCGGAACTGACGCCACTTTATGCCAGTCATCAACACATAGTCTTTCTGGAGTTGCTTCAAATTATTCAAGTGTTTTGTGGACTACCTCGGGTAACGGCACCTTCAGCGCAACAAACACGCTCACCTCAGTTTACACGCCAGGATCTGCTGATATCACCAATGGAACAGTCACTCTAACGCTTACAGCATCGGCCATTTCGCCATGTTTGTTAGCTTCTGCAGACACCAAGATCATTACCATACAAAAATCGCCGACAGCAAATGCCGGAAGCGATGCTTCCATATGTCAGAACAGCACTGCTTCACTTACCGGAACTGCACAAAATTATTCAGGGCTTTTGTGGACAACCTCAGGAAATGGAACTTTCAGTTCGTCAAGCACATTATCCACGATATATACACCTGGCAGTACCGACATTAATAACGGGAATGTTTCCCTAACCCTGACTGCAACGGCAATTTCACCATGTACTTTATCTTTTGCAGATACAAAAATTCTCACCATTCGAAAATCACCACAGGCAAATGCCGGGGCTGACGCAACCTTGTGCCAGACATCGACACATAGTCTTTCAGGAGTTGCTTCAAATTATTCAAGTGTTTTGTGGACTACCTCAGGTAACGGTACCTTCAGTTCGACAAACACACTTACCTCAGTTTACACACCCGGATCTGCTGATATCACCAATGGAACAGTCATCCTAACGCTTACAGCATCGGCCATATCGCCATGCGTTGTAGCTGCTGCAGACACCAAGATGATTGCAATACAAAAATCGCCAACTGCAAATGCAGGAAGCGATGCTTCCATTTGTCAGAACAGCACCGCTTCGCTTACCGGATCTGCACAAAATTATTCAGCACTTTTATGGACAACAGCGGGTGATGGGACTTTTAGTTCGACAGGCTCCCTGACCTCGGTTTATACCCCGGGTAACGCCGATATTTTTAACGGGAACGTTACCCTGACGCTGACTGCTGCGGCAATTTCACCATGTTCGGTTGCATCAACCGATGAAAAAATCCTTAACATTCAAAAAACACCACTGGCAGATGCCGGCGCAGATGCTGCTGTATGTGCCGGCTCTCAGCATCAACTTTCAGCAACAGCCTCCAATTACTCAAGTGTTTTATGGACAACTTCTGGTAACGGCACCTTCAGTTCTACAAACTCATTAACCTCAGTTTACACACCCGGATCTGCTGATATCACTAATGGAACAGTCACCCTAACGCTGACTGCATCGGCTATTTCGCCATGTTTGTTAGCATCTTCAGACTCCAAAGTACTTTCGGTACAAAAGGAACCCTTGGTAAATGCCGGACCGGGTTTTACAATCTGCGAAAATTCAATCCATTATTTGTCAGGCGTAGTCGCTTTTTACTATACCTCGTTGCAGTGGAGTAGTTCAGGTGACGGAACATTCAATAATGCAAACATCAAAAATCCGGTTTATACCCCGGGAGTAATGGATAAAATCAACGGATCAGTACAATTAACGCTCACAGCAAATCCGTTAGATCCCTGCACAGTAAGCAAAAGCAGCTCAAAAATACTTACCATCAGTAAAAACCCTATGGCTGACGCCGGACAGGATGTCACCATTTGCCAGGATGCTGGGTTTATCCAATTAAGCGGTAATGCATCAAATTATTCATCGCTCATCTGGAGAACCAATGGTGACGGAACATTCTCGAACCCATCAAACCTTAACCCTGTTTACACACCGGGTTTAACCGACATTTCAAATGGAAATGCCAGCCTTACTTTAAGGGCAAATGCCTCTACGCCATGTACCATTGCTGCTATTGATGTAGTTATTATTAATATTCAAAAACAACCGGAGGCTGATGCCGGTGATGATGCCATTGTTTGTGAAACTAACAATTTCAACATTTCTAATTCATCGGCTGCCCATTACAGTGAGCTGTTGTGGGAAACTTCTGGTGATGGTATTTTTGACAACGAAACCATCATACATCCTGTTTATACACCCGGCAGTGCCGATATCGAATCAGGATCGGTTACACTCACCATCACCGCAAATGCTTTAAATCCTTGCACAATTTCGGCAAACGACAACCTTATTTTACAAATCGAAAAAACTGCCTCAGCTTCTGCAGGTGAAGACGCAGTAATTTGCGAAACCGGAAGCTTTTATCTGTCAGGAGCAAATGCCAGTAATTTCAGTGCCCTGCAATGGCATACTTCGGGCGATGGCTATTTTGATGATGCAACAATGCTGAACCCGGAATACACACCTGGAAACAACGACATCGCCGAGGGCTTGGCTTTACTTTCACTTACTGCCACATCAAATCTTCCCTGTGAGGTGGGCGATTTTGATGTAATGGAATTAACCGTTCAGCAAAATCCACAAGCTTTTGCCGGAGATGACCATCAGATTTGCGAAAACCAGACATACCAGACTTCAGATGCTTCCGCGGCACATTATGAATCAGTGGCTTGGACAACAAATGGAGATGGTGTTTTTACCAACTCAAATTCGGTTAATGCGATATACACACCCGGACAACTTGATCTTGAGGCAGGCAATGTTGATTTGACCTTAGTTGCAACAGCTATAAATCCTTGTTCCGTGGCCACATCCGACACCAAAATCCTGAGCTTTACAAAACTTCCGGTAGTGGACGCCGGAAACGATGTAACTGCCTGCGATAATGTAACATTGTCGGGAACTGCTGACTTTTACAGTGAAATACTGTGGTTGACTGCAGGAGATGGAACTTTTAGTTCGACAAATTCACTGAACACCATTTACACACCAGGAACAGCGGATATTAACAATCTTTCGGTTGAACTTACTTTACAGGCTTTGCCAGTTTCACCCTGTGCGTTGAATATTTCTGATCAGATAATTTTCTGGGTTGATATTCCCAACGCAGCACCCAATCAGCTTGCTCACAAGAGCCTGAATGTCGGCGAAAGCCTGCAGTTTAATTTTGAAGTACAAAGCATTTCGCAGGGAGTATTTACGTGGTACCTCGACGGTGAAGTTATTGAAGGGCAAACCGGAGAGGAATTGAACATCTTAAATGTGAAACCCTCTGATGCCGGAGCTTACAATTGTGTGTTTACCACCAGTTGCGGAAACGTTGAAAGCAACTCAGCATTTGTTGAAATTTTGCAGACCTCCGTTCAGGAATTGATTATACCCCATGGATGGAGTGGAATCTCCTCCTTTGTTTTACCAGAAAACACAAACTTTGAAAGTGTTTTTTCTCCCGTATTGAACAATGTTATCAGAATAAGCGATTATTCGGGGAATAATTATTTTGTGCCCGGTGGTGTCAACACCCTGGGATCGTGGTCGAATGTGGAAGGTTATAAAATTAAAATGTCAGGCACAGACTACCTGACAATTCCGGGAACAATCCGCTATCCGTTTGAGAAAATTACCATTGGGCAAGGTTGGTCGCTAATACCTGTAAACAGCACCTGTGTGGTTGAAACCGCAGGAACATTTGCCGGTTTGCCGCAAATAGCCATGATTAAAGAAGTTTCCGGCGTTAAACTATTCTGGCCAGCAATGGGTATTAACACGCTTCCCGAGTTATTTCCCGGAAAAGCATACGCCATCTACAACACCTCCACCAGTTTCGACTTTAACTATCCAAAATGTTCTGACCCCAACATACTTCCAACCTTCGAGTCGCAACCAACAAGGCTCAACAACAATCCGTGGAGCGAGGTTACAACTACTCCGGCTACACATGTTTTCGGTTTTGAGCCAGCTGCATTATTCATGTTTGAGCCAGGGGATATTATTGGTGCTTTCAGCAGCGAAGGGATTTGTATCGGGTACACGCCTATCGAAAACACCAGAGAGCCGGTGGCTTTGTCGGTGTTTGTTGATGATGTGCTAACCTCTCCAAAAGATGGTGCGTTGCAGAATGAATCCGTTCATTTCAAACTTTTCAGGACATCGACAGGTGAAGAATTTGGAATGACGGTCAACTTTAGCAACAGAGCCGGAGGCCGCGATGTCTTTGAAGAAAATGGGATTTCGATTGTTGACAATGTTGAATTTTTAGCAACTTCGGTGGCTGAGGTGGCAACAGGCCAGGCAATTGCAATTTCGATGTACCCGAATCCTGCCAAAGAAAAGGTTGAACTTGCCATAACCTCAGCCGGCGATTTTGAGGCCACAGCCGAAATTGTTTCTGCGGGAGGACAATTGGTTTTCAAGGAAACTTTCTATCACACCGGCAAGCAAACAAATCTCACCATTGATCTCGCTGATTTCCCGAAAGGTGTTTATTTTATGAAAATTGTTTCAGAAAAAACTTTAATGGTTGAAAAACTGATTATTGAATAAATGATGTTTTCATTGTTTGTAAAAGCGTTCCTGTGATGGAGCGCTTTTTTTATGTATGAAAAATATTTCTTTATTCATCAGGTTAATAAATACTGAACCGATAACTGACAAATACATGATGAATCGCTACCTGATTTTGGTTTCTTTGTTCATACTCCCAATCCTTGCCATTAGTCAACAGGATTCAGAGCCGATGCGCATTGAATTTGAAGCCCGGGCCGATGTATTTGAGCTAATCCCCTGCGGTGAAAACGGTGTTCTGCTATTTTACGAAAGTGTAAAATCAGCCGAGGAAACCAACAAAGCATGGGTTTTCATTTTTTACAATAAAAACCTGGAACCTCTTTGGTCAAAAGAAATAAACCTGCTGAAAGGATTGGCATATATTGATTTTTATCTTGAAAAGGTGAACCTTTACCTGGCATTTCAAAAAATTGAAAAAGTCAGGGCTGATGAGTTCAACCTGCAGGTTTTAAAAATTGATGTGCTGAATCCTGATTATGTTCTGACCAGTTTTTTTATTCCTGATAAATCGGAAATTACATGTTTTGAAGCTCAGAATGAAAAACTTGTGGTTGGCCTCAATTTTGAAAAAGAACAGGCGCTCCTCATCATGAAAGACCTTACCTCACAGGTTGAAAATGTGGTGAGGTTTGCCGATTATCCTACCTTCCTAAAAGATACAAAAATTGATTCGGAAAACGGTTTGGTGTATCTTGCTGTAAATATTTACGTTAGCCGTAAAGAAAGCTCCCTTTATCTGAATTCTTACGATTTTTCGGGTAAGCTTGTAAATTCCTCGCTTGTGGCTCCACCAGCTCAATCGCAAAAGCTGCTGAATGCACAAATTCATTTGTTGCCAAATTCCGGCATTTTTGTGTTGGGAAGCTTCAATAACCTCAACGGACGGATATCTTACTCCGAAGAAAATGAGAAAGGCGATATTTCGGAAGGGTTTTACATTGCAAAACTAAAAGGTATCACCCAGGAATTTATCAAATTTCACAATCTTCTTGATTTTAAAAATATTACGGCAATTTTTAACAACGAAGAACTTTCGGATGTTGACAATGCACTGAAAAAAAAACAGAAAGGCGGAAAAACCAAATCAATGAATTACAATTTTCTGATTCATGACCTGCAAAAGCAAGGTGAGGATTTTGTGCTGTTAGCCGAGGCATATTACCCGCAATATCAGCAGGTTTCGACCATGAGCTATGATTTTTATGGTCGTCCCATGCCCTATTATTACACTGTGTTTGAGGGGTACAGGTTCTTTAATGCTTTTGTTGCCGGTTTCGATATGAAGGGTAACCTGAAATGGAGCAACGGGATGAAAATTTGGGAAACCCTTACCATGCGGCTCAGTCAGAAAGTTGACATGTATATTGATGGCTCTGACATCGTACTTTTCCTCAACAACAGCGGCAAGGTTACCTCAAAAGTAATGGCAGGATACACCGACATTGGAGAAACTGAAAACACCAAAATTCAGTCGTTGCACAGTCAGGACGTTTTGATGGAAACTACTTCGGGTTCTATCCGATACTGGTACGGAAACAATTTTTTGGCTTATGGTTACCAGACCTTGAAAAACAATGCCCTTGGTGGTGGTTCAAAACGCCATGTCTTTTATTTCAATAAACTAACTTTCGATTAATCCATTGCCAGTTTTCTTATTACATGTTCCATTTCAGCCGCCTGTGCTTCCATACATTCAATAAGTCTTACCTGGTTTTTAGCCCGGTGAATGTTTTGTAAGGGGTGACTAATTTTGTAATACACATCGCCGGCCAGGTAATCGGTCATAAACCGAACCGCCATTATGTAAGTGAGCAATTTACAAGAAAATGCCAGGAGGCTGGTTTCGGTTTCGGTAAGAAAATGGCGTGCTTCACTAAAATATCCTGCGGCAAATTTCCTGTACAACTCCATGTTGAATTTCAACCCCGAAATATCTTTTTCATCCTCACGGGTAGTATTCGACAATGTACGCACAGCATCCCCAAAATCGTTGAGTACGTATCCACTCATCACCGTATCGAGGTCGATAACACACACGGCTTTTCCGGCTTCATCAAACAGGATGTTGTTGAACTTGGTGTCGTTGTGTGTTATCCTTACCGGGATTTTCCCTTCCAGCCCAAGCCTGTGTACTTCGAGCATTTCGTTCTCACGGATGTGCAACTTCTCAAGAACATCTCTCACCTCACCAAGTCGTCCGGCAACGTTTGCCGCTTCGGCTTTGTGAAGGTTTTCGAGACGCCAGGCAAGGTCGTGAAAACGGGGAATGATTTCAAAAAGCGGGTCTCCGGGCAAATCGGCTAACAAGGCCTGAAACTTCCCAAGGGCCTTACCGCCTTCAAAAGCCTGTTCAGGCGAAATCCCGCCTTCTTTTTGAGGGCTATGCGCACAGTAAACATAACATCGCCAGTAGTTTCCGGATGTGTCCTGGGTAAAAGTGGCTCCATTCCTGGTTTTGATTACCTCAAGCACTTTTTCATGCTGATTCCTGGCTGGTTGATTGGATAATTTCGTTCTGAGGTGGCTGGTTACACGGGTGATGTTTTCCATCAGTTTGGGCACATTAGTAAAAATCTGGTGGTTGATCCGTTGCAGAATATAACCCGCCGAATCCGGTGCATCGGTTGTAACCAACAGTGTATCGTTGATGTGTCCTTTTCCCGTTGGCTGGCAACCTGTAAAAATGCCTTCAACATCGAATTGTTGAAAAATTTCCCTGAAATTTGGTTTTTCATTCATCTCAAAACAGATTCATTTTAGTTACCTCAAAAGGAACACATGCATATTGTTAGTCACAAATTATTGAAATATAAAGCGTTCCGATCGTTTTGAGAGATCGGAACGCCGGTTTTTTCATCATTAATAAACAATTTTTACCCCCAAAGGCTTTTCGGGTAAACACCCTTTTTTACCAGTTGGTTTATCAGTTCCACAGCGGCGGCTTTATCTTCACGGTAGGTAACCCCAAACCACCTTGCATTGGTTTCAAGAATTTTTATTTTACCCTGGCCGTTTTCAATCATTTCTGTCAATGGCAGGGCAATGTAATATTCGGCTTTCAGGTTGTCTTTTTCCTTTCGGATAAATTTCTCGAACCCATTTTTATAAAGATCAAAAATACCCGGGTAAAAACCCCAGAAATTCATGGAAACATTGATGTTGGGATTTACTGTTATCCATTGTTTCTGAACATCATCGTAGCCAATCTCATCGCCACGTTTTTCGATGTTTGTCACTTCCCGAATTCCGGTAAGATAAAGGTCGGATTGATAATTGCACACTCCACGCGAAACGGTACCATGTTCCGACAAGGTAGTTGAAAGTTTGTAGCCGACCATGCAATGAGCAGTTTTATCCCGATTTCCGGCAAAATAATCAGCAACGGCCTGATAGGCTTCCGCACTGTAAAAATCATCGGCATTGATGGCAACAAATGGTTCGCCGATGGCTCCGGCAGCTACCAGAATGGCATGAGCCGTTCCCCAGGGCTTTTTCCGTTCGGGGTTGTAGGTCAAACCATCAGGAATGTTTTCGAGTTCCTGGTAAACATATTCTACCTCGATCTTTCCGTCCAGTTTATTGCCGAAAAACTCGCGGAAATCGGTTTCCAGCTCACGGCGGATCACAAGTACTACTTTTCCGAATCCTGCACGGATTGCGTCATAAATCGAATAATCAATGATGGCTTCGCCCGAAGGGCCGATTGTGTCGATCTGTTTTAGTCCGCCGTAGCGGCTTCCCATGCCGGCAGCAAGAATCAATAAGGTTGGTTTCATAATATTTTAATCTTTGTTTTTCAATTTGTATCCCTGAAGTGCATAATACATTATAATTAAATAACTTGGCAGTAAAACAAGATAAGCCATTTGCGATCCGTAAAGGTCGGAAAGGCGTCCCCAAAGCAGTGGAAGCAAAGCTCCACCGGCAATGGCCATGATTAGCATGGCAGAACCCGTTTTAATAAAGCCTCCAAGATTGTGGATGGCAAGCGGCCAGATGGCAGGCCACACCAGCGCATTGGCCAATCCCAAAACCGCCACAAAAAAGATGGATGTGAGTCCGGAAGTGAAAACAGCAGCCAATGTAAAAATAACACCAAGAATTCCCGAATACAGCAAGGCCATTCGTTGTGTTATGAAATTTGGGATTAAAATAATACCCAGGATATAACCGACAACCATCGAAATGAGTGTATATGATGTGAAGGCTTTGGCTGTTGAAATTTCGATACCCAGAGAAATGCCATATCGGATGATGGTATCACCGGCAATAACCTCGGCGCCGACATAGAAAAACAATGTTAAAACGCCGACCAGAAGATGTGGAAAAGCAAAAATACTCGTTCGTCCTGATGCTGCATGTTGTTTCTTTTCTTCCTCATTTTCCGTCTCAATTTCAGGAAGTGGTGAATACCTGATGGCAATTCCCATCAGAAACAAAACAACCGACATGACGATGTAAGGATTTATCACCCTGCGTGCAAGTTCATCGAGGGCGATAGCACGGGCGGTTTCGTCCAGTGTTTTCAGGTTTTCAACAAATGCGTCCCCGTCATTCAATATGTAATAGGCCAAAATTACCGGGGCAATTGCTCCTGCCAGTTTATTGCATATTCCGAGAATGCTGATACGGCGCGCAGCGCTTTCGCGAGGTCCAAGTATTGTTGCATAAGGATTTGAGGCAGTTTGTAAAATCGACAGCCCCGTTCCCATGACGAACAATCCGGTGAGAAACAGACCATAAATCCTGGTCATTGCTGCCGGAATAAAAATCAGGGTTCCGATGGCCATGACCCACAAGCCTAACATCATCCCGTTTTTAAATCCCGTTTTTTTCAAAACCCACGACGACGGCAGCGCCATTACAAAGTAAGAAATATAAAAGGCAAAAGCTACAAATAGCGCCTGAAAATCCGTCAATTCGCAGGATATTTTTAGGTAAGGAATTAAAATCCCGTTAAGCCAGGTAACAAATCCGAAAATGAAAAACAAAGCCCCAATAATGGTGATTGGAATGGCATACGATCGTTTCACACTTTGCTCGGTAGTAAAATTGCTCATGTTGAAGTTTAGTTTTATGTTTAATATTTTATTCTTTTCTGAGTCATCTCTATTTTACGGCATGAAAATTCTCATTGGCAATTTTCAAGAATCTCGACAATTTTTCTGATTCTTTCCACGCTGGTCACAGCAAATTCATACTCCGGAATTTGCGAAAGCCCGCCCAAAAATATACCTTCTTTCCGATATTTCATCATGCTGGCGACAGGTTTCTGACCCGTGAGGTGAAACTCGGTTGCACCGGTTTGGAGGTAGAGAGTTCTGATGTTCTCTTCGTTAACACCCGACCCTGGCAAAATGATGAGCCTGTTTGCTGCCTTTCTGATCAATTCACTTATCAAATCAGCTCCCTGTGGCGCCTTGTTTTGCTGACCGGCGGTGAGGAGCCTGTCAACACCCGTTTTCAGTAAGGCGTTCAGTGCTTCAAAAGGGTCGCGGGTCATGTCGAAAGCACGGTGGAAGGTAACGCTCATAGGACGGGCTAATTCAACAATTTCGGTGGTACGGGCAACATCAATGGTCGCATCGGGATGCAGAAAACCAACAACGACGCCATCGCAACCAGCGCTTTTACAGAATTCAACATCCTTGCGGATAATCTCCATTTCTGTCTCGGAATACAGAAAATCGCTTCCACGAGGGCGGATCAGAACATTTACCTTTATCGCAAGCTTTTCACGGGTGAGCAAAATCGTACCCGGGCTGGGCGTGGTTCCTCCTTCGTACAAATTATCGCACAATTCAATCCGGCCTGAACCGCCTGTTTGAGCATTTATGGCCGATTGCAGCGAGGTGGCACATACTTCTAAAAGCATAACCTGAAACATTAAATTTGGCTTCAAAAGTAGGTTTATTTGCACAGAAAAGAAGAAAAGAGTTTTGGAGGCAGGTCTTCATTTAAAAACCCGGATTTTCAGATTCATAAAAGCAATGGGCGATGAGCCGTTTCAGGGTGTGGAAAGTTAAGGCCGGTAATGTGATTTTTGATTTTCCGGATTTTTATAGGATGAGTGATTTTTTCAATCGAGGTACTTTTTTAAAATTCCATAAAGTTCGGTTGCTTTAATGGGTTTTGAAAGATAATCATCGCAACCGGCATCAATGCTGGTTTGCCGGTCGCCGGCAAGAGCAAAGGCTGTTTGCACAATAACCGGTATTTCTGGTTTTATGTCCTTGATTCGGGCTGTGGCCTCGTAACCATCCATTACCGGCATTTTTACATCCATCAGGATTAAATCTACGGGCCTTCCACCTACAACATAATCGCAGGCCTGTTTGCCGTTGTAAGCCCTCACCACCTTCACATTGGTTTTGCGGAGCATAATTTCGAGGAGTTTAAAGTTAGAATCCTCATCCTCGGCAATCAACACATACCTGTCAGACCAGTCGGGTTTGTCATCCCTTTTTGCTTCTGCAACAGGAGGAGTAATCAAATCGGGCTTTATTTCATAAAACGGAATCAGGAAACGGAAAGTAGAGCCTTTATCCAATTCGGTTTCCAGCAAAAGATCGCCACCCATCAGCCGCGCAATATTTCTGGATATTGCCAAACCAAGACCCGAGCCGCCAAAACCACTCTTCTGGTTATTGTCGATACGTTTGAACCTGTCGAAAATTTGTTCAGCCTGATGGGATGGAATGCCTGTGCCTGAATCTTTTACATAATACTCCAGACATTTTGCATCATGAAAGTCGGTCAACCGGTAACCCAATTCGATAAACCCTTCGTGGGTGTATTTCAATGCGTTACTCATTAAATTCGACATTACCTGATTGATACGCTGCGGATCGGAAATAAACAACAGATTTTCATCCTCAACAAATTGTACCGCCCTGAGATCGAGATGTGATTTTCCCAGCTTATGGCTCATTTGTCTGAAAATGTAGAAATTATCGAAAAGGATTTTATTGGCCGAGCACCTTTGGGTGGAAATATTCATCTGGCCGGCCTCAATTTTGGCAATATCGATCACATCGTCGATGGTACTGAGAAGTTTTCGCCCATTTTCGAGGACAAGCTCAATAAATTTATTCTTTTCTTCTTCCGAATAATCCTTCTCCAACAGCATTTCGGTGAATCCAATGATGGCATTCATAGGAATCCTGATTTCGTGAGACATATTCGTTAAAAAAGCTGTTTTCAGTTTATCTGATTTTTCGGCTTTATCTTTTGCCTCAACCAGCACTTTTTCGATGTGCTTGCGTTTTGTGATGTCCTCGATGATGTAAGTAAAATGGGATATTTTGCCCGATTCATCCCTTATTGGCGAAACAAACGCCTTTTCCCAGTATCGTTGTCCGCTTTTATTCCAGTTGTAAAATTCACCCTGCCAGTCTGAACCAGCATGTAAGGCATCGAGAATTGATTTTACAACTTCCGGATCATTTTTTTTGGGATTAAGCAAATTGATGAGAGAACCTGTAATTTCAGAAGGTCTGAACCCGGTGACATTGGCAATGCCATGATTTGCATAAACCACAATTCCGTCGGGATTGGTAAAAACTACCGGGTTAGGATTTTGCTCAACAGCCTGAAGCAGACGGCTTATCTCTTTCTCGGCCAGTTTCATTTCGGTAATGTCCATCATAATGCCTTCGAGCCTGATTTCGTCATCATCATGATTAACCACCGGACGTCCCCGTTCGCTGATCCATCGCAGTGTTCCATCGGCACACTGTATTTTGTATTCAACCTGGTAGGATCGGTTTTTGCTCAACGAATCGTGCAGCGTCTTTAACAAATGTTCATAGTCAGGCGAAGGGACAATATCGAAATATGACTTTTTTCTGTTAAGGATAAAATCATCCTTACTAAAACCAGTCACATCCTGAAACACATCGCTCAAAAATGTAGTTGTAAAACCAGCATCACCTGCACGCACAAACACAACGCCTGGCAACAAATGAAGCAAATTACCAAAATCAAAATCTGTGGTCAAAACAGGTACAGGCAGTTTTTCGTCGGAAATTCCGGCAATACTTTGTAAGATTTCAACAATTACCAACTCACCAAGCGAAGTTGAGAGTACGAGGTCGAAATGGCAATCAGGAGGAATCGACGAATCGTCATCACTCAGATAAATCATGGTAAATCCAAACTCTCTGGCCTGAAACAGCGCGTCGTGAAAAATGTTGTCTAACGCAATTCCGGTTTGAGGTGTGGTCATCAGAGCAATTGATTTTCCTTTTTCGCGCAAAGCATAAAGCAATTCAGAATCTGGCGTATCAGTAAAAAACCAGTCCCGAAAGTTCGATTTTATCATTCCTACAATGCTGGTTTCAAACTGATTTGCGTTTGAAAAAAGGAAAATCCTGTTCATATCTTCGTTTTTTTTTACAATGATAATGGCCAAACAATTTTACAAAATTAATATAAATCAGAAGCTTGAATTTAGCTGTATTAATATGTAAACAAATCAGGCGACCTGTTGTTTCCAACAAGCCGCCTGATAAAGTCAAACAATTGTTTTTTAATAATTATCCGATTTTGATTTCGCGTGTAACCTTGGTTTCTTCTCTCCTCGGTAATTGAATTTTTAAAATTCCGTCAACGAAATCAGCTTTGATTTTCTCAACATCCACAGTTTCGGGCAATGTGAAAGAACGGCAGAAACTGCCATAAACAAACTCGCGGCGCGTGTATTTTACATTTTCATCCTCTTTTTCGGCTTCCTTTTCGGAAGTAATGCTCAACACGTTTTTTTCAAGGTTTATCTTCACATCCTCTTTCTTTACTCCCGGAACCGCCATGTGCAACTCGAAGCCATCGTTTTTCTCGATGATGTTTGTCGAGGGTTCGCAGTCGTATTCACGCGATTGCATCGGCTGGCGGGTTGTGTTGCCAAACAAATTATCGAACAGATCGGATAAGGGTGAGTTTGGGTTAAAACGCATCATTGTCATTGTGTTACTCCTTTCTATTTTGTTTATACTGTTAGTTTAAATTTGATGCAACCGGTTTTTCAATAACTATTCCACTACCAGACAAGCCCATAAAAACCTTTGATAAACGGTCATTTTGACATTCCACACACTTTTAATGTGCCATATTGGCTGGTTTTGGTTTTGATTCGATTACATTTGGGAAATTATTATTAAAAAACTGATGAGCCTGAGGTAGCAAAACATGCAGTAAGTTGCAGAAAAATGAAATAATAATCACATTTTTGCATTTTTAATAAGGCAATTTGAATCGAAAGTTCATCATGGACGAACACAGGCGCATCTTATCGATATTCAGGTTTCACCGGGTAATTATCCCAGTTCTGCTCGGATTGGGTGTGGTAAGTTTCCTGGTTTTCCGCAATTTTGATCCTGCACCGTTTTATGCCATCCGGTGGACACATTATTCGCTGATCTGGATTCTGATTGCGGTGGTTTTAATGGCCGTCCGCGATTTGGCCTACATGTACCGCATACGACTGCTAACCGATAAAAAACTTACCTGGCGTAAATCTTTCGATGTCATCATGCTTTGGGAGTTTGCCTCGGCGGTAACACCAAGCGTTGTTGGGGGGTCAGCAGTAGCTCTTTTTATTGTTAGCAAAGAAGGAATACCCCCGGGTCGTTCGACAGCCATTGTGATGATAACTGCCCTGTTAGACGAGATTTTTTATATTGTGATGGTGCCACTCATGATTATTCTGGTGGGAACAAGCCGGCTGTTTACAAGCAGCGAAAGTTTTTTGCTTTTCAACACCCAGTTGGGTGTTCAGGGGGTTTTTTTAATTGGGTACATGTTTATCATATTGCTCACATCCATCATTTCATACGGTATTTTTATCAAACCCCGCGGTTTTAAATGGATTCTGCTTCGCATATTCAAGATTCCGCTGTTGCGCAAATGGCGTCACCAGGCGGGCGATGCAGGCGATGATATAATAACGACCTCAGCCGAATTGAAGGGCAAACCTGTAATTTTCTGGATCAGAGCAATCGTTTCTACCTTCCTGTCGTGGACAGCCCGGTTTTGGGTGGTCAACTTCCTCATTCTG
Source organism: uncultured Bacteroidota bacterium (assembly GCA_937950125.1). Classification (GTDB taxonomy): domain Bacteria; phylum Bacteroidota; class Bacteroidia; order Bacteroidales; family 4484-276; genus CALFEP01. The sequence continues at coordinate 16,030 of CALFEP010000109.1, forward strand.
GCCATCACTCCGGTAGGTGAGCATTTTCTCATCTTTGCCCGGCAACTCATTATGTGGGTTATCTTGTTAATCAGTCCAACACCGGGTGGGAGCGGCATTGCTGAATTTATTTTCTCCGATTTTTTAGGCGATTTCATCCCTGTGGGACTCACCGCAGCGCTCGCACTGCTTTGGCGGCTCATCAGCTATTATCCCTACATTTTCATTGGTGCAATCGTGTTGCCAAACTGGATTAAAAGGGTATTTGGTAAGAAGGAGTACCAACATAAACCACTTTAAATAAAAGGATTTTATGTTTGGGGTTTCCTGCACTTCGCACCCTGACTCCTGTTTTTAGTACCCTGTACAGCAACCTATGCCTTTTGTTTTCATACAATTATTTCATTCGCATTCACAATAAATAATTTTGTTATGCTGATTGCAAATCCGATTTATGATGTGGTTTTCAAACACCTGCTCGAAGATGCCAGGATTGCCCGAATAATCATCGGATCGATCATTGGCGAGACCGTCGAAAAACTCACTTTTCTCCCTCAGGGGTTTGTGGATGAAGTTGACAATGCGGGAAAAAAGCCGAAAACCCGGTGACGCCTTGCCCGTAAAGACAGCTTAACGGTGTACCGGCTCGATTTTTCGGCAAAAATAAAAACATCCGAAGGAAACAAAAACCTAATTATCGAACTGCAAAAAGCAAAGTTCCCAACCGACATTATGCGTTTCAGAAGGTATCTGGGAGGGCGGTTCCCGAACAAAGAAAACACACAGCGCGTGAAAATCGGCAACACAACACGCAAGACTGGTCTTCCCATCATTAGCATCTATTTTCCGGGACACAAACTCGACTGCACCAAAGCAGGTGTAATAAAGGTAAACCGGCAATACCTCGACCTGATAGAAGGAACAGTTATCGAAACAAAAGAAGCTTTCATCGAAAGCCTTACCCTCGACAGCTACGTTATTCAAATTCCCTTTTTGACCGATAAACGCCGCAACGACCTCGAAATCCTGCTGAGCGTTTTCGATCAGAGCAACCCCGCCGACCAGGACAGGCATATTTTAAAAATTAACGAAACCGACTATCCCGAAAAGTACCGCCCAATCATCCGGAAGTTGCAAAAGGCCACGGAAGATGCATCCATTAAGAAAAAAATGGAACTCGAAGACGGCATTATTGACGAACTCGAAGACATGGAACGCGTCATGGAAGAACTGGAACTCGAAAACGAAACCGTTAAGAGAAAATCTGTTGCTGTGGAGATTGAAAAACAAGCCATTGAAATGGAAATCGAAACCCTTAAAAAGGAACTTGACAAACTAAAAAACCAGAAGGATCAGCAAGCCTGATGTCCATAAAAGCAGGAAATAAACGGGAAGTTACTTTCCTGACTGTATCATTGATTTACACGATATCGTGGTTGTTTTTTCATTCAGATAAAATTTAATGAAACTTAACCTCTTCTTAATTTGGCTGAAATCAAATGATTTCTATATTTGCCTCACACATTTTTTGATTGGAAATGAAACGTTATTCCACTTTTTTGTTCATGTTTGCCTTGCCCCTCTTTTGTCCTGCGCTCCTGCAGGGACAAATTCCATCAGGCTATTACAACAGCGCTGAAGGACTTACCGGTAACGACCTGCACACTGCCTTGTACAATATTATTAAAGACCACACCATAAAATCATACGAATACCTGTGGACCGCCTTTCAAACCACCGATGACAATGCCAGCGGAAAAGTGTGGGACATGTATTCAAACTGCACCTTTACTTTTGTAACAAACCAGTGCGGCGAATACACCTACGAATGCGACTGCTACAACCGCGAACACTCTTTTCCGAACAGCTGGTTTGGCGGAGAGGTGTCGCCCATGTACACCGACCTGTTTCATGTGGCGCCCACCGATGGGAAGGTAAACGGGATGAGAAGTGATTATCCTTACGGCGAAACCAGTTCGCCCACATATACATCGGGCAATGGAAGCAAACTGGGACCATGCAGTTATCCGGGCTACAGCGGAGTTGTTTTCGAACCCGTTGATGAATACAAGGGCGATTTTGCACGCAACTATTTTTACATGTCAACCCGCTACAAAAATGTCATTGCCGCATGGTATGCAAATTCTGCAGAAGCCAACGCCGTGCTGCAAAACAACAATTACCCCGTTTTTGAAACCTGGTTCCTGAATATGCTGATTGATTGGCACGAAACAGACCCCGTAAGCCAGAAAGAAACCGACCGCAACAATGCCGTTTATGCGATCCAAAACAACCGCAATCCCTTTATCGACCACCCCGAATATGTGGATTGCATCTGGGGCACCTGCCTAACACCCGAACCCACCAACCATGCTTCTGATTTTTCAGCCCACTGCATCACCCTCAACTGGGACGATGCTACCGGCGCCATTGTGCCCGACGGATACCTGCTGCGCATGAGCGATGTAGGATTTGCCAGCATTGCTACCCCCGTGGACGGTACACCGGTAAGCAATGATGCTTCCAATAAAAATGTGGAATACGGCGTAGAAACCTGTACCTTCGGCGGAGTAACACCCAGTGTGGTTTATTATTTCAAAATCTTTGGATACACCGGCAACGGCACATCCATCGACTATAAAACCGATGGCGATGTGCAACAAGTGAGTATTACAGCAAAATAAGGAGAAATGGAATGTTGGAAAATTGGAATGTTGGAATGTTGGAAAATTGGAATGTTGGAAAATTGGAAATTACCGACTGCCCTATGCCCTTTGCCCTATGCAACAACGAACAACACTTGCCCTGAGCTGCGATGCACTGAGCCAAGTCGAAGTGTCGAAGGGAACAACGAACAACAAACAACAAACAACAAACAACAAACAACGAACAACGAACAACAAACAACGAACAACAAACAACGAACAACGAACAACAAACATATTACTAACAAATTAAACACAATTTCGTTATGGCAATAAACTACAAGCCA
>CALFEP010000110.1 GCA_937950125.1 uncultured Bacteroidota bacterium
TGACAGGTCTGTATTATCCATAGGATTATTTGATAATCAGTTTTTCAAAGAACATTTTGGTATCAGTTTCAATTCTGATAAAATAGATTCCCCTGGGTTGGATTGAGAGGTCAATTTTTGCGGGCAGATTTAATTCATTGAAGAAGATTTCCTCACCAAAAGTGTTGTAAATGGTTGTTTTAATCTGGCTTCCGGTACCTTCGATGGTGAAGTTTCCGGATGAAGGGTTGGGGTAAAATTTGAAATTTCCGGTTCCTTTTTCTTCCAGGTCAGTGGTTACTAATTTTACCGAAGTTACTTCGGATAATCCATTGCTGACGAAAACACCGCGATTTTCATCCGGATTGTAATTCACTTTCAGATCAAATGTGTGGCCGGTAATAGGCCGGTAAAGTTTAAAATCCAGAACTTCGTCCACCTCAAATCCCTCTTTTTCAGGAGAATAAACATCATCTCCGTTAAGGATTAGGGCGAACGGACGGTTTATATCCTCTATTCCAGATATTCCGGCGCACCAACCATCTCTGGTAAATCCTCCAACGATGTCACCACTCATAAATGGGTTTTCAGAACAAATAAAAAATACAAGATGGGATGATGGGGTGTAACACACCGTGTTCCATGGGGAAGGAGGTATTATGGTAATTGCTGGTTTTGTAACGGTTGATTTTTTTGGTAGTATCGAAAAGGTGATGCTTCCGGGAGCATTCATTTTAACATAATATGCCTTTCCCGGCAATACATCAACAATGGTATTAATTCCGTATTCCTTCCAGTAAATCCCGGTACCTACAGCGTCTTTGGCAATGACAAATCCTTCAACCCCGGTAAACAAGGCTTCAATATCAAAAGGTTCATGACTAAGCACAGGAATCAGGCTCCAACCCTCTTCAAGAGTCAAAGTTTTATTCTGAACTTCAGAACCACAGATAGGCAAATTGGTTTTGTTTGTCACCTTAATGACATAACCCGAATAGGCATCCCAGTTTTTCAGGGTGAAAATTGAATCAGCTGGATAATACATTTCATTGAGATTCTTAAGAATGATCAAATCATTAAAAATGGGATTTAACATCGTTTCAATTTCCGAATTGAAAGGAACAATATAAGTTGAAATCCCGCTCCAACCAGCTGGACACGTAATTCCCGGAACAAACACCTTTGCCGAATCAGCCAGCCAGGTTGTTCCATCCCAAAGTACTGCGTAATAGGTAGTTGGAATGGCTGGATTCACGACAGGGCAACAGTTATTGGTAGTATCTTCAAATCCTGCAGGTATCGAAAACCAGGTTAAATCATAATTTCCTGAACCTCCTGAAACTGATGCATGAAGATGAACCTCCTCACCTGAACAAACTGTATCCGGCATAGCCGTCACGTCAAGATTCAGCATTTCTTCCTCAGATAAAACAAAAGCCAGATCAACCGGTACACCATCTTCGGTGAGATAATACATTACAGGAATCCAGCTTCCTGAAAGCTCTGACTGATAAAGACATGGACTGTTAAAATGGGGCCCTTCCGTTTCTTTCCATCCAATGTTTTGAAGATCACCAAAATCAAGTATTATCCAGTAAATGTTACCCAGTTGGGCTAAAAAGGGATTGGAGGTGATATTAATCGTGATTTCAAACCAGGTTTGCGTGTTGTTTGGTACCCAATGCTGCATTTCAGGATCGAACCACCCCTGTGGTTTTGGGGGCATGGATTCCATCAGGAACTCACCGGCAAAAAAAGTTTTGCTCCAGAGTTCCTGCCCCGGAACATTCGATTTTCCTGAAAACGAATCATTCCAAAATGAAAGGCTGAAATGATCTATATCTTGTACTTCATCATTTTTCCATGAGATCCAGAACCGGATATGGTTAATATACCCGCCATTCGCGCATAAAAAATCATCAGTCAGCTTCGAGCCTGCAAAACCAATGTTCCATCCATCCGGCAAAGGCATTTGTGGCCAGTGCATCGAAAATTCGTCGGCAGGCGAATCTTTATTGGAATTTGACATTCCGGTTTTTGTAGGGGTAATGTTTAAATTCCTGTGGGAGAATTCCTGCCCATAAATCAAAAAAGCAGCAAAGCATAAAATCAGGATGAAGAGAATTTTTTGAAGTAAACCACCAATTCCTGGTTTTACCTTCTGATTATTACTTTTCGTTTTCATGTTGTTGTAGTATTGAATTACATACTTCTGAAAAGTATCCGGAACCCCCGGAAGCACCTCAGCCTTAGAAGGTCTGAGGCGCTTTCAGGATTTTTCCGGTATTGGCTTACTGAACGATGATTTTTCGATAAATTACCTCTTTTTTGGTAGTAATTTTCACGAGATAGATTCCTTTCGGATGGGTTGCAAGGTTGAGTAAATATTCGTTTTCAAAGTTTTCTTCAAGAATTACCGATCCGGTTGAGTTTAGTACTTCAATGTTGTAAATACCCTTTAATCCTTCGATGTTGAAAATGCCATGACCAGGATTCGGGTAAATGCAGAGGTTTGCGTTATCAAGCTCTTTGTTCCCAAGCAGCAGTACCTGGATTCCTGAGACAATTGAAAGCCCGTTTTCAGTGTAAATGCCTGTATTCAAATATTCAGGATCATAAACCACTGAAAGTTCGAATATTTCTTCTGAAATTGGGCGATACAACCGGAATTGGATGGGTTCACCTTTTGCAAATCCGTCGATTTCATCTGTAAACTCATCATCACCAAAAGCTGCAATTCCCAGATTTCCTTCCTTTTCATCGTAGAACCACATTCCGGCACATAATCCTGAAGGAGTAAATGTACCAACAATATCTCCATTTTCGAAGAAGTTACAGGCCTCTTTTGTGAATCCGAACAGATGTGCAGGTAAAGTTGCCGTCACATTGTTCCAAGGAGAAATGTTGGTAAACTCAGGATTAGCCAATGTTCCACCGGTTCCTTTCAAGGGACCAAAATCAATAATGCAAGGGGCAGAAACCTGAACGAGATATGCTTTACCTGGTTCAACGACATTCAGACTGCTGGCGCCGTTTCTCCACCAGAATCTTGGGCCGCCAATTTCCCTTATTACCTGGATCTGAGGAATTATGGACAAATCGGGAACAATGTCAATATTTGCTGGATTAAGTATTGGAATCAGGTTCCAACCTGTAGCAAGATTGATTGTTGGCGGCACTGCTTCCGGACCACAAATCGTGATCGATCTTGCCTGAGCCATCCTGATCTGGTAGCCCAGGTAAGGATTCCACTGAACACCTGGTGGACTTGGTGCAGCAGGCGGAGTGTAGGACATGGTGCTGTTGAAAAGTATGATCAGATCGTTAACGACACTGGCAAACATAAGATCGATGGCAGGATTTGGAATGACCGGGACGAGGTAACTTGAAATACCACTCAGGCCGAAAGGCAGAGCAATGGTTTGTTCAGGGAGAACAGTAATTAATACCTGATCCTGATCCTGACAACCATAAATGTCGGTAACAGTGAGAGTCAACAGGTAATTTCCGGGAGGAGCAAGTCCAAAATTCGGGTCTTCGATATTGGGGTTATCAAGGAAGGTAGATGGCGCCCAGGAATATGTAATCCCAACCCCGGTACCTGTTGCATCGATAAGGTAAGTATCGGATTCACAAACTACAGCATCAGGTCCTGCGTTGGCATCGGGGGCGATGTCAACGGTTATGATTATATCATCTGTAGCAGTGTTTCCGCAAATGTCAGTTACCGTAATAACTTTCAGATAAACACCGGTTGGGGCAGGCCCGAAAACAGGATTACAACTGTTCGGATCATCGAGGAAATCTGGTGGCGCCCAGGAACATGATACTCCGTTTCCTGTAATGACCGGAATTAATGTAAGGGTATTGCAAACTCCTAAAGTTACATCGAGACCGACATTTACCGTAGGTGGAGGTATGAAGGTTACCGTTACTTCGTCTGTCAGAAAACTCCACCCATCGGTCACTGCTACGATGTAGGTAGTGCTTACCAATGGATTTACCACCGGGTTTTTCAGGTTAGAATTAAATCCCGGAGGAATGGACTGCCATGAGTAGAAATAGGATCCGCTGCCGCCGGATACGTCCACATCAAGTTGAACATTGTCACCCGGACAAACAATGGATGGAGTTGCAGTTGCATTAATGGTAAGTATGGGTGTGCTGGAAATGATGAACGAAAGATCGAGTGGTGCATTATTCAAAGGATCATAAATGGGGGACCAGTCAGTCAAATTCCAATGAACTGAAGCATCATTAAACTGAGGTCCGTCAGATTCTTTCCAGCCAATGTTAGGCAAGCAACCAAAATCAATTTCCATCCAATAAACTGTACCCATTTCCTGAATGAATGGTTCAGGAATATTGTTGATGGTTACCTGATACCATTGGGTATGATCATTTAAGTTCCAGCTATTGGTAAATGGGTTGTACCATCCTTGTAAATTATCATCCATTGGAACGATGTCAATCTCATTTGGAGTGAAAACCTTTTGCCATAGCAAACTTCCCGGTTTGCTATATCCATCCGGATTTTCCCAGACTGGAATATCACTCCAGAAAGTCACCCCTAAATTCGAGATGTTGCCAACAAGATTGTTTTTCCATGAAACCCAGAAACGCACATAGCTTATCGGACCCGATTCGGTACACAGAAAATCATCAGCCAGTTCAGAGCAATCATTGAAACTGACATCCCACCCATCAGGCTTTGGCATTTGCGGCCAGTGCATTTTTGGAGTTCCAGGTTGGACAATGTAAATGGCATAATCTTCCACCTCCCCACAAATACTTGAACCTGAAGGTTGCAGACCCGACTCGCAACTATAGCGGAAACGGGCGTAGGTACGGCCCAAAGGAGCATTGGCAGGAACGTTGAAAGAAAGTGTATTCGAAAGATTTGGCATGATAGCATCTGTCAAAATTTGTTCACCGGGGCTCCAGCTCCTGTCTCCATCAAAGTCAATCCAGGCATTCAAGAACCAGTTATTAACAGAAACATCAACCTTTACAGATGCAGGCCTGCCAGGGATCAACGGGGTCAGGAATATGATGCCATCAGCGTCGTCCTGGTTATTAAGATCATCGCCGGTTGCTGTTGGATTGGGTTGTCCATCGGATTCAAAATCGATGAGATCACCCATGAAAATGCCCGGAGGATTGTTGCCATGACATGCTCCATTTGAAGCTGACCATGTGGGATAATCATTCAGGTTCAGTGGGTCATCGGGGGCATCGCCGAAGTCTTTCTCAGGAGTTTCAGCAATCCTAAACAGATAATCTTCTGTTTCACCATGCTCAAACTCACCTTCACCATTCCAGCCAAATGGAACAGGTACTTCCGTGATGGAGAATCTTGCCCACACATATCCTGTATCAGGACCAATTGTAAATGCGGGTGGAAGTAAGGTCGATAGTGGAACCCTGAAGACAAATGGAACCGGGAAATTGACCAGCATGTGTTCCGTGGTGGGTGATCCTGCTGAATTCCAGAATCCATCCTGGTTCCAGTCAACGAGAAGGTTAACATAGGCAACATTTTGATCAACGAGTTGGTTGGTCACTGTAATGTCGATATTCTGTGCCGGACCCCAGTTAGCAGTACCACCGGGTGGTCCAAGTGGAATTACCGGTGCAAAAGGACAACTTACCACTGTTGCTGCAGCCCCTGCACCTGTTATGGTAAATGCACTTGGCCTGATCAACCCGGCATCTGGTCCAAGCTGGCATTCATCTGAATCATACCAAATTGGGTCAAACAGTGGGCAATTTCCTCCATTCCCCAAAGGCTCAACATCATAACCAGGACCAAAATATGCAACATTAATGGTATCCGAGTAAAAATGACGGATATATCCTGTTAATGGCACATCCTTACAGGTTGGGAATGAGCCGACAAGATTTAGATCCGGGTAAGCAAGGTCGCCCTCCGGAGCATCACCCATGTCCTGAAACCTTAACTTCTTTTTCCAGCAGAAATGAACCCATATCACAACCAGTTTGAAATTCTTTCCTTTAATGTCAATACATACCCATTTTGGATTGTAAGGCGGAGGCAGTGTGCCAGAATAGGTAATAGTTTTGGGATTTGTAAGAGGATACTCATAAACAACATGTTCAGAACGTTCTAAAAACTCATAACCATACATCAAATCCTCCGGTAAGGGGGGGCGTTGCATTTGGGGATAATCTGGCCAAAGGGGTGTATCCCAAGCATATACCAATTCGATTTCGCTGGCTTCATCAGAAGGTAATGGTATTGCAACTATCGAAATATTAAAGGGTTTTCTTTTCCATTTAAACCTATGATCCCAAAACCAGCAATTCCACCAACCTTGTTGTGGATCATCTGGATCCGGATACCACCACCAATCCTCACCATCTACCTTGAATGTTGTTCCATTCAATGTAACAGGAACACCATCACTCCCAACAATTGCAGTCAAAGAATCTGTCCGCATACTCAGACATTCAAAATACAGTAATGAACCGCTGGAAGTGCTGAAAACCCAGTCTTCTTCGCCATCTGCATCAATTTGATGTTTGAGTGGTGAGGTTGTGAAGGCAAAATTGCCAGAGGTATAAAAATCAAGAGGCGGGTAGCCTGTCGACCCCGGATCAAATACAAATATGTTCCCCGGATTGCCTTGTTCTGTAAACTGTATGACTGGCTGAATAGGGATACCATAATTAAAATATCCTTCATATTGCCCTGTTATGGTAAAAGATGCATCACTGCATTCCACAGGCAATGGGGCAATGAATTCTACATCAAAATATTTGGTTACACCTCCAATTGTTATGGCAAGTGGCTCGGTACCAACTATATCCAATTGTGTCATTTCGGTTTCAACATCCACATTTTGAGGGTATAATCCGGTTGAATAAATTTTTTCTTTTCTTTCGAAGACCGCATCAAGAGCAGGTTGTTGTGAACCATTTGAGTTTTTGCCTTTAAACGAAATTACCCCGGTAAAGGGATCTGAACCAGGGCCAAAGAAACCGGCAGGCAATGCTGGGTATTCCACATCATCACCAAATGCTACCGAGGCATAAGGGATTGTCCAATACATTTTTCCAGGTTCAAAATAGTCCTGAAATTCATCGCCGTAAAGGGCAAATGATAAATTATGATGTGCCATCGGTATAGGTGTTCCCCAAGGTACAAGTGAAGATTTTGTCCATTCAGTGCATCCAATTCCAAATCCACCTCCGGGATTCCGCCAGTGAAACTCCTGATTAATCGTTGGAGATTCTTGCTTGCCCCAGTACCATTGTGATGTTAAAATTGGCAAAGCGGGTTGAACACATACCCAATAGATTCCAGGTTCAAGTAAAAGTGGCTCAGGTAATGTGATCAGGATGTTTCCCAATGACGAAACAACATAATTTGTATTTGTTTCGCTAAAAACCAAATCACCTGGTGCATTTAAAACCGGATCGTTTTTATAAAGGAAACAGTGAACTGATGAAGGAAATGTTGCAAGATCAGTAAAAAATCCTATCACATAAATTTCATAAATTGCCCAGATTTTTCCATCAGGTACCTGAAAATCATCTGCTCCCTCGGTGGAATATTCCGGCAGATCAGTTGCATCCTGGCAAATGATAAAATCTTCATTCGACGGCTGTGCAAGCTGTGAATACAGGACATCTGTGTCTGTTTGTTTCTGGATAATTAATTTGTCTGGGTTTTTGGTGAGTTTGATATCACGTTCCTGACAAAAAATCATCATTGGTATTTTTAGTATTAACATTATAACTAATAGGTAAAACACATTTTTTTTCATTTTAAACTCCTCTCTTTTTTGAGAATAAATAATTTGTTCTTCAAGGCTTCTTTGATTGTATTCCATTTTAGATTTCTTTTGTTTTTTGTGCCATAGTTTGCTCCTTTCATTTTGGTTATCAATTCATTAAATTATGAAAGACAACACACGTGCCAGATGTCTTTTTGAATGAAATCCTAAATCCGAATACCATAAAGTATTCTTTATCAATATGATATCCCACATTATTTTTTAGTATCAGAATAAGATGAAAAATCATAGTTCATTTTGGCGATCAAAACAACCCTTTTATTAACCCAATTGGGTGAAAATCAAAATAAAAAGCCCCGTTACCTGCTTGTGGCAAATAAACGGGGCATTGGAGATTTGTCCCGGAATTCCCCGCTTTTGGGCGGAGAATTGGCCAAAAATGCGGGTTATTTGATAATCAGTTTTTCAAAGAACATGTCTTTGTCCGTTTTTATGCTGATGAAATAAATACCTGATGGTAAAAAGGTGAGGTCAATTTGTGACGGTGTGAAAAGTTCAGTAGAAAAGACGGATTCTCCGGAGGGAGTGATCACCTGAATAACTGACTTGGTGGTAATTTCCCCAACGGTAATTATTCCGCATGAAGGGTTTGGAAAAATGACGGGATGAGTGTCTGAAGCCGGCAATACGTCAGTTATTGCTGCTTTTACAGCAATAATTTCAGATAAGCCGTTTGTCGTGAAAATTCCCGCATTCATTTCGGGATTCCAGGTTCCCGAAAGGTCATAAATCTTCGCGGATGATGACTTGTAAACCCTGAATTGCAGCTGCTCATTCTCGGCAAATCCGTCGGCAACTTCGGTTAAGGGATCATCACCGTTCACGATCAGAGCAAAAGGCTTTGCGTTTCCAGCGATTTCTTTCCATCCTGCGCACAGTCCATCTTTTGTAAAAGCGCCAATGAAATCTCCGGGTTCTAACGTGGTGTTATAATCCCCTGAAAATGCTACAAGGTGCGAATTTGCTGTGAAAGCAATTGCGTTCCAGGGTGAGTTGATATTTGTATTTGATGCAGGTTTACGGAAGGTGGTTTTTTCGTCAGGTGATGGGTACACGAGCAATCCAGGCATGGTTGAATAAACAAGATAGGCTTTTCCAACATTCAGCATTTCAAGACTTTCAATATTGAATTCGGGCCACAGGATTTCGTTGGTGGCAATTCCTTTTGCCACGACAAACCCGGGAAGCGATAATAAAACCGGCAGTGCTTCAACATTTGAAAATACCGGTACCATATTCCAGCCTGGTTTGATGAATACATTCCGTTCGGCGACCAGTGTGCCGGTAATTACAAGATTAACATCCTGGGTTACTTTGATGGTGTAACCGCTGTAAACATTCCACTCCCCGAGGGTATTGATGTTTTGTCCCGGCCAGTACAATCCCACCTGGTTGTAAAGCATAACGAGTTCGTTGTAAATGGGTTCAAACATTATTTCAACATCCGGAACATCCGGAACAACGCATGTTGAAATTCCACTCCAGCCTTCAGGAATGGTTAACTCCTGGATGTCGCCACCACCGCCACCTCCCGACCATTCAATGCGGTAGTACGGATCGTTTTCGTAACCCTCGCCGGAAAATAGTCCCGTGGCATTCTCAAAAATAACCGATCCATAATCAAAATTCTTCGAAACGTTGAAATTGCTGCCCCAGGTGTTCTCAGGAAAAACAGCATCTGAAATTGCAATATCCTGTTCATTATCAATAGTTAATAGCTGGCCACCGGGTTCACCAAACTGGAAAGTGCACGATTTGAAGCTAAGTGATACATCCACCTGTGCGCCTTCGTTTACCAGGATTCCATCATAATTCATGTACTCGAAAGTGGCGTATTGTGCGGCAATGGTTCCACCGCTGTTCACCGAAAGGGCATAATAGCCTTTTGAATCAGGATTCTGAGTCACCAGGGCAGGATAAAAAACATCACCCGTAACTTTGAGAAGCCCACCGCTATTTACATTCAGGGTGGTTCCTGAGGCAATTTCGAGCTGTGAACCGGTGTTAATCCAAAGAATCCCACCTGTGTTGATGTCGGTTTGTGTACCGGTTTTTAAAATGTGTCCGGTAATCTTCAACAACCCGTTTTCAGTTTTCAAATTGCCAAGAACCTCAACATCACCTGATGGTTCAACTCCGCCAGCCCTGTAAACATAGAGGTTGTTTAGCAAAATGCCTGGTAGAAGAGTACTATAGCCGTTGCTGCCAAAAATCATATTGGATCCTGCTCCACCGGCGAGGTATCCTGATGTTTGGTTGATGAATCCGGAAATGGAAAGTGTGTTGTTGCCGATTGACAGTCCTCCTAAATACAGGTTTAAATACCCGCAAACACTTACATCTCCAGCCATTGTTGCGCCATTTGTCCGGCTGATGGTCAGGTTATTCAATGTTACCGGTGGGAGTGTGGTTGAACTGAGGTTTTCGTTTATTTCAAGGCTGGAATTTGTGCCGCCTTCCAGACTTCCGGTTGTCTGTAAAAAAATCCCATCAAGAGTGAGCGTGTTGCTTCCAATGGAAAAATTGCCGGATGTAAGATTTAGCGTGTTTTTCACCGTAACATTTCCGAGCATGTTAATGCCATTTGGCCGGTTGATGGTTAATGTGTTGAGTGTAATTGCGTACAAACCGGTGGCAGCGCCAGATCCACCAAAAACAATTGTTGAACTGTTTCCACCTGTAAGATTGCCGCTGGTTTTTATTATTAATCCATTAATATACATTGTGTTAGTGCCAATTGAAAGATTTCCGCTTTGCAGCGAAAGAGTTCCTTGTGTGGTGACATTCCCGCCAAGGATAATTCCGTTTGAGCGGTTAATGGTGAGGTTATTCAGTGTGATTGATGGTAAGGTGGCCGAAGCCCCGCTTCCTCCGATGGTGAGATTTGACGTATTTCCTCCGGTTAAACTGCCGGAGGTTATTGTTAAAGCACCATTTAGTGTAAGCGTATTGGCTCCTATGGAAAACGCACCGGAAGTAAGGTACAGGGTTCCGTTGATGGATCTTGAAGCATGAAGTGCAACTCCGTTTGGGTTGTTGATTAGTAAATGATACGGACCGGAAGATGCCGGAAATTCGCCCGAGGCAGTGTTTTGTGACGATGCTCCCTGATATTCGAGTGTGGCTGAAGAACCATAAACGAGGGTTCCTGATGAAAGGCTGCTGTTGAGCGAGTTGTTGCTTACCAAAAGCAGCTTATTGTTAATGGTCGTCGGGCTGTTGGTCAGGCTTAAACTCGTGGCATTGTTGGTTGTACCTACTGCCAATAACCCGCTTAATGTTGTTGGTAAGCCGCTGCCAGTTGCCTGTGAACCACTCTTGTAGAAGTAATAATTTGCGTTGGCGTGAAATGAGCGAGAGCCATAATTCTGAATTGTTCCAACAGATCCAGTTGAAGATAATCCATCAGGATGCGCTGTTTTTATGGATGCCCCGCTTTCGAGGGTAAAAGTACCGGTTGTATATAGGTAATTTCCCAGTACACTGGATCCAAAATCAACAACAGCACCACTTTTTACTGTAAAATTGATTCCGTAATACAGAGTTCCGGCCGTCCGGTAGTATGTTTGAATCGAAGTACCATTAAAGTTGAAGTTTGCACGGTTGTAGCTGGCATCCTGGTACATTTCGCCTCCGTTCATCGTAAAGTTGCCTTTCAGGTTGATGGTAGCGTATCCTGCACCCATCGACATCCAGAAATATCCACCACTTAAAGTCAGGTTTCCATTGATATTAAGGGTGTTATCAGCACCTGCTCCCGACAGGATAAACAGTCCGTTGGTAAGCACGAAATTCCCGCCAACATTAATGGTTCGTGTTGCAGTATTCGACATTTTAAGCTCTTTACCGTTGGTGGATGTTACCGTAAAATTGCCTTGTACCGTAGTAAGATCACCGGCAAAGTTTATGTCATCGGTCTGATAGGTGCAATTCCACGTGAAATTTCCAAAACTTTGGCTTAAACCAAGTGGTTTGGTATCATAAACATCTTTAATCTCAATGGTGGAGGTTGGATACCAGGTTGACTCAGGAATTCGCCCGCCGTCCTGTGCATGTTGATATTTTGACCCTGCATAAAAAACAATGGTGCTGCCCGAACCTTTGGTAATGTCGCCGGCATCAACAATGTTTCCATAAACCGCCAGGTCGTCACCCGGCCCGTCTTCAACTTCAATTTCGCCGCTGCCGGCAATATTGATTACCCCTAAAGGCCAAACTACAACCTGGTCAACCTCAAGGTTGGCAACTGTAACATGTACTTCATGCCAGGCCTGAATTGTAATAACACCCGATCCGGTTGCCTGCGGATAGGTTGAGGCATTTACCCACGCAGAGCCATTCCAACGCTCCCATGTTGAGGCATTCGTCCAATAGCCTGTTTGTTTGGTCCTGTAATCGTTAACACTTTGAGCGTTAACTTCAAAAAATACTAAAACAACCAAAAGTGCAGAAAGAATAGATTTTGTTTTCATGGTAATAGGTTTGGTTATCAGTTATTATTTTTTAAAAAACAAAACCCCTCCAACCCGAAAATCAGCGGATTGGAAGGGGTTTTAATCGTAATCCTCCTTAGATCAGGTTATAATGCTATTTGACAATCAATTTTTCAAAGAACACACCCTGTCCTGTTTCAATTCTGATAAAATAGACTCCATCAGGTTTGCCTGAAAGATCAAGCTTTCCGGGCAATGTGAAGTCGTTGCTGAAGATTTCTTCACCGTATGTATTGATTACTGAAATCTTTGAATATCCATTCATGCCATCAATATGGAAAACTCCAAGTGATGGATTTGGATAAATCCTGAGATTCGTTTTGCTCATTTCAACAGTTCCTGTGGAGGTCATTTTCACAGTTCTGACTTCAGATAAACCATAGTTTTCGAACAAACCAGTATTCATATCCGGATTGTAAGTCACCTGCAAGGCGAATGTTTCGCCGGTTGAGGGGCGGTACAGGTTGTAGGTGAGCATTTCACCAGGAGTAAATCCGTCAATTTCAGCAGTAAGGTTATCATCACCATTCAAACTGAGTGCGAACGGATTGTTATTCTTATCAACTGCAGTTATGCCTGTACACAATCCATTGGCAGTGAAACCTCCAATAATGTCGCCAGTTTCAAAAAGATGATCACTGAGATTGAACACCACAATGTGTGATGAAGGAGTTGAATAAACATTGTTCCATGGTGATACAATTTCAGTTTTGTTGTAAGGCAAATCACCTGATAAGGCGTATGGTGCTGTGGGATATGTAATGCTGCCTTCGGTAGCCATTCTGACAAGATATGCTTTTCCGGGCAATACAGCACCAATGGTGTTGATGTTGAATTGTGGCCAGTAAATGCCCGTTCCGGCTATTTCTTTTGCTATCTGGAACCCGGAAGTACCTGTAAACAATTGGTTGATTGGATATGGATACGAGGTGAGAACCGGAATTATATTCCAGCCAACGCTCAGGTTTACAGTCTTTTCCATTACTTCGCTTCCGCAGATGGGCAATGTGGCATCATCGTTTACCTTGATGAAATATCCTGAATATGGATCCCATGTTCCCAATGTATTAATTTCTTCCTCTGGCCAGTACATTCCTTCGTAATTGTACATCTGAACGAGCTGGTAGAAGATGGGGTATGTAACCTGGGTAATATCAGGATCATCCGGGACAATGAAGCTTGAAACACCACTCCAACCCTCAGGAAGCTCAATGATATGATCAGCATAAACGGTAATCACAAATTCACAGCAGTTGGTGCAACCCGTTGCCATATCGGTAAAACAATAGGTGATAACAAAATCTCCCAGTCCAACCGATGGATCAAAATAATAGAATCCATCATCGAAGAATACTCCGGTTCCTGAATATTCGCCACCTTGCGGCCATGCATTGTTGAGTAAGATGGTTGGCGATTTATAGCAAATTTCGAAATCGCCGGGGCAATCCACTTGCGGCAATGGTTTGACGTGAATGACAAAGGTGCATGTTCCGAAGCAGTTGGTTCCCGGAATACCATATGTGTAAGTAATGGTATGGAAACCAACCCCAGCTATCATGGGATCAAACCAACCATTCATCACGCCCATACCTGAGTAAGTACCTCCCTCAGGAGTTGCACCGGTTAATTCAAACGGTGGATCGTTCAGACAAACTGCCACATCATCAGGACATTCGACCGTTGTTTCAATCACGGTGATGATGAACTCGCAGAAGTTGGTGCAGCCCGAGATGGGATCGGTGTACGTGTAAGTTATAACGTGTTCGCCAGCGCCTGCATCGGCGGGATAGAAAACACTACCGCTCACACCGTCACCCGAATAATCGCCGCCCACAGGGGTAGCACCAGTCAGGTCAAACGGATCGGTATCGATGCAGATGGTGAAATCTTCCGGACATTCAACCACGGGCAGCGGACGAACGTAGAAGTTAAATTCGCAACAGTTGGTGCAACCGGTTGACGGTTCGGTGAAACAGTAATGAATAAGGTATGTTCCAACACCGATAACAGGATCGAACCAATAATGGAGTCCATCGAATGAAACAC